>CAJCIO010000108.1 GCA_903970465.1 Gammaproteobacteria bacterium
GTTCATCGATCCTCATGCGCCGCTATTGGCGCAGTACCTGATCATCGGCGTGACCATGGTGGCGGTGGATTCGGTGGTGATGGCGGGTTATACCGGCTTGGCGTCCAAGGTGTTGCGCCTGCTGCGCACGCCTCGCCAGCAGCAACGCATGAACCGCACTTTCGCGGGTCTGTTCATCGCGGCAGCGACCTTTCTGGCGACCCTGCGGCGAGCGCCGCTTTAGCCATAGTCAGGATGCATGATTCAGGCATTCAATGGGGAAGCATCCTCTAGTGTTGTCAAACGAGTTTATGGCGGCTGGTCACCGCCCCGCCCTGCCAAGCGTTTATAACTACGCGCTGTTTGTTGGCAGGGTAACTAAATTCGATAATCGTCAGGCTCGCTCTCTGTATCGGTTCTTGCCGAAATAGATATTTATTGGCTAATTTTCATGGTTAACACGCTTATTAATAAGATTACTAAGGATAAAGTGCCAAGCTGATTTGAAGTTTTTAACCACTGGAGCAGGGGTTTAGGCAGGGCTTCTATCTGATGCTTGTCAATTTGACCAGTTTCATGAAGTTTATCTTTGTCTGCGATTGCATGGGTGATGAATGCGCTACGAATTATACGGCCGACCGGCCCGGAACTTTTTAGTAGGCGAAGGTGCTGCTGGATGATAAGGCATTTATCTAGCTTTTTCTCCAGTAAAGGAATTTTTGTATAGGATACATAGAGTGATACTCCGGCAGATACGTGTAGTAGTGCAACCGAAAATATGATCGCCAAAGTGATCATGGTAGCTCATCGAGCGACGTGTAGATCAAATTCCCCACCCATTCACCCCCTGCACTACCGCCTGTGCCTCCGGCGTAAGCGCCGAGTGCTCCACCAATGATCGCGCATGCTAACTTGGCAGTTCCGGCGGCGGGATGTACCATTGGCACAGGGCAAATTTTTATTCCCAAAGATGCGCCTTTCGACCCTCCGACAAACGCCCCTGCTAGTCCTGTAGATAGTTTGGCGGTTTCAACGAATTTTGCTTTTCTGCAAGCCTCTTCCCGCCCCATGGAGCAAGCTTCCACGATTGCCAGGGCGGTCGCGCTTACATCCATCGCTATTCCTACATACGCCCCTTTCGCCAGATACCCGGACATCTTTGATATTTTTGCAATCTTCCGCGCGTATCCTCCAATCTCCCCGGTATGCAGATAGCTCTTTGTGGAAATGCCCAGCATTTTCTTGATCGACTTGCCATGCTGCAGGCCGGTCCCCAACTTGGCGATACCGGCCAGTTGTACATCAAGGGTTTTGAACAAAATTTGTCGACCGCTGATGAACGCTTTGCGGGCGCCCTCCGATTGGCTATTCAGATAGTCCCGGTGCAAACGCTCTATACGCTCCAGCGTGTCCTTGATTGCGTCAATATGCAGCTTCCAGCCGCTGCTGGCGCTGCCGATCCCGATCGAGCCATAGGTTAGAAGGCTCTTGACGAGATCGAAGTTGCGCAACATGAAATCGTTGCCCTGTTGAGTTCGGCCAACCATGGCCGCGCGGACATCAGCAGCATTGCTCATCAGCTCAGCTTCTTCGCTAGTGCACGAGGGCGTCGAGTCGTCGCCGACGACGACTAGTTGGCCTGGTAATACCACGGAGTTAAGAATATGGGCATTCAGCACATCGAACTTCGCGCTTGGACGAATCGACAGTATAACCTCGGTACGCAAGGCTGCGTAGGTGGTTATCCGCTCGTTGATGAATGCATAGGGTCTGGACATTGTGAAGCCTCAACCAAAGATCTTGTTGGTGATTCGGTCCCAGCCGCCGGAAATAACGCCGCCGCCCGTGCCATTCGAGCGGCTTTGTTTGACATAACGCATTTTTATTCTGCCGTAATTAAGGCGAATTTCCTCCAGCGGCTCACCTTCCTCATCAGCATTTGCATGGATGAATTCAGAGATAATAACTTCCTCAAGATGAATTTCAAGGTAGCGCAGTTTTTCGCCCCCGGCGCGATTCAATGCAATGACGGCATCCTTGAAATGCAATCCAGAACAGCTCGCTTCGAAAAGCTTTGGCGAAGAAGCATCTAGACGTTTGGTCAGGCTCAGTTCCATCAAGCTTGAGCGGCCGCTGGTTGCGCCGCCGCTGGTGCTGGCGGTGTGGGAAGTAGGCTGGCGGACACCGAACCTATATTGCGATATCTCTATCCAATCCTCATGCTTTTCGTCGCTGGACTCTCCAACGATTGTATTGAGTTTCAGGAATACGTCTGCAGTCATGGTCGGGGCCTTTGTATTATTGTTGGTAGGCCCAACTATAGTTCACCCCGAATGAGTGGGGCAGCTGGGGAATTGTGTCGAAATGTTGAAGGGTGCAGGAAGATAGAAGGTGCGTGGCTTGGATCTGTACTGTATTTTTGCAAAAATCTGTATTGTAAGGTGCTGTATGATTTTGGTGGTGTGTCGAGGTTCTATTTCAGAGTGAAGTGCTTACATCTGTAAGGATTCATGATAGGCGAGCAGGGACGGCTGTGGCGAATTTTCATTTTCGAGAATTATTGGGAATTTCAATTTTTTATTGCTTCGGTGCAGCCATTGCAGTTTGGCATCGCTACAAAGACGCGGTTTTGAATGCTATCCGGTAATGCTCCACCATGAAATCGACGAACGCGCGAACCTTGCCCGGCAGATGCCGGGCGTGGGGATATAGCGCGTGGTAGTGGCGATCCCCCAACGTGTATTGCGGCAATACCCTGATCAGTCGGCCATCGAGCAGATCGGCCTTGACCGTGGCCAGGGTGAACGCGGCGACGCCGGCACCTGCCAGCGCGGCGGCATATAGCGATGTAATGGTGTCGGCGCGCAGGCCGTTGGCCGGGCGGATCGGTGTGGTAATGCCGTCATCAGTGCGCAGCAGCCAGTCGCCACCTCCCAGATGGCCGAGCAGGCGATGTGCCGACAGTGCGC
Source organism: Gammaproteobacteria bacterium (assembly GCA_903970465.1). Classification (GTDB taxonomy): domain Bacteria; phylum Pseudomonadota; class Gammaproteobacteria; order Pseudomonadales; family Pseudomonadaceae; genus Aquipseudomonas. Next base: position 2,949 of record CAJCIO010000108.1, read on the forward strand.
CGATATCGAGCGGTGTACTGCGGGTCTCCAGATACCGCGGCGAGGCCACCAGCACCAAGGGCGAGACGTCCAGCAGTCGCGCGACCAGCGAGGTGTCATTCAGTGGGCCGCTGATGCGCAGCGCCACGTCGAACCCCTCCGCGACCAGATCGACAAAGCGATCGGCACACGACAGTTCCAGTTGGATCTGTGGATAGCGTTGCTCGAAGGTTGGCAGCCATTGCGCCAATTCCAATGTGCCGACCACCAACGGCAGGCTGACCTTGAGGCGTCCACTGGGTTGCTGATGGTCGTTGCACAGGGCGGCGGCCGTAGCGACCCGCTCGAGGATGTCGATGCACGCCGCGTAGTAATCCTGGCCCGCGGCGGTGAGGCTCAATTGCCGAGTCGTACGATTGACCAGCCGCACACCCAACTCGGTCTCTAGCTGCTGCAGGTGCCTGGAGATTGAGGAGTGGGTGGTGTCCAGGCGCTCGGCAGCCGCAGAGAAGCCCTGTGCTTCGACGAGGCTGCAGAAAACGCGCATGGCTTGCAGTTGGTTCATGGCGGCTCAGCGTATCGGCAGTTTGAGGATCTGGGCGGTGGTCAGGATATCGCCGAAGGTATCTTCGACGGTGGCCAGGGCAGAGCGATGCAGAGTGTCCTTGTCGATGGTCTCGCCGTCGAAGCGGGTGATGGCGCGGGTGGCCGAGGTGTCTGACGCCACCACCACCTTGTAGCCGAGCGGATCGGCATCGCGTGCTGCAGCGGCCACGCAAGCATGGGTCATCAGGCCGGTGACGATCAAGGTATCGATATTAGCGGCCTTGAGGCGTTTGTTCAGATCGGTGCTGGCGAACACGCTGACGGTGGTTTTCTGCAGCACTTGGTCTTTGCTTCGTGGTTGCATCTGCGGGTGGAACTTGACGGTTTCGCCATCGATGGCGAAGACCGGCGCTCCGGCCGGAGCCGTATGCTGGATGTGGTAGACCGGGATATCGCTGCGATCGGCATAGTCGATCAGTTGGCGGGTGTTGGCCAAGGCGGCATCGCCATCAGGGATAGGCATGCGCCCGGTGAAGTACTCGTTCTGGAAGTCGATGACCAGCAGGGCGGTTTTGCCGCGATCCAGGTGTTCGAGTGGAGTGGCGCCAAACATGGCGCGGATGGTCGGCTGCTCGTTGGCCAGCGCGCTGCTGGCGGCGACGCCGGACAGGACACAGGCGCTCAGGAGTCTGCGGGTGAATCGGAACATGGGGCAAGCCTCGCGTTGATTGGAAGAGGCTTGAATCCTAGGGCGTGGCCGGAGCGGGGAACACAGCGGGAGCGTGACAGCATTTGTGCGCTGATTGCACAGATAGCGGGTCACTCCGCCTTTTGCGCTTTCTCCTGTTCCTTGCGCGCCACCCGCGCGGCCTTGAACCGGCGGCTCACCCACAGCAGCACGCCCAGCAGAATCAGACCACCGAGCACCCACAGCTCGTATTTCTTGACGTTGCCCAGGATGCCTTCGAGCAGCGCGCCGAAATGATAGGCGGCGAGGCCTAGCGCAGCTGACCAGATCAGCGCACCCAGGCCATTGAGCAGCAGATAGCGCCGCGGCGGATAGCCGGACAGGCCAATGGCAACCGGCATGACGGTGCGCAATCCATAGACGAAGCGAAACCCCAGCACCCACAAATCGGGATGGCGGCGGATGTGGTCCAGCGCGCGGTCGCCCATGGTCTGCCAGCGTGGCTTGCGCGCCAACAGCTTGCGGCCATGACGCCTGCCGAGGAAATACCACAGCTGATCGCCGGCGTAGCTGCCGAGAAAGGCAACCAGCATGACCATCTTGATGTCCATGTATCCACGGAAGGCCAGAAACCCGGCGAGCACCAATACGGTTTCGCCTTCGAAGAAGGTCCCCAGGAACAGTGCGAGGTAGCCGAACTCTTGCAGGAAATGTTGGAGCATTATCTGGATGCTGGCGAAATGAACGCGCAGCCTAACCCTTCAGAACGATTCGTGAAAGTGTCGAAATGTGTCTTGGCGTTAACAAGTCCTACAACCTCTATGGCAAACGTCCTACAAACACGGGTGACTTGGGGCTGTAACCAGACCGTCATAATGACGGCTTATAACATTATCGCCGGCCCGCCCGAGCGGGGTTCCCCCTGCCTGAGGCTCTGGCTGGCGATGTTGCCGGGCGTCGATGTCGGACGTCCCGAGGTTGGCGCGATGATCGGTCGCGCCTTCACAGCGGCTGAACAGCACAATCTGGCAGCCGACGGCTGGCATCGGTGCCGGTCGCTCAGGCGAGGGTGTTATCCTTGACCCTCACTGCATTCATATCGTGCAGGCGTCGACAGCCTCTTCATCTTTTCTTCTGTCTGCGCCGCTCAACTGACAAGAGGGCAATGATGCCTTCCGGGAATGCCCAATGAACAACGAGACACTCACCGAGACCGCCATGAAAGACGCCCAGCCGGTAACCACGGCCGAGGTCCATGAGGTTCCTGTCGAGCACCTAGAGGCTGCAGCGCCCCCTATGGACGTTCCTGTTCCGATTCCCGCGCCGCCTCCGGCCCCGGTCACCGCCACCCCTGGCCTTGACGACAGCAGCCTGTACATCCATCGCGAGCTGTCCCAGCTGCAGTTCAATATTCGCGTGCTCGAGCAGGCACTGGATGAATCCTATCCGCTGCTGGAGCGCCTGAAGTTTCTGCTGATCTTCTCCAGCAACCTCGACGAGTTCTTCGAGATCCGCGTGGCGGGGCTCAAGAAGCAGATCACGTTTGCCCGCGAACAGGCGGGTGCCGATGGTCTGCAACCGCACCAGGCGCTGGCGCGCATCAGCGAGCTGGTGCACGGGCATGTTGATCGCCAGTACGCCATTCTCAACGACATCCTGCTGCCGGAGCTGGAAAAGCATCAGGTGCGCTTCATCCGCCGTCGCCACTGGACGGCCAAGCTCAAGGCCTGGGTGCGTCGCTATTTCCGCGACGAGATCGCGCCGATCATCACGCCTATCGGCCTTGACCCAACGCACCCGTTCCCGCTGCTGGTGAACAAGAGCCTGAATTTCATCGTCGAGCTCGAAGGTATCGACGCCTTCGGTCGCGATTCCGGGCTGGCGATCATCCCGGCGCCGCGGTTGTTGCCACGTGTGATCAAGGTGCCGGAGGAGGTCGGTGGCCCGGGCGATAACTTCGTCTTCCTGTCTTCGATGATTCACGCCCACGCCGACGATCTGTTTCAGGGTATGAAGGTCAAGGGCTGCTATCAATTCCGCCTGACCCGCAACGCCGACCTGGCGGTGGATACCGAGGACGTCGAAGACCTGGCCCGGGCTCTGCGCGGCGAGCTGTTCTCGCGCCGTTATGGCGATGCCGTGCGCCTGGAAGTGGCCGACACTTGCCCCAAACAGCTCTCGGACTACCTGCTCAAACAATTCAGCCTGGCCGAAAGCGAGTTGTATCAGGTCAACGGCCCGGTCAACCTCACGCGGCTGTTCAGCATCACTGGGCTCGACAGCCATCCGGAGCTGCAATACAAGCCGTTCACCCCGGCGATTCCCAAGCTCCTGCAAAACAGCGAGAACATTTTCAGCGTGATCAGCAAGCAGGACATTCTGCTGCTGCACCCGTTCGAATCCTTCACGCCGGTGGTCGACCTGCTGCGCCAGGCCGCCAAGGACCCGCACGTGCTGGCGGTCCGTCAGACCCTGTACCGCAGCGGAGCCAACTCCGAGATCGTCGACGCGCTGGTCGATGCCGCGCGCAACGGCAAGGAAGTGACCGCAGTGATCGAGTTGCGGGCGCGCTTCGACGAAGAATCCAACCTGCAGATGGCCAGTCGCCTGCAAGCCGCCGGTGCGGTGGTGATTTACGGCGTGGTGGGCTACAAGACCCACGCCAAGATGATGCTGATTTTGCGTCGCGAGGGCAGCGAGATCGTCCGCTACGCGCACATGGGGACCGGCAACTACCATGCCGGCAACGCGCGCCTGTACACCGACTACAGCCTGCTGACGTCGGATGACGCGCTGTGCGAGGACGTTGGCAAACTGTTCAGCCAGTTGATCGGCATGGGCAAGACCCTGCGCATGAAAAAACTCCTGCACGCGCCTTTTACCTTGAAGAAAGGCATGCTCGACATGATCGGCCGGGAGACGCAGTTCGCTTTGGACGGCAAGCCGGCGCACATCATAGCCAAGTTCAACTCGCTGACCGATCCGAAGATCGTCCGCGCGCTGTACAAGGCCAGTCAGTCAGGGGTGAAGATCGATCTGGTGGTGCGCGGCATGTGCTGCCTGCGTCCGGGTATCGCCGGCGTGTCGCATAACATTCATGTGCGCTCGATCATCGGCCGCTTCCTGGAGCACACGCGGGTGTTCTACTTCCTCAATGGTGGCGAAGAGCAGATGTTCCTGTCGAGCGCCGACTGGATGGAGCGCAACCTCGATAAGCGCGTCGAGACGTGCTTCCCGGTGGAAGGCCGCAAGCTGATCGTGCGGGTCAAGAAGGAGCTTGAGGCCTATCTCACTGACAATACCCACTCGTGGCTGCT
>CAJCIO010000109.1 GCA_903970465.1 Gammaproteobacteria bacterium
TCGACTGGAGTGAAGAAGGTCTGCTGATCGGCGGGTTGTTCAGGCGGATCCAGGTCTCCCACATGAAGCTCTGTGCCAGCCGTGCATTTTGGCTGGTTGCCTACCCCAGCCAAGGTCACGAGATGTTGTTTGATGCCCATATCACCGCTCATCCCGACACGTTTGCAAAAGCCTTGAAGCTGGCGGGGATCACGCGCATAAAGCAGCGCGCCAAGGGCAGCTTTGTGTCACCCGAACCGCGCAAGTCCTATGGTTACAACGAGACGCACCGACGCCAACTGCCGGAGCAGCGATACCCCAGCTGCCTGACCGATGCTGAATGGGCATTGGTCGCCGATTTGTTTGAAACCGAGGGTGGTCGTGGCGTGCCACCGCGTCACTCTCGACGTACGCTGCTCGAAGCCTGCTGTTATGTGGTACGCACAGGATGCTCCTGGCGCATGCTGCCGCACGAGTTTCCTCACTGGGACAACGTCTACAAGACCTTTCGCCGGTGGAGTCTTCAGGGGAAATTCGAGCAGATGCATGATCGCTTGCGCACGCAATGGCGGGACAGGGAGGATCGCGCTAACGCTCCGTCAGCGGCTATCCTGGATTCGCAATCGACCCGCAGCTCTCCAAAGGGAGGGGATAGTGGATTTGATGCTGGTAAGAAGGTAAAGGGACGCAAGCGAAGTTTGATAGTAGATACGCTGGGGCTGCTGCTGGCGGTGAGCATCAGTGCAGCAAGCGTGCAGGATCGGGACGCTACGGACGCCGCCGTGGCGTACTCGAAGGAGAAATATCCGTCATTGGATACGCTGTTCGTTGATAGTGCATACGCCGGAAAATGGGCCCAACGCATGAATCAAACACACGCCGTCGATGTTCAAGTGATCCGTGGGCCAAACAATCGGCGAACAGGGAAATGGCATTCAGAGCAAGGGGATATGTTTACTACAGCCCCTGCTCCGACCGGTTTTGTAGTGATGCCCAAGCGCTGGGTAGTGGAGCGAACTCATGCCTGGAACGAGAGGGCCCGGCGACTAATCATGCACCACGACCGACTGTTTGCCGTCAGCGAGGCTTGGGTGTGGCTGGCCGAAGCTCGCATGCTTGCTCGTCGGCTTACTACTTGATTTTGTCTACACCCTCTAGGCAATCTCCGAACAAATCCCGGGTATGCGAAAATCGCCTGACCACCTGATCCGAGCCTCCCATGAGCCAGATGAGCTTTTCCGATTTTGAATATGCCAGCAAGCGCAAGCAGACACGCCGCGAACGCTTCCTCGCCGAGATGGATCAGGTCGTCCCCTGGACAGGTCTGCTGGGTCTGATCGAACCGTTCTACCCCAAGGCCGGCGGTGGCAGAAAACCTTATCCGCTGGAAACCATGCTGCGCATTCACCTGCTGCAGAACTGGTTCTCCCTCAGCGATCCGGCCATGGAAGAAGGCTCTACGAAATCACGCCCATGCGTCAGTTCGCGCAGCTGACACTGAGCGCGCCGATCCCTGAAGACACCACGATCATGAACTTCCGGCACTTGCTGGAGAAGCATCAATTGGCACCAGCCATCCTCGCGGTCATCAACGGTTATTTGCAGGAAAAAGGCCTGTCGTTGCGCCAGGGAACAATCGTCGACGCAACCATTATTCATGCCCCAAGCTCGACCAAGAACAAAGACGGTGAGCGCGATCCCGAGATGCATCAGACGAAGAAGGGTAACCAGTATTTCTTCGGTATGAAGGCCCACATCGGCGCTGACGTTGAGTCTGGACTGGTTCATCACGTCCATGGCACCGCTGCCAATGTGGCCGATGTCACCCAAGTCGCCGAGCTGCTCCACGGGGAAGAAAACGCGGTCTATGCGGACGCAGGTTACACCGGTGTCGAGAAGCGGGAAGAGCACGAAAATCGTGACGTGATCTGGCAAGTCGCCGCCCGGCGCAGCACGTATTCCAAGCGGAACAAACGCGGCCTGTTGTACAAAGCCAAGCGCAAGATCGAGTACTGCAAAGCGCAGACACGCGCCAAGGTCGAGCATCCGTTTCGGGTCATCAAGCGCCAGTTTGGTTACGTGAAAGTACGCTTTCGTGGGCTGATGAAAAACACGGCCCAACTGACCACGCTGTTCGCCCTGTCGAACCTGTGGATGGCTCGAAAGCGACTGATGGGTTTGGGTGAGTTGCGCGCTTAACACGGAAAACCGAGCGAAAAACGCGCTCGACTCACACTGCATCAGACCGTTTTCAGAAAAATAGCGCTATGTGCCTGGCAAATTACGGCTTGCCACCGCTGCGCGGCAAGTTGATCGGAGCATCCCTAAGTGTTTAATGTAGGCAGTGGTGTAAGGTTGGCCCATGTCGACGGGGCAGGCCGAAACCCAAAGATGCTCAAGTGGCGTCGTTTCTAGAAGGGTCAACCTGAAAGTATTGCCTCCGGAATGTCCGGGCCGTTCGCTGAACGCCGACGTGTTGAATTGACGTAACCGGTCAGCCAACGTCTGGCCTGTAGTTTCGCCAATGTAGATGATGAAATCATTGTTTACCCGGTAGTTGTCAGGCTTCTTTTTACTGCGCGCGATAAAGTACACGCCTGGCAGATTCTTCCCTTCGAGTTCTGTCCGTTCAGACCTAGGACGCCAATCACAAAAGCCTACCTCGCCCGTCATAGCTCGGCCCTCCCAGAGAAAAGTGTCCTTTTAACATTACTGGTCCAGCTAAGGGGGATTAATATTGCCGTGCCCATTTCTGCTTTTGGCCGATTGCTGCCTTCCTAAGGGCTGCTATCGACCATTGCAGCCGCTCGTTATCTTCCTGGCGTGAGTGGCCAGCCAATCAATGCCCTTCACCTGTCATCTGCAACTGAAGTTTTTTGCATCATTGGGATCGCCCACGCCGTTGTAGTGAGCGGTGGACGGAAAAGGGCAGAGGGGGCGAGATACGCCGGGCATGGCTTGCCCCGTGGCAACAAGATGCCCCGGCGCGCGACCCGTTTCCACCCAGTCGGTAATTGCCGAAACGGTATCAAAGCTGTCCAGCCCGGTACCGCCGTTGCAGTGGGTCATTCCCGGGACCTGGAAGAAGCGTGCAAATTGTTGCGTCGCTTTATCACCGCCTTGCACCTTGCTCAGCCGCTGATAGTACGCCTGGGTATCCAGTGTAGAAATCGCCGGGTCCGCCATGCCGTGGTAGAAAATGATCTTGCCGCCATGACGGCGAAAGGCCGATAGGTCCGTCGAGCTGGCATCAGCAAATGCAGCAGACGCCTTCATCCGTTGTGGATCCCTGTTGAAGTCAAACGTTGACGCTGTCAGCTCCGGGGCGGGGGGGGTCACGAACACATAGCGGATGGCGTTGGTGCTTGATCCGGCCTTTTTCGCATTCGGTATACGGGTAAGCGATGTGCCGAGTTTCCAGCTACGCCAGCCTTCGCTGGCAATTGCCGGATCCCAGGCCCAGCCGCTGTAAAGTTTGTTGCCCTGGCTGTCATTGGGTCCTGCAATCGAGTGTTCCATGGCGGATACCTGCCCGGCACTCAAACATTGATCGTTTTCATAGCCCTTGCACTGCAGCGGCCGGGGGTTGAAGTGACAGGCCGCCGGGTTGCTGACCAGCCCGTCACGCAGCCCGTCGAGGGCATCGCACTGTTGCAGGATGGAACGGGATAAGAGTGTCAGGTCACTGTCGGAAAAAGCTTTGGACAGGACCGGCTTGCCCTCTGCGTTTTTCGGTGCAATAGCCGTGAATGCGTTAACGTCCCAAACCGAGGCGACATGGGAGGCAGACAGTCGAAATACCGGATCACCCGCGACAATCCCGTCAAAGTAATCGGCAAAGCGCTGGGACATCATCATGCCTTGGCGTCCGCCATTGGAGCAGCCGACAAAGTACGAGTAATTCTGGGCACGGCCGTAATAAGCCTTGAGTAGCTGTTTGGCGGTTCGGGTGACGACATCGATGCTGTGATAGCCCCAGTCTTCGCGTGCTTTGCTATCCAGCCCGAAGGAGGAATCCTTGTCCTCATGGCCACCGTCGGTTGTTACCACCGCGAATCCCTGAGCAAGGGCGGGCGTGTTGCCTTTGGGCTGATTACGTTCGCCATAGGCAGGCAGCACGACTCCATCCGTGCCAGAGCCGCCTTGAAACATGAACCGGCCATTCCACGATACCGGCAGGCGCAGCTCGAATTGAGTCCCGAATGCAACCCCGCCGATGCCCACACGCGGCTCAATGGTTCCGCGTATCAGACAGTGCGCAGGCAAGGGCACTTCACTGTCCGGCATGGGCCCGGCCGCCACCACAATTGGCCGATCCAGTACGGTGTTTGTCAGGGCAGTGGCTGCAAGCGCGCTGCAATCTGCATCGGAAGGGGACGGCATCCCATAAGCCGATCCGACGCTGAACAGCACCACTATTGCGCTCAGGCTATCTCTGAATTTCACTCTGCGACTCCTTGAAGGTGCTTCCAGTCATTTTTCAACAGGCAGCTGCCGGGGTCATGTGCTCAGCTGCCACGGTAGGCTATTGCTTCAAACGAGTTGAATGACTGAACGCTTGGCAAAAGCAGCGATTTCGTCATCGCTGAGTTGCAGGTCATCCCTGAGTACTTCCAGGGTGTGCTGGCCTAGCAAGGGAGGCGGAAGTTTGTACTTCACTGGCGTGGCGGAAAGCTTCACCGGGTTGGCGACGAATTGGGTCGGGCCAACCACGGGATGGTCGAGATTGAACAACACCTGGCGCTCGACCACCTGTGCATCCTGAAATACCTGATCGAAGTTATTGATCGGCCCGCAAGGTACGCCCGCGTCTCCCAGTGAGGTGTTCCAGTAGCTGACCGACTGTTGCAGGAACACTTTCTGCAATATTGGCACCAGCTCCGAGCGATGTTTCGCACGTAGCGGATTGGTGACAAAGCGCGGATCATCGGCCAAGGCATCCAGCTCCATCAGCTTTACGAGTTGCCTGAATTGCGAGTCGTTGCCCACTGCCAGCATTAAGTCGCCATCAGCGCAGATAAATCCTTGATACGGACAGGTGATTTCCGAAGCCGAACCTACGCGTTCCGGTTGTTTTCCGGACACCAGATAGTTCATGGCGACATGGGACAGGGCTGCGATCTGAGCATCCAGCAGCGCGACGTCGATGTGCTGACCTTCGCCGGTCTGATTGTCGCGACAGTTGAGTGCGGCCAGGATGGCGAAGCTGGCATAGAAACCGGCGTTCATATCAGACACCGCGTAACCAACTTTCTGCGGGCCTGCGCCGGGTACTCCATCGGGCAGCCCGGTCAGGCTCATGAGGCCACTCATGGATTGAAAGATCGGATCGTAGCCCGGCAGCGCTCGATAAGGCCCGGTCTGACCGAAGCCGGTAATCGAGCAGTAGACCAGGCGCGGATTGATTTCACGCAGGGTCTTGTAGTCCAGCCCATAGCGGGCCAGATCGCCCACCTTGAAATTCTCCACCAGCACGTCTGCCTGGGCGGCCAGTCGGCGGATCAGCTCCTGTCCCTCTGGTTTCGACATGTCGATGGCAATGGATCTTTTGCCCCGGTTCATGGCGAAGAACGAGGACGTCTCACTGCTTTCCTGGCCGTTCTGATCCTTGACCTTGTAGCCCTGCTGGCGCACATCATCACCGCGCCCGGGCCGTTCCACTTTAATGACGTTAGCGCCCAGGTCAGCGAGCATTTGCGTGGCCCAGGGGCCCGCGAACACACGACTCAGGTCCAGCACTTTCAAGTTCGGTAAGCACAGATTCATGGCGACTTTCTCTTATTGATTGTTTTATCAGGCACTGGGCATGCCCAGGACGGCCTTGGCCAGGATGTTGCGTTGAACTTCGTTGGTGCCGCTGAAGATCTTGGCGGCCATTGCCGAGTAGAGGGGGGCAAGGCGTTCGGCGCGCCCCTCATTGAGCCACACGGCCTGTTCGGCGCTGGCGTCAATCAGCGCCATGGAGATGCGCTCGTGGGTTTCAGTGGCCCAGACCTTGAGCCATGACACGCTGGCTGGCAGGGTTTCACCGCGTTTGACTATCTCGGCAAAACGTCGATACCCCGCGCCCAGATCCTCAACATCCAGCAGCAGCGCGGCGTATTGAGGAAGGAACGCTGGATCGGTCGATTGGCCAGTGGCATGCGCGGTCTGTTCCAGCTGCGCCAATGCGTACAGTGAGTGTTTGGTGCTGCCACTGAAGAGACGCTCGAAGCCGAGCAGCTCCTTGGCAATGCTCCAGCCCTGATGGAGCTCGCCGACCAGGTTGTCCAGCGGCACCTGGACGTTGTCGAAAAACACTTCGCAGAATTCCTGTTCGCCGGACAATGTGCTGATCGGGCGCACGGTCACGCCGGGGGCGCGTAGGTCAACCATCAGAAAACTGATGCCGTACTGTTTCTTGCCGCTGTTGTCGGTGCGCACCAGCATGAACATAAACTGCGCGTCCTGGGCGAGGGTGGACCAGGTTTTCTGCCCGTTGACGACGAACACACCGCCTTCCTGGATCGCGCTACAGCGCAGGGCCGCAAGGTCGGAGCCCGCATTGGGTTCAGAGTAACCCTGGGCCCAGACATGTTCGCCACTCAAGATCGGCGGCAGGTAACGCTCCCGCTGTTGCGCGGTGCCGAAGCGCATCAGAATCGGGCCCAGCATGGTCAGACCCTGGTCGGGCGGGCGACCTACGCCGTATTTTTCCTGTTCGTCGATATAGGCCAACAGTTTGTCAGCGGGTAATGCCATGCCCCCATGTTCTTTTGGCCAGGCCGGCGCGATCCAGCCCTGGCGAGACAGGGTGAAGTACCAGTCTTTGATCTCGGCCCAGTGCAACCGGCCAATGCGATGGCGCAAGTGATCGGGATAGTGAGCCTTGAAGAACGCTCGCAGCATCTGCCGAAAGGCAGGCTCAGGCATTGATTCCCAATCGGCATCCCGGGGGAATTCACCCACCCATGGACTGTCTTCCAGGACCTGCGCGGGAGGTCGACTCTGCAGATATCGCAGGCGGTGAGCCGCTGCGCCACCCAGCCACTGGCTGAGGCACAGAGCCCGTTTCAGGGCGTGGCCGACATTGGCTTCATCGGTGTAACCCATAGCACCGTGCATCTGCACGGAAAGCCGCGTCACATGCAGCGCCGCCTCACTGGCGCGGGCTTTGACCCGGCTTGCGGCAGCCGTCAGACCAGCGCTTTTTTCACTGCATTCAAGGCGCACTGCATCCAGCGCACAACCGCTAAGCTGGACCAGCATGTAGGCGTCCACCATGCGATGCTGGATCCCTTGAAAGGCGCCGATCGCCTGGCCGAACTGCTGGCGGGTGTGAAGATATTCGAGGGTGGTATCCAGTACTCGGCGAGCCAGCCCGTACAGTTCGGCGGCCTGAGCGATTCGGGCAAGGTCATTGGCGCGATTCAGGGCTGCCGAAACCAAAGGCCCGTAACCCAGACCGTTGTCGGCCGGCAGGCGCAGATCCTTGAACGACAGACTTGCCTGGAGCTGTCTATCGGCCAGATGCCGTGTCTGGATGCCCAGGCCAGGGCTGTCGTCAGGCACCCGGAAAATCCCCGAACCCTGCTCGCCACTGGCGGTGACCAGATAAACATCCACATCATTGCCGGGAACAACAAAGTCTTTGTGGCCGTTGAGGATGATCTCGCCATCAATAAGATGGTAGCGACTGACAGGCTCAGCTTCATCCAGACCGCCGGACTGTTCTTGCCAGGCGAGTGCGGCAACCCGCTCGCCCTGCATCAACTCCGCCAACAGGCTATTGATCCTGTCATAGGATGGCAGTGCTGCGAGCAAGGCCATGGTCTGGACGCCGCTGGCGATAAAGGGCTCCGGTAGCAGGGCGAAGCCAGCTTCCTCGGCGATAGCAGTCACTTCGACGATACTCAGCCCGAGGCCACCCGCGTCCTCGGGAACCAGAATAGACAGCCAACCCGCGTCGGCGATCTGTTTCCAGACCTCGCGGCTGTAACCTTTGCCTTGTTGGGCAAGCAGGCGTCGTCGTTGTAGCGGGTCGTCGCGGCTCAGGAGGTCCCGGGCACTGTCGCGAAACATTTCAAATTCAGCATTCATCGTGGCACCGTCGTCTTATTGTTATGAACGTACGTGGATGATGGTGAGGGCGCGTTGCCTCAATGCCCCTCAGTGGATGGGCGGATCGGCTGTTTATCGACCCTTGTATTCAGGCCGGCGTTTCTCCATGAATGCATTCATGCCTTCCTTCTGATCTTCGGTGTCGAACAAGAGGGTGAAGGTCTTGCGTTCCAGGCTCAGCATGGTCTGCAACGGAGCGTCCAGGCCGACGTTGAGCATTTCCTTGATAGACCGGATAGCCAAGGGCGGCTGGCGAGCGATTTTGCTGGCGATGGCGCAGGCCTGCTCAAGCGCCTGGCCCTCGGGGCACACCTCGGAGACCATGCCCATGGCAAATGCCTGTTCCGCCGCAATGGCGTTGCCAGTCATGGTGAGCAGCGCCGTCTGATACTTGCCGATCGTGCGAAGCAGGCGTTGGGTGCCACCGCCGCCTGGCATGACGCCGACGTTGATTTCCGGTTGACCGAAACGGGAAGTTTGCGCCGCGACAATGATGTCGCAGGCCAGCGCCAACTCGCATCCACCGCCCAGGGCATAGCCTTCAACCGCTGCAATCAAAGGCTTTGAGCAGGCGTTGACGATTTCGAACATGCGGCCGGTCTGCAGCTCTCGGTGCTGAGCGGGTGTCATCACCGCCATCTCGGCAATGTCGGTGCCTGCCACGAAGTAGCCGCCTGCGCCCGTCAGAATGATCACCCTGACGGCAGGGTCGGCCTCCAGCTGCACAATGGCTTCTGCGATCAGGCCTTTGACCTCAAGGTTCAGCGCGTTGCGCCGCTCCGGGCGGTTCAGGGTGACGACGGCAAACCCCTGAGCATCAATCCGGGTGCTCACAGGGCAGTTTGGGGTAGGGGCGTTCATAGATTGGCTCCTGATTGTTGTTCTGTTGGAATCCAGCGGGTACGGGTGATGGCCTTGCGGCGCAGCAATGCGCTGGCGCGGTATCGACCGTCCGGATAGGCCTTGGCGAGGTTGTCGAGTACGGTCACGATGTGCCCGTTGCCATAACCATCCGCCCAGGCGAGGGGGCCGGTGGGGTAGTTGACGCCCTTGAGCATCGCGTCATCGACGTCTGCCGCGCTGGCGATGCCGTGGCAGACCGCTTCGGCGGCTTCGTTGGCCAGCATGCACAATGTGCGCGTCACTAACATGCCCGGAACGTCGTCGATGACCACGACGTTTTTGCCCAGAGCCTGGAAAAAGCCGATAGCGTTGGCAAGCCCTTGCGCGCTGCATTGATCGGCTTTGGTGAGCACGATCAAGGTGGCTTTTGCGTAGTTCACCGAGGCGTCGAACAGCACAATGTCGCTGACCCCGCACTGGGCGGAGAGGGTGGTAGCCGTGATGCCGGTGGAGGGTTGAACGAGGGTGCCATCCAGATAAAGCTGCCCGATGCCAGGCTCACGGCGGATGTGCACGGGGTGATCGCCAGCCAGCCCCAACAAGGACGCTGTGCCAGGAATTTCCCCCTGCAGAATGATGGTGGCGGGTGCCGGATGTGGGGCAGCGTAATCGGGCGTCGCGACAGTTGCGCCTTCGCCGTAATGGAAAAATCCGCGTCCGGTTTTTCGACCCAGCCAACCCGCATCAACCAGGGCTTGCTGGATGAGCGAAGGCTTGTAACGTGGATCCTGAAAAAAGCTGTTGAAAACCGTGCGCGTCACCGCGAAATTGGTGTCGTGCCCGATCAGGTCCATCAATTCCAGGGGGCCCATCTTGAACCCGCCTGCATCCCGTAGGGCTGCGTCCAGCGTCACCGCATCACAGGCTTGCTCCTGCAACGCCAGCAACGCCTCGCCATAGAAGGGTCGTGCGACCCGATTGACGATAAATCCGGGTGAGGAGCGGCACTGCACGGGGTGTTTACCCCAGACCCGAGCAGTCTCGGTTACCGTTTCTGCCGCTTCTGGGGATGTCGCTTCGCCGCTGATGACTTCCACCAGGGGCAGCACGGTGGCCGGGTTGAAAAAGTGCATACCCAGGAAACGCTGAGGACGGCGCAAGCAGGCACCGATGGCGGTGATGGAGATTGAAGATGTATTACTGGTCAGTAGCGCATCTTCACTGACGATGTTTTCCAGCGCGCTGAACAGCGTTTTTTTAATGGCCAGATCTTCGATGATCGCTTCGATGACCAGAGAACAGTCCGCCAGCCCCTCCACTGTCTCGACCAGGGCCAGGCGCGCCATGCAGATGGTTTGCTGATCGGCACTCATGTCACCGCGTTTGACCCAGCGCCCGAGCGATACGTCGATCGCCTGCGCTGCGCTTTCCAGTGCTTCACTTCGAGTGTCGTGCAGGCTGACGGGGTGGCCGGCACGCAAGGCCAGCGCGGCGATGCCTTGTCCCATGGTGCCTGCGCCAATCACGCCAACGGTGGATGTGATCGGCAAGTGAGCGCTGTTCGGGGTGGGTGTCGTCATAAGGTCCTCGTAAGTGTTTCGGTCAGGTCGCCGGCAGGGGCCCTGGTCGCAAAACTGTACGAGTCCTGAATGCTATAAGTCAATAGACTGACCTTTAGGCATAAAAACCGCTGTGAAGCATTGGGCGCAGCAATCACCTATTGAAGCAAGTGTGTGCAATGCGCGCGCAGCGCGTCCAAGAGAGTCAGTTGTACTGCCTTAAGGTGGTTAGGTCATACAAATAGCCGATTGACATTTTACGGCGAGCTGGGCATTAAATTACGCCGCTACGGTTGCGCCAAAGCGCTCGCTTGGCACTCCACATAAAAATAACAGGGCTATCGACCATGAATACCGTCCCAAAGGATGTAAAAGCCGCTGTTCCTGCCGGTGCTGCAGAACATTTTGCCAGCCGGACCTTCACCAAAGTGAAGTGGAAAATCCTGCCGCTTTTGATCGTTTGCTACGTGCTTGCCTTGATTGATCGAAATGTCATTGGCTTCGCACGACTGGGTTTCATGCATGACCTTGGGTTCAGCGAGGTGGAGTATGGGATCGGAGCGGGCATCTTCTTCTTGGGCTACCTGTTTTTCGAGATACCCAGCAACCTCATGCTGCAACGGATCGGCTTCCGCAAGACCGTGCTGCGCATCATGGTGCTCTGGGGCATTGCCTGTGTGTGCTTCTCGCTGATGAATAGCCCGGCAGCGTTCTATATTTTCCGATTTCTGTTAGGGGCGGCTGAGGCGGGGTTTTTCCCTGGCGTGCTGCTCTACATCACGTTCTGGGTTCCTCGCCATCGCCGGGCAAGTGTCACCGCCATGTTTATGGCGTCGCTGCCCGTGGCCGGTATGCTCGGCGCGCCCTTTGCCGGCAGTGTCATGCAGCACATGGACGGCCTCTTCGGGCTCAAGGGCTGGCAACTGCTGTTCATCGTTGCAGGAGTGCCTGCCTGTTTGATGGGGCTGGTCGCTTACTTATATCTGGATAACTCGCCAGCAGAAGCCAAATGGCTGAGCGCTGATGAAAAACGCGTGGTGCTTGATGAGCTCGCGCAGGACGCAGCAGATTCACCCGCCCGGCATCATTCCTTGCTTGATGCGTTAAAGGATCGTCGGGTTTATGTTCTGGCATTTACAGCGCTGGCGGTCACCAGTGGTGCCATCGCGGCGGCGTTCTGGATACCAACCATCATCAAGAAGACGGGCATCACCGACCTGTTAAACATCGGGCTATTGTCGGCGCTGCCTTTCCTGGTCGGGATCATCGTTCAATATTGTGTAGGGCGGCATTCCGACAAAGTCATGGAGCGTCGCTGGCATGTAGCGATCTGTCTGGTGGTGTCGGCTATCGGCTGGTTGTTGCTGGCGCTGGTTCAGCCTTCGACTGGCGTTTCGGTCGTGCTGCTGATTGTTGCCACCTCCGCCGTGCTGGGTGCGACCGGGCCATTCTGGACACTGCCCGGCAGTCTGCTGACGGGTAAAGCTGCCGCAGGTGCCATCGCACTGGTCACCACCCTTGCGGGTATAGGCAATGTCTTCATTCCGATGGTCGTCGGCTTGCTGATTGATGCCACCGGCAGCATGGCGACCCCTCAGGTTGCCTACGGTCTGCTGACCCTTGCCGGTGCCGCGGCCATCGTCCTCGGTACTCCAGCGGAAACTGCACAGGTGGTCGAAACGCCTGCCCTGGTGTTGGCCGCTCAAGAGCAAAATCCAGCTCGATAACCGGCTTTTCAAAGGATTCCCAGATGGCCATCGATTACCAAAAGCTGCTAGAACTGCAGATACCCGAGACCCGCCATAGCTACACGCACAAGGACAGCATCCTGTATGCCCTGAGTCTTGGTTATTGCAGTGATCCGATGGACGCGCAGCAGTTGTCTCTGGTTTACGAGGACGGTCTACGCGCCATTCCAACCATGGGGATCGTCCTCGCGCATCCTGGCTTCTGGCCAAGGGACCTCGACACCGGGCTGGATCCGGTGCGTATCGTTCACGCCGAGCAGGGCCTCACACTGCACAAACCATTGCCGGCGCAGGCTCAGGTGATTGGTCAATCGCGCATCGTCGATATCATCGATAAAGGCCCGGAGAAGGGGGCGTTGATTACCTGTGAGCGGCGCATTCTTGAAGCGGCCAGCGGGGAGCTTTTATGTACCGTCACGCAAGTCCTGCTAGCCCGTGGCGATGGCGGGTTTGGTGGTCCGCAACGCAGTGCGCCAGCGCCTCATGTCATTCCCGACCGTCCGGCCGAGCATGAAGTAGACCTTCAAACCCCTGAAAATATGGCCTTGCTTTACCGACTCAATGGCGACTGGAACCCTTTGCATGCCGATCCGCAGATCGCCCGCCAGGCGGGTTTCCAGCGTCCTATCCTGCAAGGTCTGGCGACCTGGGGGCTGGCTGTCAGAGCTATACTGCCAACCGTGTGCGCGTATGACGTGACACAGATAGCGTCTGTCTTTGGCCGCTTTACGGCGCCCGCTTACCCGGGCGAAACATTTCGTACCGAGATCTGGGTCGACGGCTTGATTGTGTCTTTCCGCGTGCGCAGTCTGGAGCGTGATGTGACGGTGATCAATCACGGTCGCGTGGAGCTCAGGGGATGAGTTGGCATGCCTGCATGCGAGGCTGTCGCCCCGATAGGTCAATTGACCGATATTTTGCCTTTTATGCAATACTTGCCGCCTTATAAGGGGTACGCAGGAAGCCTGCCCCTCCCTGATTCGAGGCAATCGAGATGAGTGATCTGGACTTTCTGAATCGACCCGGCGTCGATTTCAGTCGCAGTGGTGTATCGCGTTACATTCAACTGGCAACGCTATTTCGCAGACGCATCGAGCAGGGCGTCTGGCCGGTGGGGGAGCAGATCCCCACGGTTGATGATCTGGCCGCTGAATGCAGCGTTGCAAGGGCCACTGTCCGGCAAGCGCTGGATATTCTCGAAGACGACAAGCTGATCAAACGCTACCGGGCCAAAGGTACGTTCGTGATCCAGCAGCCTCAGGAGCAGATGTGGTGCGAGGTACCGACTGACTGGTCGGGGCTGCTGTTGTCTCCTGAGGGTGCATCTGTCGAGGTGCTGGCCTTCGACGTCAAAGCGCAACCGGTCAACATTCAGCACAAGATTGGCGAATTGGCGCCCGAGTATCGTTGCTGGCGTCGTCGGCATCTGCGCGATGGCCGGCCTTACTATATCGGCAACGCTTATATCGATGAGCGACTGACCCGCAAGATTCCTCATGAAATGCTCGCCAACCACACCACGTTGAGAATCCTGCGCGATCTGCCAGGGCTCAAATTGACTGAGGTCCACCAGACAATCACTGTGGGTACTGCCGATCTGGAGATCGCCGAGGCACTAGAGATCCCGCTGAATGCGCCAGTTGTCTACTGCTACCGCACGGCGGTGGACTCCAAGGGGCGGCTGGTGTTTGTCGGTGACGGGGTCTATCGCGGCGATGTTGTGCGCCTGGATGTCAAGGTGACTGTCAAATGACCGAGCTGGTTCTGCACTGGTCGCCGCTTTCGCCTTTTGTGCGCAAGGTGATGTGCTGCGTTCATGAGCTGGGGCTGGAAAGCCGGGTGCGCTGCATGCGCACTAAGGTTGCCAGTCAGGTGCCCAATCTGGAGCTGACTGCCGATAACCCGCTGATCAGGATCCCGACGTTGGTCCTGGGCAGCGGTCAGGCGCTGTTTGATTCGGTGGTGATCTGCGAATACCTGAATTCCCTGAGCGCCGGTGCTTCGCTCTATCCCGGTCAAGGTGACGAGCGGTGGCAGGCATTGCGCTGGCAGGCCTTGGGCGATGGTCTGTGTGACACGCTGATCGCCTGGCGTCACGAACGTGATCGCAGCCCCGACCAACAGATCCCTGCACTCTTGCAAGGTGCTCGCCTGAAAGTCGATTCAACCCTGGACCGGCTTGAAGTAGAGGTCGCGGAGCTTGAAGCGGCGACCTTTGGCATAGGCCACATCGCTATTGGCTGTGCGCTCGGCTATCTGGGCGTGCGCTTCAACGATCTTGACTGGCGTGGTCAGCGACCCATGCTCACCCACTGGCAGAGTGAATTTGAAGCACGCTCTTCCTCGCAATTGACCAAGCCTCCCTCGCAGGTCTGATTTCTCCTCACGTCTGCCCCTGAAAATATCTCTCCTTTCGGGGTGGAAGTCTTGGTCGGGACCTGTTTATACTGAAAAGGTCATAAAGTTAGTTGATAGGCATAAAAGTGACCTTTACAAAAAAAGCTATCTCCTCCAAGTCAACGACGCCGATGAAGCTGCATTGGTCTCCGCGTTCACCGTTTGTGCGCAAGGTGATGATTGTCCTGCATGAAACCGGGCAACTGGACGCTGTCGAGTGCGTGCGCAACGTCGTGGGTATGACTCAACCCAATGAGCAGGTTATGCGGGATAACCCGCTGAACAAGATTCCTACCTTGGTGCTGCCGGGCGGTCAGGCGTTGTTTGACTCCCGGGTGATCTGCGAATACCTGGACCGCCTGCATGACGGCCATCGCCTGGTGCCTCAGGAAGCTGACGCGTACTTTCAGGCGATGACCTGGCAGTCCTTAGGCGACGGGTTTCTGGATCTGCTGCTGGTCTGGCGTAACTGGTTCAGCGACCGCGGGCTGCCCCACGATGCTGCCGAAGATGCCTACCTGACCACCTTCGCCCTGAAAACCCAACGCATCCTCGATGCTCTGGAGCTGCAAGCCACAGACCTTGAGATCGCGCCCTTGAACGTTGGCCACATCGCGATTGCTTGCGCCCTGGGTCATCTGGATTTTCGCTGGGAGATCCTCACTTGGCGTGAGAATCGGCCACAGCTTGCGGCCTGGTACAAAACATTCAGTGAGCGTCCGTCAGCCATGGCCACGATCGTTCGTAACGACGAAGTGCCAAGCGCCTAATAAAAACGCTAAAGGAGTCAATCACCATGGCTGGACCACTTTCCCATATTCGTGTGCTGGATCTGAGCCGCATCATGGCCGGGCCATGGTCCGGCCAGGTGCTGGCTGACCTGGGGGCCGACGTCATCAAGGTCGAGCGCCCGGATGTTGGCGACGATACCCGTACCTGGGGGCCGCCGTTCCTCAAGGACCGTGACGGCAACGCCACCAAAGAGGCCGGTTACTACCTGGCGGTCAATCGCGGCAAGCGCTCCGTAACCGTCGATCTTGCCGACCCCAAGGGTCAGCAAACCATTCGTGAGCTGGCGCTGCAGTGCGACATTGTGCTGGAGAACTTCAAGTCCGGGACCCTGGAGCGCTACGGTCTGGGCTACAGAGATCTCAAGGCCATCAAGCCTGACATCATCTATTGCTCGATCACCGGCTTCGGCCAGACCGGCCCTAAACGCGATCATGCTGCGTACGACTTCATGATTCAGGCCATGGGCGGCCTGATGAGTGTCACCGGCGAGCGTGATGACGAGCCCGGCGGTGGGCCGCAGAAAGTCGGTATTCCCATCGTCGACATCATGACCGGCATGTACGCCACAGTCGGCGTCCTGGCGGCGCTGGCCAACCGTGACCGCACGGGGCAGGGCGACTACGTCGACATTGCGATGCTTGATGTGCAGACCGCCATCCTCGCGAATCAGGCGATGAATTATCTGGTGTCGGGCAAGGAGCCCAAGCGGGCGGGCAATCGCCACCCCAACATTCAGCCGCAGGATGTATTCAAATGTGCCGATGGCCACATTGTCCTGGCGGTGGGTAACGACGGTCAGTTCCAGCGTTTTTGCGCAGTGATCAAGCGACCTGAAATGGCCACTGATGAGCGCTATGCCACCAACCAGGCCAGGGTGCGAAACCTGCCTGAACTGCTGGAGGTGATCAGGGAACGCTTCGCCGAAAAACCCATGGCGCACTGGCTGGCAGAGCTGGAGCGCGAAAGCGTGCCTTGTGGCCCGATCAATACGATCCCCATGGTCTTTGCAGACGAGCAGGTTCAATCGCGAGAAATGCTCAGGCAGTTGGAGCATCCGTTGGCCGGTACCGTGCCGCAGGTGGTCAGCCCGATTCGCCTGAGCAATGCGCAGCTGGATTTCGAGCGCGCTCCGCCGTTGCTGGGCCAGCACACTGACGAAGTATTTCGCGAGCTGGGCATATCCGCGCGTCGTGACGCGCCCCGGACTCACTGATCAATATTCAGGAATGGAGAGATAAATGTCCCGGATACCCTTGTTCGATCCCGAGGGCATGACCACCGAACAGGCCAAGGTATACGCCGAGGTCGTAGGCGGCCCGCGCGGCCGTCTGGTGGGGCCCCTGCGGGCCGCCATGCATAACCCGGTGCTGGCTGATCGCTGGCAGAAGTTTGGTGAGGTGTTGCGTTTCAATACCTCGCTGCCCAAGCGCGTCACCGAGTTGGTGATCCTGGTCACGGCACGACGCTGGAACAGCCAGCTGGAATGGTACATCCACGCACAGGATGGTCTGGGCGCAGGTTTATCCGCCGACATCATTGAGGCGCTGCGTTGCGGCGAGTCGCCCGTCTTTGACGACGCTGATGATGCAGATATCTACGAGTTCGCCTGCCAGCTTCAACAGCAAGGCAATGTACAGGAGGCGCTGTACGAACGTTTGCATCAGCGCTGGGGCACGGTTGCCATGGTCGACCTGTCGTCGGTCATCGGCTATTACACGTTGGTGGCCATGACGCTGAATGTTCACCAAGTCCCGTTGCCGAACAACGCGGCAAATCCCCTGGACGATCTTTCCCAGGGCCACGATGGCGCATGGTCGCTGGCGAGATTGGCCCGAAGTAAAAAACCGCTTGCTACGGCCAGTGGAGGTGAACGATGAGCGAGCCTATCAAAACGGTCGCTGCGCGCATGCCGACTGCGCCACTTCGGCCCTTGCCCTCAGGGGCCTGCGATGTTCACTGCCATGTGTTCGGGCCATTGCAGACTTTTGCCACAGGCCCTGCCACCTATGCCATTCCGCTAGCAGATCCAGACGTCTACCGACAGATGCTCGACATCGCCGGTTTCAGTCGCGGCGTGCTGGTTCAGCCTGCGCCCTATGGGACTGACACTCGCGCGCTGGTCAACGCTCTGGAGTTGATGGGTGATCGGGTTCGCGGCATCGCCGTGGCCGACGCGGATATCAGCCACGAGCAATTACAGCGGCTGCATGCCGCAGGCGTGCGTGGACTGCGCTTTATCGAGATGCTCGACCCTACATCGGGCAAACGTTATGCAGGCAGTATCGGCATCGATACGCTCAAGCGTCTGGCCCCGCAAATGCGTGAGCTGGGCTGGCAGGCGCATATCTGGACACGTGCGGCAGATTGCCCTGAGGTGTTCGAGCAGATTAGGGACCTTGGCATTCCAGTCGTCTTTGATCACATGGGCCAGTTCGATGTCAGCGAAGGTGTGGATTCGGCAGCCTTCCAGGGCGTTCTGGCACTGCTGAAAACCGGGCAGGTCTGGACCAAACTGTCGCTGTGCCGGGTTTCGAAACAGGCGCCGGGTTATGAAGACGTCAAGCCGTTTCACCAGGCCATGATCGCAGCCCGGCCGGATCGCCTGGTCTGGGGTTCGGATTGGCCTTTCGTGCGAATGGCGGAGAACTCTCCGGATGTGGGCCATCTGCTCAACGTATTTCAAGACTGGGTGAACGACGACGCCATTGTGCGGCAGATTCTCGTCGACAACCCTGCCCAGCTGTTCGGTTTTTAAATCAATAAGAGAGCGGCCCTCATGCAAGAACTTCGATTGGATATTCAGGACGGCGTGGCCGTCATCACCCTTGATCGGGCACCGGTCAATGCCATCACCCTGGCCCACTACCAGGCCATTGGTGAATTGTTCGAAACCCTGGGCAAGGATTTGTCGGTCAACTGCGCGATCTTCACGGCGGCTGGCGAGCGTGCGTTCTGCGCAGGTCTGGATTTGCATGAATTCCTGGCGGCGACGGTCGACGAAGATCCGGCTCGCGCTGCGGTGGTGCGCAAGTGCTTTGCGGCGGTACGCGCTTGCGAGATTCCGGTCATCGCGGCGGTCAACGGTCCTGCATTGGGTGCAGGTACGGTGCTGGCAGCGGTTTGCGATTTCCGCCTGGCCTCTGAAAAAGCCAGTTTCAGCATGCCGGAGATCAACGTGGGTCGT
>CAJCIO010000110.1 GCA_903970465.1 Gammaproteobacteria bacterium
GCGCCAGGCGGCGGTCGATCACATAGCTGTGCGGGCTCTGGCCTGTCGCCCCCTTGAAAGCTCGGATGAAGAACCCTTCGGACAACCCGAGCATCCCGGCCATGGCCTGCACGGTCAGCGGGCCATGCAGCCCGGCGTCGATAAACTCATCCAGCAGCCGCAAACGCCGGCGGGTCATCGATCCGCGCGATACCACTGGCGCGCTGGCGGCCCCTGCCCGTTCTGCCAGTGCCAACGCCCAGGATTCCCAATCATCCTGCGCCGCCCCCCGCAACAATGCCGCGCGCATGCGTTGCGCCAACAGGATCGCCGGCTGATCGATGACATCGTTGAACGCCCGCTCACCCAACAGCAGGGTGCCATCGGTACGGATCACCCGCAGGTATTCGCCGCCCTGTTCAGAGGTCGAAAACACATCACAGCCCGGCGGCACAAAGGCCAGACCGTTGGGCACGGCATGGAACGGCCGCACCCGATCGCTGGCAATGGCGTGCACGCCGCGCTGGCCGTCGAAGGCAAAACCAATGGCCGCCTGGGTCGCTACGTAGTGGGCTTCGTAGGCGGCGCCGGGCAGCAATTCGATCGCCCACGGGCCGGCTTCTGCGCGGCGCACCGTTGGGCCAATGGGCAATGAAGGAATGGCGTTCATGGTCGGCATCTTACTCAAGGTAGCGGTGAAAGGTCAGGTCAGTTTTTTGAAAGCCGGCGATGAACGGGTCGATCTAGAGTAGGCAAAACCGCAGAGAGCCCTCCCATGCACGGACTGACCCGCAACGATATCGAAGCCGCCGCCGCCCAGATCTACCAGGTGATGCCCGCTACTGCTCAATACGCCTGGCCCTTGCTGGCCGAGCGACTGGGCTGCAAGGTCTGGGTTAAGCACGAGAACCACACGCCCACGGGGGCCTTCAAGGTACGCGGCGGCATCACCTTCATGCATTGGCTCAAGCAGGCTCACCCGCAGGTCCGCGGAGTGGTCAGCGCTACCCGTGGCAACCACGGTCAGAGCTTGGCGCTGGCGGCGCAAGCGCTGGGTTTGCAGGCGCTGATCGTGGTGCCGTTGGGCAATTCCGTGGAGAAGAACAACGCCATGCGTGGTTTCGGTGCCGAGCTGGTGGAGTATGGACGGGACTTCGATGAAGCCCGCGAAGAGGCGGCGCGCCTGGCCGTGGTACATGATCTTTATCTGGTGCCGCCCTACCACCGGGAACTGGTGCGAGGCGTAGCGACCTATGCGCTGGAATTGTTCAATAGCGCGCCTGAGCTGGACACCGTCTACGTGCCCATCGGATGTGGATCGGGGGTCTGCGCGGTGATCGCTGCCCGTGATGCATTGGGGCTGAAGACCGAGGTGGTGGGTGTGGTGTCCACCGAAGCCGCGGCGGCCAAACTGTCCTTCGAATCCGGCCAGCTGCAAGAGACGGCTACGGCCAACACCTTCGCCGACGGCATGGCCGTGCGCAAGCCGGTCCCCGAGGCGCTGGCAATCTACCGCGCAGGCGCGGCGCGCATCGTCGCTGTCAGCGAGGAGGCAGTCGCCGATGCCATGCGGGTGTATTACACCGATACCCATAATCTGGCTGAAGGGGCAGGCGCGGCGGCGCTGGCGGCGTTGATGCAGGAGCGCGACCGGCAGGCGGGGAAAACGGTGGGCGTGATCTTGTCGGGCGGGAATATCGATCGGTCGGTGTATGCGCGGGTGCTTGGCTGATCAGTCCTGTCGACGCCAATACTCCACCTTATACCTGACGATGATGGCAACCACATCTGCGCCCAGCACATGCGCGGCATTTTTGGTTTTTGCAGTAGCCACTATCCAGTCAAACACAGCACTGAAAGGAAATTCAGTCGCTGCTACCTTGATCTCCTCAGCCCGGACTGGATCGGTGGCAATGGTCTGGGCGTAGTCTTTGAACAAGGCAGTCAAGCTGATGATCGCCGCTCTCCGGCCTTGAGGCATCTTACGAGGACGACTGTCGTCATTGAGGCCAAAGACTGCAATGGACGCGGGTCCTTTGGGGCCGATTGCGCGGTACTCCCCTGTGGTAGGCACAAGCAACAGCTGTTGCGCAGGGTCGTCTACCGTTGGATCGATCAGCAGTGGCGCACCGGCCGTATCAAGGGGAAATAACGTGCGTTTGAGATTGCTATTGCAGTGGCTGCACGCCAGCAAATAATTGCTCCACAGAAACGCCCGCTCAGGATATATAGCCTTGGGCCAGAAATGTTCGATATCCGTACCGAGACTGTCCTCGCAGTACATGCAGCGACCGCGCCCGGAGGCCATCACTTCCAGCGCTGAACGAATTGCGTCGAATGACGCCTTGTGCTTGGCTTTCCAGCGTTTCTGCGCCTCTTTGACGGGGTCACTGGCAACCCGGACGGCATCAGTCAAACTTTGGAGTTTCTGGACGATCGCATTGCACAATTCAGGTTTGGTCAGCCTGCGCATCAGCCATGGCGCCCCGAAATAGCTCGCAACTTTCTGTCAGCTGCGGCGCCTATATCGTCCCCCAGCAGCACTTTCAAATCGTCATAGCGATCGAGTTCGATAGTTGTCGCGGTGTCCTGCAACACCTTTACTTCCAACCCAGCCAGTTCCTGACGAAGGTACTCGGCATGCTGCGAGTGAGCGTGTTCAAGACCGAAAAGATCGGTCATCACGGCATCGTCGGCACCGCCGTTCACTACGGCCGCCCATGCCGAATGACTGATCGCCTCGATCTTTCGTGAATCGCCAATGCCTGGTAGCCGGAATATTGCGCCAGGGCTCGCCGCTTGGCAGATAAATGGACTGTGCGTGGTGACCAGAAACTGAATTGCAGGGAACGTCCTGGTCAACCAGAAACCTATCTGCTGCTGCCACGCCACGTGCATATGCGCGTCGACCTCGTCGATCATCACTATACCGGGGAGGTGACAAATGGTTTTCCCGTTGGCGTCCTGGCTGACATCCAGTGTTCGATAGGTTTGATAAAGGCGCATGAGAATATCGACTACCAATGCGGCGACAGTACGATAACCATCACTGACACCCTCTAGAGACAAGATCACTCCATCGCGCTCGATACGCAGGCCAGTGGAGTCGACATCGATGATCTTGCTGCCATCGGGGAGCAGACCGTCACCGAGAATCGCCAAGACCGTGCGCTTGAGTTCATCGGCCCCATCGCGTTTTTCCAGGCTGCGGACATGGATCTGTTGCAACCAGTCGACGGCATCTGAAAGCGTGGCGGTCTCGTTGAACAAGTTCACCAAACGCGCCAAAACAGGCACGGCTTTGAACTTTTCGATCTCGGCAGGGGGCGGCCCCAAGTGGCGGTAAGGACCGTAACCGGCGAGAAACCAGCCCTTGGCGTTATCTCTCCAAGGTCCGGCGTCGGCGAGCAGCTTGGTAGCCGGGGTTTCCTGGTCTACCCAACGATCGAGCAAATCACTGCTTTGATTGATCCAGGTACCAAATTGCGCGGAAGTCCATTTGAGTCCAACAGCAAAAGACTCGGTCGGCGGGGTCACACCAACGTCGAACTCATCTCGGGTGGAAGTTTTGACACGAATGACGACGGTTCCCGCGCGCTCACCAGCGTTTACCCACCCAGTAAAAACTCCTGCCAGCGATCGGGATGCGAGGGGGCCGATGACACCCAACGCGATCGCCTTGAGAAGGCTGCTTTTGCCCGAACCGTTCCTGCCCGCGAAAACAGTCCATCCGGCATAGCTGCCATCGTCATGAGCCAACGACACCTTGTGAGTGCCCTTGAAACTGCGCAGGTTGGTGAGTTCGATTTCGGTGATATACATGGGTTGACGGCGTCCAGAATGTGCATCTGGCTGGGGCACCCAAGCGCATGGTGAACCCAGCCAATATCCTCATTGCGAGCCCTGCAGGCCTGAAAGTACAGGTGTTGCGGCTCGAAGCTGACGACATGATGCAACCCGAAAGGCCAATATGCCAGAGGAACCTTCAAGCCCCCCTGGACACGTCGGGCGGACCTGGGAAAAGAATATGCACGTCATGCTGCACTGCTTCGAGGAGACTGGTGATGACCGGCCCTGTCATTGCACCGCTGCTCCCCTGAATGAACCGATCAATCCGCCAGCTCCGCCAGCCCCAGGTGCTCGCGCAAGGTCGAGCCCTCGTAGCCGGTGCGGAACAGGCCCTTGCGCTGCAGATGAGGGATCACGCTCTCGACGAACTCGCTGAAGGAGCCTGGCAAGAACGCCGGAGAAATCACGAAGCCGTCGCAGCCGCCTTGCACGAACAGCTCGGCCAACTGATCGGCCACCTGTGCGCCAGTGCCCACCAGTTGCGGCACCCGCACACTGCTGGCGAAGGATCGGCCCAAGGCCTCCAGGGTCAAGTCCGCGCCCTGGGATAACAGTTTTTCCGCGGCCGCGGTATGCACCCGCGGCGATCGGGCGACTTCGCCGACGGTGGCGCTCAGCGCAAAAGAAGACAGATCGACATTCAGCTGCGAGGCCAGGGTCACCAGACCCAGTTCTGGCCGCGCCAGCGCGTTGTGCTGGTCGCGCTTGGCCCGTGCTTCGGCTTCGCTGCCGCCAATAAAGGGCATGACGGCGGTCAGCACCTTCAGGCTGTCGGCGCTGCGCCCCTGCTGCACCACTTGCCCACGCACGTCTTGGCGGAACGCCTGCATGGCCTTGAGGTGCGGATGAATGGTGAAGATCGCCTCCGCCCAGCGCGCCCCGAAGCGCCGCCCCCGACCCGAAGAACCGGCCTGAATCAACACTGGCCGACCCTGCGGGGTGCGGGGAATATTCAGCGGGCCTTCGACGCGAAACCACTCGCCCTGATGCTTGACCGGGTGAATCTTCGAAGGGTCGGCGAGGATGCCGCGCTCGCGGTCCAGCAACAACGCATCCCGCTCCCAGGTGCGCCACAGCTTCAAGGCGACTTCGACGAATTCGTCCGCGCGGTCGTAGCGCAGGTCGTGCTCCAGGTGCTTGTCCTTGCCGAACAGGCGCCCTTCGCTGTCGTTCATGGAGGTGACGATATTCCACGCCGCCCGGCCTTTGGACAGGTGATCGAGGGTGGCGAATTCACGGGCGATGTGCGCAGGCTCGTAGTAGGTGGTCGAACGCGTGGCGCCCAGACCCAGCTTGCGCGTCTGGCCGACCAGGTAGGAGAGGATCGGCAGCGGGTCGAGCCGGGTGGCGTCCTGGGCCCCATAGCGCAGGGCGGTTTCCCGCGAGCCGCCCATCTGATCTCCCACCGCCAGGCGATCGGCGAAGAACAGGAAATCGAACAGCCCTTCCTCCACGACCCTCGCAGTGCGCGCGTAGTACTCGGGGTCGAGGTAGTTGCCGACGGTCTGCGGATGGCGCCATACGGCATGGCTATGGATCACCGGACCCGAGAGCAGGAAGGCGGACAGGTGAATCTGGCGGCTCATGGGCGGCTCCAGCGGCGGGCTTGTAAAGTGCCGATCAGTATAAAAACCCAGGAGAAATACAGAAGAACCGTATGAGCCTAAGCTTATTCCATAAACATAAAGAATCTTAACAAGCTGCCTACATGCATTTTTTTCATTATATTTTTATGCTTAAACAGCCTTGGACGCTTGCCGAGTAGCGCCTATAGGATCGCCTTCACTCACGCCCTGAGGTGACGACTGAAAGGAAGAACTATGTGGCAAAGCGTAATCACGCGGCTGTTCAGCAGCGTCCTGGTGTTGTGGCTCAGCGTCACGGCGGCCTTCACCGCCCTGCACTCCCTGCCAGGCAACATCGCCGATATCCTCGCCGGCGATAACGAATACCCCGGCTTGCGCGAAGCCATCGCCGCCGAATGGGGCCTGGACAAATCCCTCCCCGCACAATACTTCGACTTCCTCGGCCGCCTGGTGCATGGCGACCTCGGCACCTCCTATGTGATGCGCCAATCGGTGGGGGCCATTCTCGGCTCGCAACTGTGGCCGACGGTGCAGCTGGCGCTGACGGCAGGGGCATTGGCGGCGATTTTGGCCATTACCGTCGCGCTGCTCACCGCCGGGCGCAGCGCCCTGGGGCGCAAGATCGCCTCGTCGCTGGAGCTGGTGATGACGTCCATGCCGGTGTTCTGGATCGGCATCCTGCTGTTGATGCTGTTCTCCTTTCACTGGCGCTGGTTCCCGGTGTCGGGGGCCAATGGCTGGCAGTCACTGGTCTTGCCCGCCGTGACCCTGGCGCTACCCACCGCCGGAATTCTTGCGCAAGTATTGCGCGAGGCCATGGAGAAAGCCCTCGAGCAGCCCTTCGTGACCACCCTGCGCGCTCGCGGCCTGAGCGAAACCCGACTGCGCTTCAGCCACGTGCTGCGCCATGCCTTGCTGCCGATCGTGACCCTGGGCGGCTGGCTGGTGGGCGGCCTGCTCGGCGGCGCGGTGATCACCGAAAAAGTCTTCGGCCGGCCCGGTCTCGGCACCGTCACCCTCAACGCCATCACCAGCCAGGACGTGCCGGTGGTGTTAGCCGTGGTGCTGGTAGCGGCCTTTATCTACGTAGCGATCTCGACGCTGCTGGATGTTCTGTATCTGCTCATCGATCCGAGGCTCAGAAGCCAATGACCCAGACTGTCTCCACCTTCGCGCCGGATCAAACCGGCGCCACTGCCACAGCGCCGACGACGCGCCGCACACTGCCCCTGGGCGTGGTGCTGAGCGCGGCGTTCTTGCTGGCGCTGGCCATCGCCTTGGTCGTGCCGTTCTGGCTGACCGGCTACGATCCATTGTCGGGCGACGTCACCATCGGCCTGCAGGCACCGAGCCTGGTGCACTGGTTCGGCACCGATCGGCTCGGCCGCGACGTGTTCGCCCGCGTGGTCTACGGCACGCGCTATTCGCTGCTGATCGGCATCGCCGGCATGCTCCTGAGCCTGGTGGTCGGCACCCTGCTGGGTTTGCTCGCCGGCATGAAGAACCGCTGGCTCGACGAAGTCGCCTCACGCTTGTTCGACATGCTCTCGGCCTTCCCTAACGTATTGCTGGCCTTGCTGGTGATCGCCCTGATCGGCCCTGGTTTGATGAACGTCGCAGTGGCTATCGGCATCGCCGGGATTCCCAAATTCGGGCGCCTGATCCGCAGCCAGACGCAGCTGGTGCGCAACGCCGACTACGTGCGCCATGCGGTGCTGTACGGGCAGTCGCGGGGCAAGGTGTTCCTGCGCCACTTGCTGCCCAACGTGCTGGTGGCCATTCCGATCGTAGCGACCATCGATATCGGCAGCTCGATCATCGCCGTCTCCGGCCTCAGCTTTCTGGGTCTTGGCCCGCAACCACCGACACCGGAATGGGGCGTGATGCTCGCCGAAGGGCGTGACGTGCTGCGCGTGGCCTGGTGGCCGAGCGTGTTTCCCGGCGTGGCCATCACCCTCACGGTGATCTCTTTCACCCTGGTCGGCAGCTACCTGCAGCGCCGCTTCGAAGGGAGGCTCGCGCCATGACCCAGGCCTTGGTAGACATCGACAACCTGAGCATCAGCTT
>CAJCIO010000111.1 GCA_903970465.1 Gammaproteobacteria bacterium
GTCCTACCCGGCCGGGCGCAAGGTGCTTGGCGCGCTGTTCTTCAAGCGCACCAGCGAGGTGGTGGCGCGGGTCGAGCAGGTGGCCGGGGAGATCTTCCTCAGCGCGTTGCTGCAACAGCAGGCCGGCTTGCTGTCCCACGGCCAGAAGCAGTGGCTGGAGATCGGCATGCTGCTGATGCAGGACCCGGACCTGTTGATGCTCGACGAGCCGGTGGCGGGCATGAGCGTCAGCGAGCGGGTGCAGACCGCCGAGCTGCTCAAGCGCATCAGCCAGGGCCGCTCGGTGCTGGTGATCGAGCACGACATGGAGTTCGTCAAGAGCATCGCCCACAAGGTCACCGTGCTGCATCAGGGCAAGGTACTGGCCGAGGGCAGCATGGAGTCGGTGCAGAACAACCCGAAAGTCATTGAAGTTTATTTAGGTCATTAACAGGGGGCAGACCATGTTCAACATCCAGCAGCTGTCCTGCGGTTATGCGCAAAGCCAGATTCTGCACGACCTCGACCTCAACGTCGGCAAGCAGGAAATCGTCGCCATCATGGGCCGCAACGGCATGGGCAAGACCACGCTGTTCAAGAGCCTGATGGGCGTGCTGCCGCAATGGCGCGGCCAGGTGCAGGTCGATGGCGTCGAGGTGTCCGGGCTCGAGACCCACGCCCGCGTTGCCAGTGGCATGGCCTACGTACCTCAGGGGCGAATGATTTTCCCGGCCATGAGCGTGCTGGAAAACATCCAGACCGGCCTGCCGGCGTCGGCGCGTGGCGTGGTCCCGCAGGATCTTTACGACCTGTTCCCGGTGCTTTACGACATGCGCGGACGCAAGGGCGGCAACCTCTCGGGCGGCCAGCAACAACAGCTGGCCATCGCCCGGGCGCTGGCCACCAACCCCAAGGTGCTGCTGCTCGACGAGCCCACCGAGGGCATCCAGCCATCGATCATCAAAGACATCGCCCGCACCCTCAAGGACATCCGCACCCTGCGCGACCTGACCATCGTGGTCTCCGAGCAGGTGCTGTCATTCACCCTGGACATCGCCGACCGCTTTCTGGTCATCGAGAAAGGCCGCTTCGTGGTCGAGGAAACCCGCGCCAACGTCGACGAAGCCACCATCAGCCGTTACCTGTCGGTGTGACAGGTCCGCTTTTTATCACTCAGGAGCCATGCCATGACTGAAACACTGATCAAAGTCGACCTCGACCAGCCCGTCACCGAGAACGAGCAGGTGCACAACCGCTGGCACCCGGACATTCCCATGGCGTGTTGGGTCAACCCAGGCGACGACTTTATCCTCGAGACCTACGACTGGACCGCCGGGGCGATCAAGAACAACGACGACGCCAGCGACGTGCGCGATGTCGACCTGTCCACTGTGCATTACCTGTCCGGCCCGGTGGGCGTGCACGGGGCCGAGCCGGGCGATCTGCTGGTGGTCGACCTGCTCGATCTCGGCCCCAAGGCCGAATCGCAATGGGGCTTCAACGGGTTTTTCTCGCGGCAAAACGGCGGTGGATTCTTGACCGACCATTTCCCGCTGGCGCAGAAGGCCATCTGGGACTTCAAGGGCGTGTACACCAGCTCGCGGCACATTCCGGGCGTCGAGTTCGCCGGCCTGATCCACCCTGGCCTGATCGGCTGCCTGCCGGACCCGGTGATGCTCGCCGAGTGGAACCGTCGCGAGCAGGAGCTGATCGACACCAACCCGACCCGCGTGCCGCCACTGGCCAACCCGCCGATGGCGCCGACCGCGCACATGGGCAAGCTCAAGGGCGAGGCCCGCGACAAGGCGGCCCTGGAAGGCGCACGCACGGTGCCGCCGCGCGAGCATGGCGGCAACTGCGATATCAAGGATCTGTCCCGCGGCTCGAAGGTGTTCTTCCCGGTGTACGTCAAGGGCGCCGGGCTGTCGGTGGGCGACTTGCACTTCAGCCAGGGCGACGGCGAGATCACCTTTTGCGGCGCCATCGAGATGGCCGGCTGGGTGCACATGAAGGTCGAGCTGATCAAGGGCGGCATGGCCAAGTACGGGATCAAGAACCCGGTGTTCAAGCCCAGCCCGATTGTGCCCAACTACAACAACTTCCTGATCTTCGAAGGCATCTCGGTGGACGAGCAGGGCCAGCAGCATTATCTGGATGTGAACGTCGCTTATCGCCAGGCTTGCCTGAATGCCATCAACTACCTGACCAAGTTCGGTTATTCACCGGCGCAGGGGTATGCCTTGTTGGGCTCGGCACCGGTGCAGGGGCATATCAGCGGGATCGTCGATATTCCCAATGCCTGCGCGACCTTGTGGTTGCCGACGGACATCTTCAAGTTCGATATCAACCCGAATGCGAATGGGCCTACCAGGTTTATCGATGGAACGGTGGACTTGCCGATCGCGCAGGATAAATAGCGCAGTTGGCCAGCTGAGATATTCGCCTCTTGGGCCTCTTCGCCGCCGAACGCGCACCCTTGCTCCCACGCGTGTACAGCTGTGGGAGCAAGGCTTGCCTGCGAAGGGAACATCACAGTCACCACATGAGGAACTGCCAATGCCCCTATATGAATACGACTGCCCCACCTGCGGTGACTTCACCGCCCTGCGCAAAATGGATGCGTGCAACGAGCCATGCGCGTGCCCGGTCTGCATGATCGAAAGCCCACGGGTCATCCTCACTGCCCCGGGCCTGGCCACCCTGGCCGGCAACACCCGCAAGGGCATCGAAATCAACGAGCGCGCCCGCCATGAACCCAAGACCGTCGACCAGTTTCGCGAAAGCCGCCAACACGCCGCCGGTTGCAGCTGTTGCGGACCAAACAAGCCGCTGGCACCGAGCAAGGCCAACCCCCATGCGCTCAAGACCAAGCCTGCGGGGCGGCCGTGGATGATCAGTCATTGAGACCCGGTACACATGAGGGTGTAGCCACGACCTGAACGGTTGACCTAGCAGATCTGATAGTTATCCGCGACAGGTGATGAGCGTACAAATGAGGTCCGAACCTTCGGCACCTGGCGGGTGAATCCGCAGTGTTGATCGAAGGCCGCTCATTGGCGCAGCGTCCTTGAAATGCGCTGCCCGCACTCAGGAAATTCAGATGCCTGCGCACGCACACGCTCTGACACCCGGACAGCCGAACACTGCCTTCAACGGTGGATCTATCACCATGGATCATGTCGGTGGTCCTGATGCCCGGAATTACATTCTGGCGTTCGCCTCCATTCCTGGCCAAGGTGTGTTGGTGCTGTTCAGCGCAAACGAGGGGCAACGAGCGCACTACATCTCGAAGTTCGGACTTGATGGGCAGCTCGATCGCGATTTTGGTGACGGCGGTAAAGTCGAGGTGCCAAGTACCGGCGACCTGCCCGGCCTGTTGGTGGCGGGGGAGCAGTTTTTACTGACTCGATTTTTCAGCAGCGCATTGTATGCGACCCGATTCAATGCCGACGGCAAGCCAGACAGCGGATACGGAAGCAACGGGACTGCGGTAGTGATGCTGACGGAGCTGAATCCGGGCGAGGCCTTGGAAGGTTTGCGCGACACACCGATATCGGAGGTACATGCGGACTCCCTGGTGCAAGGTGGCGGGAAAATCCCCGGCGTAGTGATCGCTGTTCCTGCGACTTGCTATGTTGCCGATACAGGCGAGGTCTATTTTTGCTTTACGGCCGACATGCGGCTGCCCGCTGTAGTGCGGGTAACCGATCGCGGCACACTCGATACAACGTTCAATGGGGCAGGATTCAGGATATTCGATTTGGCCGGCACCTCGTATTCGGCCGCCAATTTCAGTTCGGCCGCCGTAGATGCGGCGCGCGGTCTGATCGTTTTAATGCGCACATTTTCACAGCCTTCAGCGCCAGAGGAAGTGCTGATGGTGCGTTTGAACGAAAATGGCAGCCAGGATTTTCCTTTCGGCAATTACCTGCCTGCTTCAGTGGGGGCTTTAGCGGCATCCCCCAAAGTAATAGTCGACCCTGACGGCGCCCTCAAAATTGTGGGCGCTTATGATGGAACGATCGCGCGTGGCTTCAAGGCCAACGGTACAGTCGACCCACTTTTCAATAATGGCGAACCCCTGCACACACCGGTTACTGGCGCAATGTCTTCGCAGGGCGCCGGCGGAACAAGTGGCCTTCAGGGTGCCTACCGATTGGTGGCGGCAACGCACATTGGCGTGGGTCGTCGCCAGGCGGCTATCACCCGGCAACTGGCCGATGGGACGCTCGATGCAGAGTTTGGCCAGCAGGGTATCGTGACACGTGAGCTTGACCCAACGGGCCAGGGGCTGAGCGTCGTGCTTCACGTCTTGCCAGACAGCGATATCCTGATCAAGACGGGCTGGCATCTGTACTGGCTGGCCGGCTTTGCCCGTGACCCGAAAGTGAGGCGGTCTACCGTGCCATGGTGGTGGATTCCTTTTGCCGCAGTGCGCAATTGGATCATCAGGCTGTAACTTTCAGCCATTGTGACGTGACGTGCAGCTCTTTACTGTCCATGCTCATTGCAATGACGGGCCCCACCCACGAGGCGCCCGCATCCCGTGAGAATGCCTGTTGGAGTTTGACCATGGCCGCCGCTCGTTATCCGCACCTGCTTGCCCCCCTCGATCTGGGCTTTACCACCTTGCGCAACCGCAGCCTGATGGGCTCGATGCACACCGGCCTTGAAGAAAAGCCCGGTGGCTTCGAGCGCATGGCAGCGTATTTTGCCGAGCGCGCCCGGGGTGGCGTCGGCCTGATGGTCACCGGCGGTATCGGCCCCAACGAGGAGGGCGGGGTGTACGCGGGTGCAGCCAAGCTGAGCACTCCCGAAGAGGCCGAAAAACACCGCGTCGTCACTCAAGCGGTGCACGAGGCCGGCGGCAAGATCTGCCTGCAGATCCTCCACGCCGGTCGCTACGCCTACAGCCCCAAGCTGGTTGCCCCCAGCGCCATCCAGGCACCGATCAACCCGTTCAAGCCTCGCGAGCTGGACGACGCCGGCATCGAGAAGCAGATCGCCGACTTCGTCAATTGCGCCACCCTGGCCCAGAGCGCCGGCTATGACGGCGTCGAAATCATGGGCTCCGAGGGCTACTTCATCAATCAGTTCCTGGTGGCCCACACCAACCACCGCACCGACCGCTGGGGCGGCAGCTACGAAAATCGCATGCGCCTGGCGCTGGAAATCGTCAGCCAGGTGCGGGCGGCGGTGGGCGAGCGCTTCATTATCATCTTCCGCCTGTCGATGCTCGACTTGATCGCGGGTGGCAGCAGTTGGCAAGAGGTGGTGCAACTGGCCCAGGCGGTCGAGCAGGCGGGCGCGACCCTCATCAACACCGGCATCGGCTGGCACGAGGCGCGCATCCCCACGATCGCCACCAAGGTGCCGCGCGCGGCCTTCGCCAAGGTCACTGCCAAACTGCGCAGTGCGGTGAAGATCCCGCTGATCACCACCAACCGCATCAATACTCCGCAAGTGGCCGAGCAGATCCTTGCCGAGGGCGACGCGGACATGGTGTCGATGGCGCGGCCGTTCCTCGCCGATCCGGAGTTCGTCAACAAAGCCGCAGCAGGCCGTAGCGATGAGATCAACACCTGCATCGGCTGCAATCAGGCCTGCCTGGACCATACCTTCGGTGGCAAGCTCACCAGTTGCCTGGTCAATCCGCGCGCGTGTCACGAGACTGAACTCAACTATCTACCGGTCGCCCAACTGAAGAAAATCGCCGTGGTCGGTGCCGGCCCGGCCGGCCTGGCAGCCGCCACCGTGGCGGCTCAGCGGGGCCATGACGTGGTGCTGTTCGACAGTGCCAACGAGATCGGCGGCCAGTTCAACGTTGCCAAGCGCGTGCCGGGCAAGGAGGAATTTTACGAGACCCTGCGCTATTTCAACCGCAAGTTGCAGACCACCGGCGTCGATGTGCGTCTTGGCCATCGCGTCGGTGTCCAAGAGCTGCTGGCCGGTGGCTTCGACGAAGTGCTGCTGGCCACCGGCATCGTGCCGCGCACACCGGCGATTGAAGGCGTCGACCATCCGATGGTGTTGAGCTACCTGGACGTGATCCTGCGCGGCAAACCGGTCGGCCCGCGTGTCGCGGTGATTGGTGCGGGCGGTATCGGCTTCGACGTCAGTGAGTTTCTGGTGGATCAGGGTGGCGGCTCCACCAGTCAGGACCGCGATGCGTTCTGGAAGGAGTGGGGGATCGATCCATCATTGGAGGCGCGTGGTGGTGTGGCAGGGATCAAACCAGTGGTGCACGCACCGGCTCGGCAGGTGTACCTGCTGCAACGCAAGGCCTCGAAAGTGGGCGATGGCTTGGGCAAGACCACTGGCTGGATTCACCGCGCCGGGCTGAAGAGCAAAGGTGTACAAATGCTCAACAGCGTCGAATACGTGAAGATCGATGACGCCGGGCTGCATGTACGCATCGGTGAAGGCGAGGTGCAGGTATTGGCGGTGGACAACGTAGTGATCTGCGCCGGCCAGGATTCGTTGCGCGAGCTGCAGGATGGGCTGGTTGCAGCGGGCCAGTCAGTGCGGTTGATCGGCGGTGCCGATGTGGCGGCGGAGCTGGATGCCAAACGGGCGATCGATCAAGGGTCGCGGGTGGCGGCCGAGCTATGAAGCCTGCGGCTGCGCTGCCGTCTCGCCGTGACGGCCTCGCTCTGCCGTCCACGCCCCTGCCGCCCGGATAAATGCCCGGCGCGGCAGCCGCCGAAACAATCTCTTACGAAATCATAATTATTCGCATCTCTCCCTCGTCTTATTGGAAAGCAGGTAAAGGGCCGACTTGAAAACGGCCTCTTGCCCTATCCATTCGCTGGCGACAGGAGAGTAAGTCCGATGGCATTCGATCGCGAAGACGCGCTGTACAAGGTTCTGATCAATCACCAGGAGCAGTATTCGCTGTGGCCCGA
This sequence comes from Gammaproteobacteria bacterium, assembly GCA_903970465.1. GTDB lineage: Bacteria > Pseudomonadota > Gammaproteobacteria > Pseudomonadales > Pseudomonadaceae > Aquipseudomonas. The sequence goes on from CAJCIO010000111.1 coordinate 6,885, forward strand.
CTACAAAGCCGTGCCTGGCGGCTGGCGTGAAGCGGGCAAGCAGGGCAACAAGGCTGACTGTCTGGCCTATGTCGAGCAGGTCTGGACCGACATGCGGCCCCTGAGCCTGCGGCAAAAGATGGACGGGCAGACGGGGGCGCGTTAAGCCATGCAGCGTCCTGCCTTGCGACTGTTCTGTCTTCCCTATTCCGGCGCCAGCGCCGTGGTCTATCTGCGCTGGCGCCGCTCCCTGCCGGCGTGGATCGAGGTCTGTCCACTCGAACTGCCCGGCCGTGGCCGACGCTTCAGCGAGCCGCTGCAGACCGACATGCCGGCACTGGTGGCGCAGCTCGCCGCCGAGCTGGAGGGTCGCCTCGACCTGCCTTACGCCCTGTTCGGACATAGCCTGGGTGCGTTGCTCGCCTTCGAGCTGGCGCAGGCCCTGCGTCGCAAGGGTGCACCGGCAGCACGCATGCTGTTTGTCTCCGGTGCCCCGGCGCCTGCCCATCGCGAGTACCACGCCGATTTGCGAATAGAGCAGAGTGACGAGCAACTGCTGGCCCGTTTGCGGCAATTGGGCGGTACCGACGAGGCCGTGTTCCAGGACCCTGAAATGCTGCTCCTGACCCTCCCGGTATTGCGCGCCGATTTCCTCCTGTGTGGCCGCTATCGCTATGACCGCCGCGCCTTGCTGGGTTGCCCGATACAGGCGTTCGGCGGCAGGCACGACCGGGTATCGCTAGAGGCGCTGTCGGCGTGGCAGGACGAAACCGCTGCAGACTTCTCGATCGAGATGTTCGACGGCGATCACTTTTTTATCAACGCCCATGAGGTGCGCCTGCTCGAACTGATGGTCGAGCGCCTGCAGCCAGCCGGGCCAGTGCAACAGCCGGGTACGGCTTGAGCGGAGAATGCGCGATGGATTCCAGTCAACTGTTTACCTTCCAGACGCTGCCAGGCGTGCGCGGCGACCTGCCGCTGCTCGTGCAGGCGCGCCATGAAGGTATCGATCTGCAAGATGCGCTGGCCGAACTGCGCGTACTGAGTGCCGAGCGCCTGGAGAAGTGCGGCGGGCTATTGCTGCGTGGTTTTCATGTCGGTGATGCCGAGCGCTTCAGAGCGTTCGCGGCAGGCTTCGGTCACCCGCTGCTGAACTACGAGTTCGGTTCGACGCCGCGCAGCAACGTTACCTCCGGTGTTTACACCTCCACGGAGTATCCGGCCCACCAGCACATTCCCTTGCATAACGAGCAGGCTTACACCCGCGAGTGGCCGATGAAAATCTGGTTCTATTGCGTGCAGGCAGCGCCAGTCGGCGGTGAAACCCCCGTGGCGGACAGTCGCGAAGTTTATCGGCGCGTGCCGCTGACCATTCGTGAGCGTTTCACCGAGCGTGGCCTGATGTATGTGCGCAATTTCGGCAACGGTCTGGATGTTGCGTGGGAGCAAGTCTTCAGCACCGATAACCAGCAGCAAGTTGAAGCCTATTGCCGTCGCCACAGTATCGACTGCGAGTGGAAAGACGACGGCGAACTGCGCACGCGCCAGCGCTGCCAGGCCGTGGCGCGCCACCCTCGCACCGCAGAGTGGGTCTGGTTCAATCAGGCACACTTGTTTCATATCTCCAACCTGCCGCAGGAAGTGCGGGAGAACCTCCTGGAAGTAGTCGACGAGGAGGATCTGCCGCGCAACGTTTATTACGGCGACGGCAGCCCCATCGAAGACTCGCTGCTCGATGAAGTGCGCGGTGTGCTGGAGGAAACCAAAGTGGTTTTTCCTTGGTACAGCGGCGACGTACTGATGCTCGACAACATGCTGGCCGCCCACGCGCGCTCGCCGTTCAGCGGGCCGCGCAAGGTCGTGGTGGCCATGGCTGAAGGTCATCAGGCCAGCCCGCTTTCCTGAGCCGTCGACTACCGCGCCAGCCCTTTATTCAGGGCTGCGCGGCTATTTTTCTATTTTCGGAACTGCCCGTCGGGCGCGTTGCTGCCCGTCTTCATTACAGGTGATGCCATGAATGACCCCTACGAAGCCGTCAACCTGGTTGAGGTGTTGCGCCAGCGTGCCTGCAACACGCCTGAACAGATCGCACTTCGCTTCATCGCCGAAGACGTCGATCAACCGCTTGACTACCGTGAACTTGACGAACGCGCCCGAGCCTTGGCGGTGCAGATGCGCCAGCAGGCCCCTGCCGGCGCGCGGGCAGTATTGCTGCTGCCGAGTGGGCCGGACTACGTCAGCGCATTTTTCGCTTGCCTGTACGCGGGCATCATCGCCGTGCCGGCGTATCCGCCGGAGTCGGTGCGCCCGCAGCACCTGATGCGCTTGCGGGCCATTCTCGACGATGCTGAGCCAAGCCTGGTGCTCACCGATTCGACCTTGATCGAGGCCCTGCGCCCTGCCTGCGAGCGCAGCAGCGGTGAGTCGCCGCAGCTGTTGGCGGTCGATCAGGTACCGCGCGCGTTGGCGCTGCAATGGCAATCGCCGACGCTGCACGACCATGACATCGCGTTTTTGCAGTACACCTCCGGTTCGACGTCCACCCCCAAAGGCGTGCAGGTCACCCAAGGCAACCTGTTGGCCAATGAACGGTTGATTCGTCACGGGCTGTCGATCAGCGATGACGACGTAATGGTCAGCTGGCTGCCGCTGTTCCATGACATGGGCCTGATCGGAGGCTTGTTGCAGCCCATCTACAGCGGCATCCCCTGCGTATTGATGTCGCCACGCTACTTTCTCGAGCGACCGCAACGGTGGCTGGAAGCGATCAGCAAATACCGCGGAACCATCAGCGGCGGCCCGGATTTCGCTTATCGGCTGTGCTGTGAGCGCCTCAAGGCGTCGGCGCTCAAGGACCTCGACCTGAGCTGTTGGCGGCTGGCGTATTCCGGCTCGGAACCCATCCGCACCGATACCCTGGAGCGCTTCGCCAGCCAGTTTGCCGTGGCCGGTTTCGACGAGAACGCCTATTTCGCCAGCTATGGTCTGGCCGAAGCCACGCTGTTCGTCAGCGGCAGTCGGCGCGGTGAAGGGATCGCCCAGATGGAGGTGGACACCCGTGCGCTGGCCGACAACATCGGCCGCCCGGGCACCGGCAGTCGGCTGGCCAGTTGTGGCTGGAGCCAGCCGGAACATCCACTGATGCTGGTTGATCCGCTCAGCACCGAGCCGGTGGCAGAGGGAAGCGTCGGCGAAGTCTGGAGCAGCGGCCCGAGCGTCGCCAGTGGCTACTGGCGCAACCCCCAGGCCACCGCCAGGAGCTTCATCGAGCGCGATGGCCGTGTCTGGTTGCGCACCGGCGACCTGGGTTTCATGCACGAGGGCGGGTTGTTCATCACCGGGCGTCTGAAGGACCTGATCATTATTCGCGGGCAGAACCTTTATCCGCAGGACCTCGAGCGCTGCGTCGAAGAAGAAGTGGACGTGGTGCGCAAGGGGCGTGTCTCGGCATTCGCCATCGAGCATGAAGGCGCTGAAGGCATCGGCATCGCCGCAGAAATCAGCCGCAGTGTGCGCAAGCTGGTACCCGCCGAGGGATTGATCAAGGCCATCAGTGAAGCCGTGGCGGAGCGTTTTCAGGAAGTCCCGGTGTTGATCGCACTGCTTGAACCGGGCGCCTTGCCGAAAACCTCCAGCGGTAAACTGCAACGTTCAGCCTGCCGTCAGGGCCTGGCCGATGGCAGTGTCGCCAGCTACGCCGTACAGCGTGCCGGGCAGGTGCTGGGCGACGTGGGTCAAGCCAGCTCGCCGCTCAACGCGTCCGAGCAGGCCATGGCCGAGCTGTGGGCTCACGTCCTGGAAGCGCCGGTGACACAGCGCGACGCAAACTTCTTCGCCTTGGGCGGTAACTCGATCAAGGCGGCGCAACTGATGGCCCGTCTGCGTGAGCATCAAGGCCGCGCCGTGGAGTTGCGCCTGTTGTTCGAAGCGCCGCAATTGGCAGAGTTCGTGGCCGCGCTGGACAACCAGCCCCAGGCTGCAAGCGCGCCTGTGGTAGTGCTCGACCGGCACGGCCCGTTGCAGCCGTCTGCGGCGCAGCGGCGCCTGTGGTTCTTGTGGAAGCTCGAGCCGCACAGCGCGGTGTACAACATTGGCGGCCGCCTGCGCGTGCGGGGTCGGTTGCAGTTGACGGCCGTGCAGGAGGCATTCACTGCCTTGCTGCGCCGCCATGAGGTGCTGCGCAGTCGTTTCATTGAATCAGCGGAGGCTGAGGTGACGCTGCAATTCGCCGCGCCCGGCGCCGTGCCGCTGAGCGAAGTCGATCTCAGCGCTCTGGGCGCCAATGAGCGTGAGGTCGAAGCCAGCGCCGATGCCGAAGGTTTCATCGGCGAGCCTTTCGATCTGGCCAACGGTCCGCTGTTGCGTCTGCGTGTACAGCAACTGGGCGATGATCGTTATCAATTGTTGCTGTGTGTCCATCACATCGTTGCCGATGGCAGGTCATTGGACCTGCTGCTCGGCGAATTCGCAGAGCTTTACAGCGCGCAGTTGCAAGGTCGTGAAGCGGCCCTCGTGCCGTTGCAACGCCAATACCTGGATGTGGCCGAGGCGCAGCGCCAGCACTTGCAGGCAGGTGAGGGGGAACGCCAGTTGCGCTGGTGGAAAGCGCGCCTCGGGACCCAGCATGTACCGCTGGAGCTGCCTTTTGCGCTGCCTTGGCAGCCACAGCAAAGCCGACGTGCAGCGTTCATCGATGATCAACTGGGCGCTGACCTGAGTGCGCAACTGGGTCAATTGGCACTGCGCCATGGCGTGACGCCAGCGATGTTGTTGCTGGCGGCGTTCAATCTGCTGTTGCAACGCTACAGCGCGACCCACGACTTGCGTGTCGGGCTGACCCAGGCGGGACGCGACAGTGTCGACAGCGAAGCGCTGGTGGGATTCTTCGTCAATCTGCTGGTGCTGCGCTGCGAGCTGCCTGCTGGCTTGAGCCTGGCCGCGTTGCTGCAGCAGGTGCGAGACAACGTGCTGCAGGCTCAAGCGCATCAGTCGTTGCCCTTCGAGCAACTGGTCGAAGCCTTGCACCCGGAGCGTGGCCATGGTCGTCATCCGCTGTGTCAGGTGGCGTTCGATTATCAATGGCAAAACCATGCGTCTGACGGCTTCAGCGGCCTGCAGGTCGAAGCGCTGGAGCAGATTGACCTGCAAACGCCGTTCGATCTGGTGTTGCGTGTCCGTGAAGGCCGCAATGGCCTTGGCTTGAGCTTCTGTTACGTCGCCGAAGGCTACGCGGCGGCGGGCATGCAGCGTCTGGCGAGCAATTTCCGCCGCCTGTTGCAGGCCATGTTGCAACAGCCCGCCGATCAACCCTTGCCGGCCTCGGCCTGGTTGCCCGCGAGCGAGTGGCGTGAAACTGCCGAGTTGCCTGCGCACAGCTTCACCCCGCTCAGTGAGCGGATTGCCGCGCAGTGCCAAGCGCTGGGCGACCTGCCGGCGTTGATCGACCCGCACCATCGACTCAGTTTTGCCCAGCTCGACACTCGCTCCAATGCACTGGCGCACTACCTGATCGGCCGGGGCATCGGTGCTGAAGTTCGGGTCGGCGTGGCCTTGCCACGGGGTGTCGAGATTCCCCTGGCCCTGTTGGCGGTCATGAAGGCGGGCGGTGCCTATGTGCCGTTGGATATCGACTATCCCCGTGAGCGCCTGACGTGGTTGATGCGCGATGCCGGGATCGAATGGGTGGTGACCCACAGCAGCCTGCGTGATCGGCTGCCATTGCCGGACGGGGTGCAGAGCCTGGAGATCGATGTGCTGGACGTCAGTGGCGAATCGACACAGCGCCCGGCGGTGAGCATCGAGGCGCAAAACCTCGCGTATCTGATCTACACCTCCGGCTCCACGGGCCAGCCTAAAGGGGTGGCCGTCGCCCAGGGTGAAATCGCCATGCACTGCCAGGCCATTGGGCAGCGCTACGCGATGAGTGCGGTCGACCGCGAACTGATTTTCATGTCCTTTGCATTCGACGGCGCTCACGAGCGCTGGCTGACCGCACTGTCCCACGGCGCCAGTGTGCTGATCCGTGGCGACGAACTGTGGACTGCCGAGCAGACCCTCGATCAACTGCGCGAGCATTCGGTCAGCGTGGCGGCATTCCCGCCGGCCTACCTGCTGCAGCTTGCCGAACAGGCCGCGCACCACGGCCCTGTGCCGAGCATGCGCATCTATTGCTTTGGCGGCGATGCGGTGCCCGAGGCGAGTTTCGAACTGGCCCGCCAGCACCTCAAGGCCGAACACCTGATCAACGGCTACGGACCGACCGAGACGGTGGTCACGCCGCTGTTGTGGAAGGCCGATGCCAGCGCTCAGTGCGGCGCGGCGTATGCGCCGATTGGCGAAGTGGTCGGCGCGCGTCGCCTGTATGTGCTCGATGACCAGCTGCAACCGTTGCCACGCGGCGTCGCGGGCGAGCTGTACATCGGTGGCGAGGGCCTGGCGCGGGGTTATCACCAGCGTCCTGGATTGACCGCCGAGCGTTTCATCGCCGACCCGTTCAGCGATGTGGGCGGGCGCCTGTACCGTACCGGCGACCGGGTCCGCCTGCGTGAAGACGGGGCCATGGACTATCTCGGCCGTGTCGACCAGCAGGTGAAAATTCGCGGCTTTCGCATCGAACCCGGGGAGATCGAGGCGCGCCTGCAAGCCTTGCCCGGCGTGCAGGCGGCGGCGGTATGCGCCCGCGAGTCGGCTCAGGGTCTGCAACTGGTGGGCTATGTGGTGGCCGCCAGTGGACAGGCGCCGAGTGCCGACAGCTTGAAGGCTGCGCTGCGCGATCAGGTGCCTGACTACATGGTGCCGACCCATATTCTGCTGCTCGACAGCCTGCCGCTGAACATCAACGGCAAGCTGGACCGCAAGGCGCTGCCCGAGCCGCAGATGCAGAGTGGCGAGTTCGTCGCGCCCTTGGTGGGTATCGAAAGCCAGGTGGCGGCGATCTGGAGCCAGGTACTGGGCGTGGCTCGCGTCGGTCGCGAGGATGATTTCTTTGACCTGGGCGGTCACTCGCTGCTGGCAACGCAAGTGGTGTCGCGGATCAAGCGCGATCTAGGCCTGGAGTGCCCGCTGCGAACCTTGTTCGAAAACCCTCGACTGAACGATTTCGCTGCGCGACTGGCTGCGCACGACGAACCCCTCAACGCGGGTTCGGTGTTGCGAGCGTTGCCGCGCGAAGGCGCCATGGCGCTCTCGGCGGCCCAGAGCCGGCTGTGGTTTTTCTGGCAGATGGAGCCGCAAAGTGCGGCCTACAACGTGCCCGGCGCGCTGCGTTTGCGTGGGCCACTGGAGGTTGCGGCGCTGCGCAGTGCCTTCGATGCGCTGGTCGATCGCCACGAAACCTTGCGTACGCGTTTCGACGAAACCGATGGCCATCCGTTTCAAGTGATCGAGTCGGCGCAACCGTTGCCGCTGGTCGAACACGACCTCAGCGGCGTCGCCGATGCCGAAGCGCTCGCCCGGCAGTTGGCGGCCACCGAAGCGCTGCGGCCCTTCGATTTGCGCCAGGGGCCGTTGCTGCGCCTGAGCCTGATTCGTTTGGGCGACCAAGATCATGTGCTGTTGTTGACGATGCACCACATGGTCTCCGATGGCTGGTCGATCCGCGTGCTGGTCAATGAGTTCAGCGAGCTGTATGGCGCTTTCACTGCCAAGCGCGCGCCGGTTCTGGCGCCCTTGTCGGTGCAATACGCCGACTACGCCCAGTGGCAGCGCGAGCTGTTGGCCAGCGCCGAGGGCGCTCGGCAACTGGCCTGGTGGAAGGCGTGTCTGGGCACCGATCAGACTGTCCTCGAACTGCCCACCGATCGCCCGCGTCCCGCCGTACAAAGCTATCGCGGGGCGAGCCTGGGCTTTGCCCTTGACGGCGAACTTGGCGCGCGCCTCAAGGCCCTCGCCAAGGCTCACGACGTGACGTTGTTCATGCTGCTGTTGGCGGCATACGGTGTCTTGCTGCGTGGCTACAGCGGTCAGCGCGACCTGCGTATCGCGGTGCCGGTAGCCAGTCGGCAGCAACTCGAAACCGAGGGCCTGATAGGCTTTTTCGTCAACACCCAGGTCATGCCGTGCCACATTGACGATTCAGCCAGCTTCGCAGCGCTGCTGGCCGCAACGCGCCAGTTGGCACTGGGCGCACAGGCCAATCAGGACGTGCCGTTCGAACAACTGGTCGAAGCCTTGCAGCCCGAGCGCAGCCTGGCGCACAACCCGTTGGTGCAAGTGAAGTTCAACTTCGGCTTCGATGTCAGCGTGCTGCCCGATGCGGGTAATCTGCGCCTCGAGCTGTTCAGTGAAGAGCAATACGGTGCCCGGTTCGACCTGGCGCTGGACATGGCCGAAGGGCAGGACAACGTGCCGCGCGGCACTTTTGTCTATGCCTGTGATCTGTTCGACGCAGCGAGCGTGGAGGCTATCGCCCAGACTTTCCGCCAATTGCTCGGCCGTCTCTGCGAGGCACCGGCCCGCCCGCTGTGCGAACTGCCACTGGCGTCAGCGGGCGAAGCGGCCGAGTTGCACGGTGAAGCGCAGCAGTGGCCGTTCAGCGATGTACTGGCCGGCTTCGCGGCCCAAGTGGTGGCACGCCCAGCGGCGGTTGCCCTGCAAGCCTGGGATGGTCAATCGACCTATGCACAACTCGACGCCGCGACCAATCGCCTGGCGCGCCGCTTGCAAGCCGCCGGTGTGCAACCGGGCGATCGCGTGGCGCTGTGTCAGGCGCGCGGCAGCCAGTGGGTGACGATGCTGCTGGCGGTCATGAAGGCCGGTGCGGCCTATGTGCCGCTGGACCCGGCACTGCCGCTGGCACGACTGCAACGTATCGTCGTCGAGTGTGGCGCGCGCTGTGTATTGCTGGGTGATCCGGCGCGGCTGACGTATTTCGGCGATTCAGCGCTGTTGATGGACGCCGGCAGCGAGGATGGTTTTGCCGACAACGCGCTGTCGGTGCCTATCGATGCAGCACGCGCCGCGTACGTGATTTTTACCTCGGGTTCGACCGGGCAGCCCAAAGGCGTCGTGGTCAGCCATGGGGCGCTGGCCAATTATGTTCAGGGTGTGCAGACGCGCCTGGGGCTGCGAGCCGGGCAGGGCATGGCAATGGTCTCATCGGTCGCTGCCGACCTGGGTAACACCACCTTGTTCGGGGCGCTGTGCACCGGTGGTCGCTTGTGTTTGGCCAGCCAGGACGACGTGGCGGATGCCGAATGCTTTGCGGCCTTCATGCACGACAACGCCATCGATGTGTTGAAAATCGTGCCCGGCCATCTCGGCGGATTACTCGCCGCGCTGCCCGACGCGCGGCTGCTGCCGGCCCAACTGCTGGTGGTGGGTGGCGAAGCCTGTGATCGCAGCTTGCTGCAGCGCGTGCGCGAGCTGGCACCGGCTTGCCGGATCGTCAATCACTATGGCCCCAGCGAGGCCACGGTCGGTGTGCTGACCCATGAACTGGCCCATGACGCTGAGCTGCCCCTGGGCGCGCTGGCAATCGGCCGGCCGTTGCCCAACTGTCACGTGCGCATCGTGGACGAGTACTGCAATGCGGTGCCGGTTGGCGTGCCGGGCGAGTTGTTGATGGGTGGGGCCGGTCTGGCGGAGGGTTATCTGGGGCAACCGCAACTGAGTGCCGAGCACTTCGTGCATATCGCCGGTGAACGCCTGTACCGCAGCGGTGACCGTGGGCGCTTGCGCCATGACGGGCAGGTCGAATTTCTTGGGCGTCTGGATGATCAAGTCAAGATTCGCGGCTACCGCGTCGAGTTGGCAGAAGTGACCCAAGCGCTCAAAGCGTTGCCGGGTGTCAGCGCCGCACTGGTGCTGGCCGAGAGCGAGGCCCAAGGGCCAATGCGTCTGCTGGCCTGGTGCGTCAGCGCTACTGGCAGCGCCGAGAGCCTGCGTATGGCGCTGGCCGAGCAAGTCCCTGACTACATGCTGCCCGCGCAGTTGCTGTTGTTGCCGAGTATTCCCCTGACCGCCAACGGCAAGGTCGATCGCCAGGCGCTGCCACGTGGCCCGGTGGTGGCGGCCGACGATAGCCCGCCAGCGGCGTTGAGCGAACTTGAAAGCCAATTGGCCGCCATCTGGGAGGCCGTACTGAAGGTCGAGACGGTGCGCGCCGAAGACAACTTCTTCGAACTGGGTGGCGACTCGATTCTCAGTCTGCAAATCATCTCGCGCATCCGCAAGCTGGGTTACAAACTCAGCCCCAAACAGCTCTTCGAGCGCCAGAGCGTACGCCAGCTGGCACAGTGGCTGGAAAGTCGTGGCCCGGCCAAACCGGTGGCGGTTGCGGCCGCGGCGCCAGTCACGGGCGGGTTGCCGTTGACGCCGGTGCAAGCGCGCTTTTTCGAGCGGGTCCAACCTGACCAGCGTGATCACTGGAACCAGGCAATTTTGCTGCAAGCCAAGTCGCCGCTGGATCTGGACACCCTGGCCCGGGCGCTGCACTGGTTGCTGGGTCATCACGACAGCCTGCGCCTGCGCTTCGACAGCCAGTCGACACCCGTGCGGCAGTACTACGCCGAACCGGGTGTGCTGGACCTTACCCTGCTGTGGCGCCGCCGCGCCGATGGCGTGCAGACCCTGGAGCGCCTGTGTGACGAGGCGCAACGCAGTCTCGATGTGAATTCCGGGCCGTTGTTGCGGGCCATGCATGTCAGCCAGGCTGATGGCAGCGAGCGGTTGCTGCTGGTCATTCATCACCTGGCGGTGGATGGTGTGTCCTGGCGCATCCTCCTGGAAGACCTCGAAAGCGCCTATCGGCAGTTACTGGCGGGCAAACCGGTGGCTGCTCCAGTCAAAACTGATAGCTATCAGGCCTGGGCCTGGCGTCAGCTGGCCTGCGCTGACAGCGCCGAAGTGCAGGCTGAACTGAGTTATTGGCAAGCCCAACTGCAAGACGCTCCGGCGTTGCCGCAGACGCGCACTGACGCGCGTACGACCTGGCGCGTCGCGGCGCAGTCGAGCTTCAGCCTCGACAGTGAAGCCACACGGCAACTGCTCGGCCCGGCCCAGCAGGCTTATCGCACCCAGATCAACGACCTGTTGCTCACCGCACTGGCGCGGGCGCTGTGCAGTTGGACCGGTGCCGGGCAGGCGCTGGTCGAGCTTGAAGGCCATGGTCGCGATGCATTCGATCAAGGCGCGGCTCTGGACCTGAGCCGCAGCGTGGGCTGGTTCACCAGTCTTTATCCTGTGCGCCTGACCCCTCAGGCTGATGCCGGTGAATCCTTGAAAGCCATCAAGGAGCAGTTGCGCGGCGTACCGCGTGCCGGGATCGGCTACGGCCTGCTGCGCTATCTCAGCCCATTGGGCGAGGCGTTGCGTGAGCTGCCGCCGGCACGCGTGACGTTCAATTATCTGGGGCAATTCGACCAGCAGTTCACCGATTCGGCTTTCATTCCGGCCAATGAGGCCGTCGGTCGCAGCCACGCGGATGACGCGCAGTTGGGTAACTGGCTGGCGTTCAACGGCAAGGTGCTCGGCGGCTGTCTGCACATTGACTTGCACTACAGCCGGGAGATGTTCGACGCCGCCGTGATCGATCGACTGCTGAGCTTGCTGCAGGCCGAGCTGCAAGGTCTGCTGCAGCACTGCCTGCAAGCCGCTGGGTCGCTGACGCCGAGCGACGTGCCACTGGCAGGCCTGGATCAGGCCACGCTGGACGGCTTGCCACTCGACACCAGCAACCTCGAAGACCTTTATCCGCTGGCCCCGATGCAGCAGGGCATGCTGTTCCACGCCCTCGATGTGCCGGGCTCGGCGCTCTACGTCAACCAATTGCGCGTCGATCTGGACAACCTCGACGAAGCCCGTTTCGTGGACGCCTGGCAGCAGGTGCTGACGCGGCATGCCACCTTGCGCAGCGGTTTTCTGGCTGAACATCTGCAGCGGCCACTGCAATTCGTTTTGCGCCACGCGCAGCTGCCGGTGGAGCACCTGGATTGGCGCGACAACAGCACTGACCGTATCGCCCTCGATGCCTTGGCCGACAGTCAGCGTCAGCGTGGTTTCGACCTGGCGCGCCCACCCTTGCAGCGCCTGGCGCTGGTACGTCTCGGTGAGCGTCGCTTCCACTTGCTGTGGACCTGTCATCACCTGTTGCTGGATGGCTGGAGCAGCGCGCGTTTGATCGGAGAAGTGCTGGCTGCCTATCAAGGCGCCAGCCTGCCGCCAGTGGCCGGTCGCTACGGTGATTACATCGCCTGGTTACAGGCCCAGGATGCCAGCCTCGGCGAGCGTTTCTGGCGTCAGCGCCTGGCAGCTTTCGACGAGCCGACATTGCTGGCAGCCGCCTGCGCGGGCAGCTATGTCGCCGAACCGATCCGCGAATTGCGCAGCCAGTTCGATGCCGCCACCAGTCAGCGTTTGCAGCAGTTTGCCCAACAGCAGCGCGTGACCCTCAACACCCTGTTGCAAGGGGCCTGGCTGTTGTTGCTGCAACGCTACTGTGGCCAGTCCCGTGTTGCGTTCGGTGCCACCGTGGCAGGTCGGCCGGCCAACCTGCCGGGTGCCGAAGACATGCTCGGGCTGTTCATCAACACCTTGCCCATCGTCCAGCAACCGCAGCCCGCTCAGGCCCTGGGTGACTGGCTGCGCGAACTGCAGGCCTACAACCTGGAAGTGCGCGAGTTCGAACACAGCCCGCTGTACGACATCCAGCGCTGGGCCGGTCGGGGTGGTCAGGCGCTGTTCGACAGCATCCTGGTATTCGAAAACTTCCCGATGGATGCCGCGCTGACGCATTCGGCGCCAGGTCAAGACGGCTTGCGCATCCTCGGTCATCAACCGGTGGATTCCACCAACTACGCACTGACGCTGGTCGCCAGTGCGGGTGAGTGCCTGAACGTGCGTTACGGTTACCGCGCCGAGCGCTTGTGCGCCAGCCAGGTCGAGCGACTGCGTGAGCATTTCGAATACCTGTTGCTGGGCTTCTGTGACAGTGCCGACACGGCACTGGGGCAATTGCCGATGCTGGCGGCCACTGAGCGCGAGCAACTGCTGCACGGCTGGAACGACACCACCGCGGACTTCCCCGATCAGGTGCAACTGCACAGCCTGATCGAGCGCCAGGTGGCGACGACCCCTGACGCCCTGGCCGTGCAGTTCGGCGACCAGCAACTGAGCTATCGGGACCTCAACGGCCGGGCCAATCAACTGGCGCGCTGGTTGCGTGAACAAGGTGTCGGTCCCGACGTGCTGGTGGGTGTGTGCGCAGAGCGCTCGCTGGAACTGGTGCTGGCCCTGCTGGCGATCATCAAGGCCGGCGGCGCGTACGTGCCGATGGACCCGGACTACCCGCGCGAGCGGCTGGAGCACATGCTCGCTGACAGTGGCGTGCAACTGCTGCTGACCCAGCAGCCGCTGCTTGCTCAACTGCGGGAACAACTACCTGCCAGCCACGCGCGGACCTTCTGTCTGGACAGCGAATGGGCGCAAGTGCAGGCACTCGACAGCAGCGATCTGCCTGCCCTGGGCAGCCCGCAGAACCTGGCCTATCTGATCTACACCTCGGGCTCCACCGGCAAGCCCAAGGG
>CAJCIO010000112.1 GCA_903970465.1 Gammaproteobacteria bacterium
CGTCACCGTCACCGTCACCGTCTGACCGGATCGATCCATCCAAAACACCCGAACAATTTGTCATTTTGCCATCCGAGATTCGCGACGGCTGGATGAGCATCAGCACCTATCAGCAGATTGCGAAAACAACGGACAAGCTTCCTGATCAAGGATTGGAACTGACCGTTCACGCGGTCCAACGGCGAAGCAGCTCGTGGCCGGCAATCCGATGTCCGTGCGACATGACAGGGAAACAAGTTGACGCGGCTTATTTCCCAGCAGCCGCTCTAAATCAAGAGATACGGCGATTTATACCGGATACATCCTGAAAACTATAATTCGGCATACCAACTACCAGCAGTGGGTAGAGGCTCCCTATCCCCCGTTGGAAGTGGATCTGCAGGGGCTGATCAAGCCTTGTATCGGGCCAAAGCAAATGACAGGGGCGTTGCAGAAATTTTCTCCGCAGAGACATGAGCTCGCGCGCTCGGGCGAATACCGTGGAGACCTTGTGGACCATGGCCAATCAGCTCGTACGACCGCTGGTAGCGACCGGACTAATGCTGGAAGATATTGCGTCTGGCGGGGGCGATCTGACACGCAGACTGGAGATTGGCCGAGATGACGAGCTCGGTACCCTAGCGTTCTGGTTCAACAGTTTCCTCGACAAGCTGCAACCTATCATCCAGAAGGTCAAAGAGCTCACTGCACGTACCGGAAAACTGGCCAGCGAGTCTAGCGCCATGTCTGTACGTACCAGCAAAGGAATTGATATCCAATTCCATGAAGTGGATTTGTTCGCGACTGCTGCCCAGGAGATGAGCGCGACCTCGCACGATGTCGCCAGAAACGCGGGCGAAGCCTGCTGACGCCGCACAGAAAGCCGACCACAAGCCACCAAGGGCGAGCAGATTGTCGCTCGGGCAATCAGTCCATCCTATGGCTAGCTGACCTGCGCAAGGCGTATTCCCCGTACGCTTACATTTGATCATCTAATTCAGTAAGTAAAGTTTGAGCCGTCAAGATTCTAATTTGGACACCTCAGAGAGAAGGATGTCGAGCAGGCGGCCACCCTTGGATAATCAGATAGTGCGGATCTGGTTGAGGTGATCGCCTGGGGAGGGCCGCTAGCGACCCTGAGCAGAAATTCAAGATGCTGACAGGCTTGTACCAAAAGGTGTATGGCTAGTTAGGGGCTCTTACCGATAGCCCCTCGTGGATGTGGTGCCGCCGGCGAAATCGAGGAGCCCGACCCGTTCGGAAATCCATGTGGAACATGGTAAGCCCGTAGTGCTGCCGGTTTCGGCAGGCAAGCTGTTAGTGCTGCGGAGAAAGGAATGTGGAAAAAGCGAAGATCAGCCTGTAATAGGTTGGGTATGGGTGAGTTCCGGCCTTAACACTGGAGGGCGGGCGAAAATGCCTTCCCTGTACGAAGCATCGTGCAATTTTCGGCGGATAACGCTGTTTGCCGGGTTAATTTTCGACTTGCTGTTGAAACGCGGCAAGTTGATCGGAGCATCTTTAAGGAAACTTAACTGAGCGCTGAGGAGCGCCGCGTGGGTGAGCAGGTGCCCAGGTGCTGATAGTTGCGGACCACCACACGGGGTGGCAGGGCATCGGCCAGGAAGAGGTTGCGGCCGAAGAAGGGGGGCTGAGCACTACGGCTGCGCGCTTACTTGGTCTCCTGAGAATGTCTATCCGGTCTGGGGCGGGGACGCTCTCATCGCTCTGAGCGTGATGCGCGCGCATGACATGCATCCGCAGCGCACATCAGTGAGTTAGGGCAGGTGGTTCACGGCATGAAGGTGGCTGAGTGGAACGGCGGCATAGAGCTGTCCACCAACGAACCCGAATAATGGAAAAACCTTCAGGTTGTTCAAAATTTCCTCCGCATCCCATGTGCCGACGAATCGCTGCACCACACAATACGACTAAATAACCAGGCCGGTTTGAGAAGCCATAGACTGGCTCATTGGAATCTCTGGTATCGGATTAATCTCACATAAGCGACCCCAGCCACAGCAAACAACGGCAATGTCGCATCGACAACGCTTTTGAGAGTGGTTATTATCCGCAATACCACTCGCATCTCTCACGGTCAAATTCCATCTTGCCCACGTCCCCTTCAACTTCCAGCGCTGTTGGCAGCCTGTATGTCGACCACGGCGGTTGGCTTCAGCAGTGGTTGAGCCGGCGCTTTGCTGGTTCCTTCAATGCCGCCGATGTCGCCGATCTGACCCACGACACGTTCGTACGTCTGCTGCTCAAACCCCGCGAGTTCGACGGCAGCGGTGATGCCCGGGCGTTTCTGTGCACGGTGGCGCGGGGCTTGTGCATCGACCAATGGCGCCGCCGCCAGTTGGAACGCACCTGGCTCGAGGCGCTGGCTTCGCAGCCGGAGTTTGTCGAGCCGTCACTGGAATACCGCGCGCTGGTGCTGGAAACCCTGGAAGAGATCGATGCCATGCTGCGGCGGCTGCCCGGCAGGGCGCGGCAGGCGTTCCTGCTGGCCCAGCTATACGGCATGGGCTACCGGGAGATTGCCGCCGAGGTTGGGGTGTCGGAGCGCATGGTCAAGAAATATATAGCCCAGGCGATGTTCCAGTGTCTCTTGCTCGAGGCAGGCCAGGCACCATGAATCCCGATATGAACGGCGCCAATGCCCCCGGCTACCCGGTGCTGCAGCAAGCCGCCAGCTGGTACGCGCTGCTGCGCTCTGAAGGTGTGACCGAATACGACCGCAGCAAGTGGCGGCACTGGCACGACCAGCACGCCGAGCACCGTCACGCCTGGAGCCTTGTGGAACGGATAGGCGGCCGGTTCGGGCAATTCGGCGATGCGGCGGAGAAAAAAGGCGCGATGGCGGCCCTGCACGACAACAGCGGACCGCGTCTCAGCCGGCGTCGCACCCTATGGTCGCTAGGCGGCCTGACCTTGGCCACTTTGGTGGGCTGGCGTACCTTGGGCGGGGGCGCCTCTGTAGGAAGTTGGCTCGCCGACTACGCCACCCGCACCGGCGAACAGCGGCAAGTGCAATTGCCCACAGGCGGCCAGCTCTGGCTCAACACCGCCAGCGCCATGGACATGGATGGCCCCCAGCTGAAGCTGATCAGCGGCGAGATCCACATCGACGACCGCCTTGGGTACGGCGGCAAACTGCAATTGAACACACCCTATGCCGAGCTCGGTGCTAACCGCGCCAGGTTCAACCTGCGCTTGGGCGACGCGGGGCTGTGCGTCGATGTGTACGCCGGTACCGTCGAGGTGGCCTGCAGCGCCCAGCGCCAGACCGCGCAACCGGGCCAGCAAATCACCGTCAATCGCCAAGGCCTGGGCCTGTCGTCGCCCGCCAGCGAACCGCACCGCGCTTGGGTGCGGGGCGTGTTGGTGGCTGAAGGCACGCCGCTGGGCCAGGTCATCGCCGAGCTGGCCCGTTACCGCCATGGCTATCTGGCCTGCGACCCGCGCATCGCCAACTTGCCAGTGGTCGGTACCTTCTCCATCCGCGATACCGATCGTGCCCTGGCCTCGTTGGCCAGCGCGTTGCCGGTACGGGTCAACCGCCTGTTGCCCTGGTGGGTCACCCTTGAAGCGCGCGCCTGACGACCGCGCGCTTTTTATTCGCGATTATTTTCGAAAACTCGGTTCCCTTTTCGCGACCGCCGTTCGGTGTCAAGGAAAGCACGCTATTTCACCTACCTAACGTTGCGGAACCGGCCACATGTCTTCGATCCACAAGCGCTCGCGTCGTTTCAAACTCACGCCCCTGGCAATCCTCGTTCCTTTGGCTTTTGGCGGGATGTCCCTGTTGGCCGTCCCGAGTGTCCAAGCGGCCCAGGGGGTGCAGACCTTTCACGTGCCCGCCGGTAACCTGACGCTGCAACTGGCGCGCTTCGCCCAGCAGGCCGGCATCGAGCTGGCCGGAAACGCCCAGCTCACGGACGGCCGCAGCGGCCCCACCCTGGAAGGTGACTACAGCGTCGAAGCCGCCCTTGCAGTGCTGCTCAGCGGTGCTGGCCTCCAAGCGCAGAAGCAGGCCAATGGCAGCTACGTACTGGTCGCCAGTGGTGACCTGCAGATCGCCGCCACAGAGATCGAATCCAGCGTTGACATCAACACCAGCTACCAGCCGGCGCCACCGACCTCCAGCTCCATCCTGCACAGCGACAAGCCGACGCTGAACACCCCGCAGGTGGTCAACGTCGTCACGTCCCAGGTGCTACGTGACCAGAAACCGCGCAACCTCGACGATGCCCTGGCCAACGTCAGCGGGATCACCCAGGGCAACACCTTGGCGTCGACCCAGGACACCATCATGAAGCGCGGCTTCGGAGGCAACCGCGATGGCTCGATCATGCACAACGGCATGCCGCTGGTGCAGGGCCGCGGCCTCAACGCCGCCGCAGACAGCGTCGAAGTGCTGAAAGGGCCTTCTTCCCTCCTGTACGGCATCATGGACCCGGGCGGTGTGATCAACGTGGTCAGCAAGCGCCCTTCGCTGCAGGCCTACAACTCGATTAGCGCCCGCGCTTCAGGCTACGCCCACGGCCGCGATGGCAGTGGCGGCACCCTCGACAGTACCGGGCCGATCGGTGATACCCCGCTGGCGTACCGCATGATAGTCGACTACGAGGACGAGGATTACTGGCGCAACTTCGGCACCCACCGCGAATCCCTGGTGGCGCCATCGCTGGCCTGGTATGGCGACGACACCCAAGCGGTGCTGTCCTACGAACACCGCGAATACCTCACGCCGTTCGACCGTGGCACCGCCTTGAACAACAACGGCAGCTTTCTGAAAGTGCCGCGCACCGAGCGCCTGGATGACAAATTCAACACCATGGAAGGCCGCTCCGACCTGACCCAACTGCTGGTCGACCACCAGTTCGACGATAACTGGAAGGGCCACTTCGGCTACAGCTGGAACCGCGAAGCCTACGACGCCAACCAGTTGCGCGTCACCGCCATCGCTAACAACGGCGCGGCCACCCGCAGCAACGACGCCACCCATGGCGCGGTCAGCACCGACAGCTACGCGATCGCTTCGATAGAAGGGAGGGTCGAGGTAGCCGGCTTCCAGAATGACCTGCAGTTCGGTCTCGACAACGAAAAGCGCAAAATCTATCGCGCCGACTTGCTGCGGCAGACGCCTTCCAGCGGCTTCAACGTCTACGACCCGGTGTATGGCCAGATGAGCCCGTCGTCGGCCGTGTCCGCCAGCGACAGCGACCAGACCGACAAGCTGCGCGCGCAGTCGGCCTTCCTACAGGACGCGCTGCACCTGACCGAGAACTGGACGCTGGTACTCGGCGGCCGCTACCAGATGTACGACCAACTGGCGGGGAAGGGCCGGCCGTTCAAGACCAACACCGATATCAACGGCCAGAAATTCCTGCCCCGCGCCGGGCTGGTGTATCAGTTCAACGACGTGTTGTCGTTCTACGGCAGCTACACCGAATCGCTAAAGCCGACTTCCAGCATCGCCCAGCTGTCCAGCGGCGTGACCATCGATTCGGCGGTACTGCCGGAGCACGCCAAGTCTTATGAAATCGGCGCCAAGCTGGAAATCCCCGGCCGCGTGACAGGTACCCTAGCGTTGTTCGATATCGACAAAAAGAACGTGCTGGTGTCGCAGTACAACACCACCACCGGTGCGACTGACTGGCGCACCTCTGGCGCCGCCCGCTCGCGTGGCGTGGAGCTGGACGTGACCGGGGAAATCACCGACACCTGGAGCGTAATCGGCAGCTATGCGTACCTGGACGCGATTACCACGAAGGACCAGCTCTATCAGGGCAACCGCCTGTGGAACACCGCGCGCCAGACCGCGGCGCTGTCGGCGGTCTACGACTTCGGCAACGTCTTTGGCGGCGACCGCCTGCGCGTCGGCAGCGGCGCCCATTACGTGGGTGAGCGCCCGGGTGACTCGGCGAACAGCTTCTACCTGCCGTCGTACACTACGGTGGACGCGTTCGCCTCGTACGACACTCACCTCGATGGCCACAAGCTGAACTTGGCGTTCAACGTCAAGAACCTGTTCGACCGCACCTACTACACCTCCAGCGTGAACCGCTACTTCATCTCGATGGGCGATGTGCGCCAGTTCATCCTGTCCTCGACGCTGGAGTTTTAAACCATGAAGACTCTGAAACGGCTAGCCTTGGCCTTACCGCTGGTGTGTGGCGTGGCCCATGGGCAAGACCCACTGCTGTACCGCACTGAAGCCGTGCGCACCTTGCCCGGCAGCGGTCATAGCTGGGGTTTCGGCGCGCTCGACCCGAACAGCCCGACCCTGTTCGTGGCACGCCGGGAAAACGGGCTGAGCCTGTTCGACGTGCAGCGGCAGAAAGCCCTCGGCACGCTAGTCAACTCCACCGGCGCTAACGCGGTGGTGCTGGTGCCGGTGCGCAACCGCGCCTACGTGGCCAACATGGACGGTAGCCTGGGCATCGTCGACCTCAAGCAACGCAAGGTGCTGAAGCGCTTGCCGGTGGACAGCGGCAACCTCAACAACCTGCTGTACGACGCCCACAGCGACCGGGTGATCATTACCAGCGGCCGCCGTGGCGACCATTCGACCCTGTACTTTCTCGACCCGGCCAGCGATCGCATCGTCGGCCAGCGTGACATCGCCGCGCGCAAGCTCGATGGGCCTATTGGGCTGAAGGACGGGCGCTTTATCGTGCCGCTCAGGGATGAAGATCAGGTCGCGGTACTCAGCGGCCCGCAGCTCGCCGAGCAGCGGCTGCTGAGCTATCCGGGCTGCAGCAAACCGAGCGCGCTGGCGGCTGACGAAGCGGGTGGGCATCTGTTCGTGGCCTGCCGAGGCGAGCAGCCGGTGCTGGTTATCGCTGACCTGGCCAGCGGCGCGCTGCAGGCCACGCTGCCGATTACCCATGCGGTCAACGCCCTGGCCTATGATGCACAGCGCAGGCAGGTGCTGGTTCCCAGCGGGGTCGACGCCAGCCTGACCTTGGTCGGCCAGGACTCCGACGGTCATTTCCGCCTGCGCGGCACCGTAGGCACCCGCCCGTGGGCGCACAACATGGTGTTCGACGCCCGGCGCGGCCGTGCCTACCTGTTCGCCATGGACTTCACCCAACCGGCGCCCACTGCCGAGGTGCCGAAAGCCGACCCGCAGTTCCATGCAGATACCTTCAGCATCCTTACCTTGAAAGCGCACTGAGGCCGCTTCAGGCGGCCTTCAACACCTTTGCGTATTCATTGGATTGTGCTTCTCCAGAGGCGCAGTCAGTTGCGCCATGGAGAAGATACTCAGGGAAAATTAGCTGAGCGCTGAGGAGCGCCGCGTGGGTGAGCAGGTGCTGGCGGCTCACCACTGTCGGCAACTATGGTTGTAGGGTTCGGGGCTGCCAGCCGAGCAGCCGCTGCTGGAAGGCCATGCTCGCCGCCTGGTAATAAGCGATGGCACGGGCCGCCAGGGGGTCGCTGCTGTTTGTGCGGGTTTCCACACTGGCGCCCAGGGCGTTTTCATGCCGACGCACGCTCTGGCGCGGGCTGAGGATCGCCAGGTTGGTGCCGTCGAACAACCCCAGGTGCTGATAGTTGCCGACCACTACACGGGGTGGCGGGGCATCGGCCAAGAAGAGGTTGCGGCCGAAGAAGGTGGATTGGTAATCCAGGTTCAACATCCCCAGCAGGGTCGGCGCGAGGTCAATCTGGCTAGCGAGCTGAGTGTTTTCCGCTGTTTTTACCAGCTTGGGTGCGTAGATGAACAGCGGGATCGCGTAGTTGGCGATGGGCAGGTCTTCCTTGCCGGCACTGCCAGCGGTGTGGTCGGCGACGAACACGAACAGGGTATTGTCGAACCATGGCTTGGTCCTGGCCTGCTCGAGGAACTGGCCAATGGCGTAGTCGGTGTATTTCACCGCGCCATCGCGGCCATGCCCGGAGGGAATGTCGATGCGCCCATCTGGATAGGTATAGGGGCGGTGGTTGGAGGTGGTCATCAATTGCAGGAGGAACGGCTTGCTTGCGGCAAAATCAGCATCGGCTAGATTCAGTGCCTGGCGGTAAAGGTCTTCGTCGGCCATGCCCCAGGCGTTCTTGAAGTGGATGTTAGCCTCCGCAACGCTGCTCTGGTCGACGACGCGGTAGCCATTGCCGGTGAAGAAAGCGTTCATGTTGTCGAAGTAGCCTCGGCCACCATAGGCAAACACGCTGTCATAGCCCACAGCGGCCAGCTGCTGGCCAAGGCTGGCGAAGCCGCCTTCGCGGCCTACGCGCTTGACGATGGAGCGCCCGGGTGTAGGCGGCACGGACAGCGTGATTGCCTCCAGCCCGCGGTCGGTGCGCGTGCCGGTCGCGTAGAAGTTGCTGAAGTAAAGGCTGTGTGTGCGCAGTTCATCGAGATTGGGCGTTAGATTGCGCGTATCGCCATTGCTGCCCAGGTACTTGGCGCTGAGGCTTTCGATGGTCACCAGAACGATATTGGGTTTGCGCAAGGTGCCGGGATTGTCGATGTTGCGGCGTATGTCGAACGGCGCCTGGCCGACCACGGTGCTGCCGGGTTCCGCCAATTCGCTGCGGATGCTGGCGGCTATCTGCGCATCTGGCAGGGTGGCGTAGAACTGTTGATAGTTGAGCTCGTTATTGCGGAAGGCAGCGAAGAACTGATAAGGCCCGTTGCTTGCCAATTCGCGTTGATAGGCGTTGCCACCCTGGCCGCGGGGGCTGTCTTGGTCGACCCATTGCAGACTGATGGCACCCAGCATCAGCAGTACCGCGATACCCCCCAAGCGTTGGAGCCGGGAAGGCGGCTGCGCTCGCGTCGCCCTAGCCACGGCGCCGCGGGCGACCCCGCCCAGTACGACGGCGATCACTGCCAGAATACCGATCAGCTTAGCGACAGGGTAAGACTCGAGAATGTTGTTCAGGACTTCGTCGGAATAGACCAGGTAATCGACGGCGATGAAATTGAAACGCACACCGAACTCATCCCAGAACAGCCATTCGGCCACCGCCACAAAGAGTGTGACAAACAGGCTCAGGAAGAACACGCCCTGGAGAAACCACTGGTGCCAGCGGCGGCGCCAGATCGAAGGCGGGCAGAGCAGCAGGTAGAGACCCAGCGGCAACGCCGCGTAGGTCAGAAAGGCGAGGTCGTACAGCAGACCAATGGCGAACAACGATCCTGGCTGGTGCCCGGCTTCGTCCAGGTGGGTGAAAAAAAGGACGGTCCGCGTCAGGGAAAAGATGACCAGCCACGCGCCTGTGGCCAATAACAGGAACCGTCCGGGGCCGGATTTATAAATGTGCATGAGGCAACCCTTTTGCTGCGCAATATCGAAGATGCCGTGCGTGCACGACAAATCGGATTTTTGTTTTGCGTTTTTCGTATTTGCCACCTCGATGCGATCGATATTGTTTCGATATGTTTCAAGGTGGCGGGAGTTTAACGACCAATCTTCGTTGGGGGCTTGTTATAAATTTGTTCACGAAATATCAATTTGATACGCAACCTGAATTTTCGACTCATTTCTCGTAGCTTTTAAACCCTGCTGCTTTGTGCAAGGAAGGCGCGTTTATAGTCGGACTGCTTGAAGCGTGGATGACATCTTTTTCACTTCCTCTTGACCGATCTCGAACCCTTTGGAGCTTAGCGGGCCCGGCAGACGACCCAGTGGTTTGTTCGCTTCATCGGCCGGAATGATTATTCGTAGCTTCAGCATTCGCGTGCCAAGGCTGAGTCGCTGGCGGCGTCCGTTCACCTACAATTATCCAGACAGGGGCTTTCATCTTGAGTAAATCGGCTATTCGGGCAGCCGCTGCAGCGGCTGTGTTCGCCAGCGCCTTGGGCGCCGTTAACATCGCGGCGGCCGCTTCGGCGCCCGGCATAACTGTGTACAACGCGCAGCATGAAAGCCTCGCCCAGGCCTGGGTGGAGGGCTTTATCAGCGAGACCTGAATCCAGGTGACGCTGCGCAACGGCGACGACAGTGAAATGGCCAATCAGCTGGTGGAGGAGGGCAAGCAGTCGCCCGCCGACGTGTTTCTTACCGAGAATTCGCCGGCCATGGCCCTGGTCGGTAATGCCGGTTTGTTCGCGCCCGTGGCTCCGGCGACCCTGGCCCAGGTCGGCTCGGCGTATCGCCCAACCCATGGTCAATGGGTGGGCATCGCCGCCCACGCCACGATGTTCGCCTACAACCAAGACAAGCTCAAGCCTGCAGACTTGCCCAAATCCCTGCTTGACCTCGCCCAGCCGCAATGGAAAGGGCGCTGGGGCGTGTCGCCGGCCGGCGCCGATTTCCCAGCCATCGTCAGCGCATTAATGGCTCTCAAGGGCGAGGCGGTGACCCTGCAATGGCTGCTGGGGCTTAAGGCCAATGCGACGATCTACCGCGGTAACGGCGCGGTGCTCAAGGCGGTGAATGCCGGGCAGGTCGAAGGTGGGGTGATCTACCATTACTACTATTTCGGCGACCAGGCCAAGACCGGCGAGAACAGCTAGCACACCGCGCTGCACTACTTCAAACAGCAGGCCCCGGGTGTCTTCGTCAGCCTGTCCGGTGGCGGCGTACTTGCTTCCAGCCAGCATCCCGAGCAGGCCCAGGCGTTTCTCAAGTGGATCACCCGCCCGAAGGGCCAGGCCATTCTGCGCACGGGCAGTTCCTATGAGTACGCGGTCGGCGAGGGTGCGGTGTCCAACGCCAAGCTAGTGCCCCTGGCGCAGTTGCAGGCGCCGGCGGTCGAAGCCCAGAGCCTGAACAGCAAGAAAGTTGTGGAACTGATGACCCAGGCCGGGCTGCTGTAAGTGCAGGAATCTGCCACTCATATTGCGCAGCCAGCAGTTCAGGTATTCGAGCGTCGCGCTTCCCCGCGCTTAGCCAGTGGGCTGGTGCGTCCTCTGGCCCTGCTGCTGGCGGCGCTGGCGCTGGTACCCATGGTGTTCGTGGTGTGGGTGACGCTGCACACGCCTTGGGCGACCATCATCGGCCTGGTGCTACGGCCACGGGTGGGCGAGCTGCTGCTCAATACCCTGATGCTGGTGCTACTGACCCTGCCGTTGTGCGCAGCGCTGGGGCTGGCCACGGCCTGGCTGGTGGAACGCACCGCCTTGCCCGGGCGGCGGCTGTGGGCCGCATTGGCGGTCGCGCCGTTGGCGATTCCGGCGTTCGTGCACAGTTACGCTTGGGTCAGTGTTGCGCCAGCCTTCTATGGTCTGGGCGCCGCCGTGCTGATTTCGGTGCTGGCCTACTCGCCGTTTTTCTATCTGCCGTTGGCGGCCAGCTTGCGCCGGCTCGATCCGGCTCTGGACGAGGTGGCCGGCTCCCTTGGCCTGCGACCCTGGCAAGTGGGGTGGCGGGTGGTGCTGCCGCAATTGCGCCTGCCTCTGTGTGGCGGGGCGTTGTTGGTCGGCCTGCATCTGCTGTCCAAATATGGCCTGTTTGCGTTGGTGCGCTTCGATACTTTCACCACCGCGATTTACGATCAGTTTCAATCCTCTTTCAATGGCCCCGCTGCCAACATGCTCGCGGCAGTTCTGGCACTCGCCTGCCTGCTGCTGGCGGGGCTGGAATCGTGGCTGCGCGGTGGTGCCCGCCACTCCCGGGTCGGCACTGGCAGCGCTCGTGAGTTTCGCCCCGGCGGCTGCGGCCTTGGGCCTGTGCCCTGGCGGTGCTGGGCCTGGGTGGGGTCGCACTACTAGCGGTGGGCGTGCCGATGCTGACTCTCGCGCGCTGGCTGGTGGCCGGCGGCAGCGAGGTGTGGGCGTGCGCGGCCATCGTGCCAGCGCTGCTGCAGACCCTACTGCTGGGCATCGGCGGCGCGCTGCTGATCAGCCTCGCGGCGGTGCCGGCGGCCTGGCTGTCGATCCGCGTGGCGGGGCGCCACAACCACTGGATCGAGGCCTGCTATTACCTGGGCAGCGCGTTGCCGGGCATCGTCGTCGCTCTGGCATTGGTCAGCCTGACCGTGCAATGGCTGCGGCTCCTGTATCAGACGCTGTTCACCTTGCTGCTGGCCTATCTGCTGCTGTTCGTGCCGCGCGCCCTGGTGAGCCTGCGCACGGCCATTTCCCAGGCGCCAATGGAGCTGGAAAATATCGCCCGCAGCCTCGGTCGCTCGCCGCGCCAGGCGTTGTGGGCGACCACCCTGCGCTTGGCCGCGCCCGGGTTCGCTGCGAGCTTCGCGCTGGTGTTCCTGGTAATCATTAACGAACTTACTGCAACATTGCTGCTGGCCCCCAATGGCACCCGCACCTTGGCGATGGTGTTCTGGATCCGCAGCAGCGAGATCGACTCCGCCCAGGCCGCGCCCTACGCGTTGATCATGGTGCTGATGTCGCTGCCGCTGACCTGGATTTTATATGAGCAATCAAAACGTGTGGCGGGCCGATGAGCAGTCTTGAATTGAAAGCCGTGAGCAAGCATTTCGGCGAGGCGGCTGCGGTCAGCGCGGTCGACTTGAGCATTCCGGCCGGCAGCCGGGCGGTTATCGTCGGGCCCTCCGGTTCGGGCAAGACCACTTTGCTGCGGCTTATCGCCGGCTTCCAGTTTCCCAACCAAGGCCGCGTGTGCTTGGGCGGGCAGGTCATCGCCGAGGGCGCCGCAGGTGTGCCGGCCCATGGTCGCAGTATCGGCTACGTACCACAAGACGGGGCGCTGTTTCCCATCTGGATGTGGCCAGCAACATCGGCTTTGCGGTAGCCGAGCGGGGGCAGGCGCGTGCGCAGCGGGTGCAGGAACTGGCGGCCATGGTGCAACTGCAGCCAACGTTGCTGCAGCGCTGGCCCCACGAGCTTTCTGGTGGACAGCAGCAGCGTGTGGCTCTGGCCCGGGCGCTGGTGCAACGCCCGCGTTTGATGCTGCTGGACGAGCCGTTTTCGGCCCTCGACACTCATCTGCGCGCGAGCTTGCGCAAGATGGTCAGCGAAGTGTTGGCCATTGCCAATATCCCCAGCGTGCTGGTGACCCATGATCAGGAAGAGGCCTTGTCCTTTGCCCAGTACCTGGCGGTGCTGCGCGCCGGCAAGCTGGTTCAGGCGGGTACGCCACAGGATCTTTACCAGCAGCGGTGGATGAACTGACCGCGAAGTTTCTGGGTGAAGCGCTGGTGCTGCTGGCACGACTGCGCAGTGGCTGGGCCGAATGCGAGCTGGGCCACATCAAGGTCGCGGCGACCGAGCGCGAAGATATTGGCAAGGTTATGCTGCGCCCGGAACAACTGTGTTTGCTCGGCGCTGAGGATCTGGCAGGGGCGCTGGCTACCGTCGTCAGTCAGGAGTATATGGGCAGTGGCTACCGACTGGTGTTGCTGCTGCCCGGTAGCGGTACGGAGTTCGCGCCCCGGGTGCCGGCCGACCGCGAATGGGCTCCGGGGCAGGTGGTACGGGTAGGGGTGAGCGGTGAGGAGCACGTGCTCAAGTCGAGTGAAGTTTGACCCTCGACGAGTCCGGCTTGAGGCAAGCACCTGTAACCAGTTCCAGCTACGGTGCTGATACCAGCGATGGCTATAAGTGAGACAGGAAACCTGGCTCCACTTTAGCGAGATAAGGGGATAAAAGTGGTACAAAATTGGTAATAGGCAAGCTCGGCGTTTGTGTTTTTTGAAATTAATCAAATAGTTACAAAGGAGTTGGTCCCATCCATCAAAGGGGCAGTGCAAAAACGGTGCATGGAATAGCCCGTTTTATCGTTATTTACGGATGACATGAGCGTCGGGAATCCAGGCGTAAAGTTCACGATATTCTAGCATCGCTACCCCCTGTGCAGCCACGTTAGCCGATCAATGCTCGTGTGGTGACTGTTAAACGGAAAGCCGTCGAATCGGTTTTTTTGATGCGTTCCGCAGCTTTCGACATTCCTCATTCGGCCATCTCTTGAGGCTGGTAAAAAATACCAATGGCGCAGTCCCGTGTACCACCTTCGCGGGTGGGTTAGCTGGTGCTTTGCTGTTGCAATGGATGATCGGCGTTGGAGCCTCAGCAGCAGCGGCGGATGTTCCCCTGCAGTAGCGTCGGCCAGCCTCGTAGGTATTAGTTTGGATGATGTCGACCTAAACCTCTGCTTTGTAGCGTGGATTAAATTGGCAGGTTTTTTCTTCATTGGTGGTAAGCAGTCGGTACAGACGGCGGGATTGTCCTCAGGGGAGCGCGTAATACGAATGTCGATACTTCCATCGGCCTAACCCTCAATCGCTCTGCGCTCGCGTATCAAACTGTGTAAATAGGAATAAGTACCGAGATAAAAAGCCCTCGTTGCTGAGCTTCATCAGTGAAAGCCAATTCAATGTGCGCGTTATTGCGATTGGCAATAGCTCTGACGATAGCCAGACCCAATCCGGAGCCCACTTCAGAATTGCCCAGAATTCTGTAGAATGGGTCAAAAATGCGCGGTCTTTCCTCTATCGCTATACCTGGCCCCGAATCTCGAACCTGTACCCGGGCGAGCCCCTTGGATGCGTCTACCGAAAGGTCGATTTGCCCATGGTCAGGCGTATACCGGATCGCGTTATCGATCAGATTCTTGACCACGGTGGCCAGGTCGATTTCATCCATCCGCACCCACACGTCCCCTTCGCCTTCGACGCCGATATCAATGTTCTTGGCCTCTGCCAGAGGCAGTAGATCCTCCAGGACTTGGCGAAAGACGGTGCGTACCGAGCTGCTCGCCTCCGGTTGTGGTCGGACCCCCTGCGCCCGGGTCAGGGTCAATAATTGATCGAGTAGGTTGCGGCCTCGCTCTATTCCACGGCGTAGAGTGATAAGGCGTTGTTGCGCTTCCAAAGGCATTTCCGCTGCGCCAAGGCGTTCCGCTTGCAATGATAGAGCGGTCAGTGGAGAGCGAAGCTCGTGTGCCGCATCAGCGACGAAGCGTGCCTGCATTTCCATTGACTGTGCGACACGCCCTAACAAGCGGTTGATAGCCACCACGAAGGGTCTTATCTCCTGGGGTACATGCCGCTCGTTTACTGGGTGTAATGCATGTTCGGCGCGGCCATCGATGTCTGCCGACAAAGCGGCAATAGGCCGGAACAACTTGCGGACCAGATCACCCACCACCAGCAACAGCACAGGAAACAGGATCAGAAATGGCAGCAGGCTGCGCCATGCACTTTCGCGAGCTTCGCGGTCTCGTGCACCTGTTTCCTGGGCGATAGCAATGCGCTCGCCGGACAACAGCGTGCGCACCAGTACGCGAAAGTGTTCGCCGTTGATATTCAGGGTCGAGATCCCCTCGGCCAGCGCCTCGGGCAAAGGGAGCCCCGGTGCCGCATTCAGGTGCTGCCAGGTGCTGTGCTCATCACCCAGATACTGAACGATGAACCGAGAATCCTCATTGTCGCCGGCGATATCCGCGGCGGTGGGACTTTGCACGGTGACACCCTGGCGATCGAACAGCACCGCGACCTGACGCAAGGTGTCGTCCTGCATCTCGTGGGCTTCATCGAAGGCAGACATGAAGGCAAAAGCAGCCGCCGCGCAGGCGACGATGAGGATCGCAAGCGAGAGGGCGAACGACAACCGAACCTGGATCGAATCGCTCAGACGCCTTTTGAAACCATCCATCCCATACCTCGGACATTCTTGATGGCATCGCTGCCCAATTTGCGCCGCAGGGCATGAATCAGGAACTCTACCGCGTTACTTTCGACCTCGAAGCCCCAGCCGTAGATGCGGTCTTCCAGGTCTGCCCGGGAAAGGATCGCCCCGGGCCGGATGAGCAGCGCCTGCAACAATGCGAACTCGCGGTTGGACAGCGCGATGGCGGGGTCGGCCGCGGTCGCCGCCTGTTTGGCGACCGGGTCCAAGGACACGACGCCGTTGCTCAGCAAAGGCACTGCGCTGCCGCCTTTGCGGCGCAGCACCGCGCGCATCCGCGCCAGAAGCTCGCTCATGTCGAAGGGTTTGAGCACGTAGTCGTCGGCACCGGCGTCCAGCCCGCGGATGCGTTCACCGACGCTGTCACGGGCGGTGATGATGATCAGTGGTACCGGGTTGCCGTCGCCGCGCAGCGTGCGCAAGACCCCATGGCCATCCCTGCCGGGCAGACCGAGGTCCAGCAGCATCAGGTCGTAGTGCTGGGCGTCGATCGCTGCCAGCGCTGTCAGACCGTCCTTGACCCAGTCGGCCGTGTAGCTGGCGTCTTTCAATGCTGCCTGAATGGCGTCCCCGATCATCGGGTCGTCCTCGACCAGCAGTATGCGCATGTCTTGTCTCCCGTTGAGTGGTGGACCACCGCAGCCCCGTTGGCCGTTACTGCCCCTGCAGGGCGCTGAAGGTCTTCAGCAGTTCATCCATTGCAGCTTTGCACGCTGCCTGGGTGGGGTTGCTGGCACGTAGAGCGGACAGAGCGTTGTCGATGGCCTTGTCGAGCCGGTGCCAGTCACTGGCTGCGCGGGGCTTGATGCCCGCTTCGGCCGAATCCCAGGTGCTTTCAAGATCCTTGATACGTGTTTTCGCAGCGGGCAAATCGTTTTTATCCACCAGTGCCGAGACTTCTTTCGAGATGCCTTGAAACTCCTTCAGATCCCCCAGTTTGGAGGGCGCGTTCTGATTCACCGTGCTGGCGGCTGCGGCAGGCTTGTCGGCGGGCTTGGAGCAGCCTGCGGCAACGCCGAGCAGAAAGATCGAGGTGACGATCGCCGCGTGGCGAATGGCATTTCTAACATAGCGCATAAGTATCTCCGGGATGAAAAGCGTTGGTTCATTCAAAGGATTTTTTGCGTGGGCGTACGCCTGTTTGCGCGGCGGCGACCAGCATGAGGATGACGCACAGAAAGATCGCGCTGGTCCAGGTGGCCCCCATTCCCAGGCCGCCGTAGGTCTTGGCCTGGGTCAGGAGATCGCCCAGGGAGGCGCCGAAAGGACGGGTCAGGATGTAGCCGATCCAGAACGTCAGTACCGCATTGGCGCCCATGCGCCAGGCGGCATAGGTGCCGGCAATCAGGGCGGCGAACATGCCCGCGCCCAAGGTGAAACCCAGCCCCAGGGCTTCGGTGGCCAGGTCGCCGGCGGCGGTGCCGAGGGCGAAGGTGCACAGCACCGTCGCCCAATAGAAGAGTTCTCTGCGCGGGGTGACGATCTGATGGATCGACAAGCTCTTCTCGACCCGCTGCCAGGTGAAGAAGATTAGCGCCAGCAACACTGAAAAGACCGCGGTGCTGGTGTACAGGCTGACGTCCAGCAGGTCTGTCAGCAGATCGGTGATCTGCGTGCCGACGATGCTCACCAGGACCACCGTCAGCCAGTAGATCCAAGGCGTATAAGCAGTCTTGGTCAGCTGCACGCACAGTGCCAGCACCAGAAACGCAGCCATGCCGAGCGTGGTGATAGCAGCCCCCAGGCCGACATCGACCGCGAGGAAGTCCGCGCCGGTCTCGCCCACGGTCGTGGAAAGGATCTTGATCACCCAGAAAGCCAGGGTGACCTCGGGAACCTTGTTGAGCCAGTCGGCGGTTGTCAGCTTCATCGGGTTGTTTCTCCAGGGCGGCGCAGCCAGTTGCGCCAGAGAGACATTACCCAATGAAACTTAGGTGGACCTGAGGATCAGGGCGAACTCGGCGAGCGTTTGCCCGGTGAGCCCATCCCATGAGCGCGACCCAGGACGTGAACAGTGACCCGTGAACCTGTGACCGGCGCCAGTGCCTCTGGCACCAGGACGTCCAGGCATGTCGCGCTGAATTGGCTGCCGGAGGAGGGGGGGGCAAGGGCCAGCGTTATCCGGCACTGGCTGCCACAAGGGATGCGCCTCACCACCTGAGCCCGAGCGCCCAGAGCCGACGATTCTATCGGGTCGATGCGCAGTTGCTCGGGGCGCAGCATGATTCGCACCTGTCCGCTCGCCGCGGCGGTGCAGAGCGGTATCTTGCCCAGCGCGCACGTTGCATAGCCCTCCTGGGCCTGTGCGTCGAGAAATATTGCCTCGCCCAGAAAGGTTGCGATCTGTTCGTCGTCAGGGCGCAGGTAAAGATCCATCGGTGCCCCCATCTGTCTTAACCGGCCATTGCCCATCACGGCCAGAACGGTAGCGAACGACAGTGCCTCTTGCTGATCGTGGGTCACCAGAATTGCCGTCACGCCGGCATCGTTCAGTACTTCGACCACTGCGTTGCGCATGTTGGCGCGCAGGCCGGTATCCAGTGCCGAGAAGGGTTCGTCCAGCAGCATCAGTGCGGGTTTCTGCGCCAGGGCCCGGGCCAGCGCCACCCGTTGTTGTTGCCCGCCGGATAGTTCATGGGGCCAGCGCGCAAGCATCGTTGGGGGCAGAGAGACGCGCTCGGCCAGTTCTTCGATGTGGCGTCTGTTGGCCTTGGTGCTGCCCGGCATGGCAAAGCCGATGTTGGCGGCGACCGACAGGTGGGGAAACAACGCGCCATCCTGCGGTAGATAGCCGATGTTGCGCAGGTGGGCCGGGACCGATTCGCTGGCGCTGACCAGGGTCCTTGCGTCCATGACGATGGTGCCCGTATGGGGCAACTCGAAGCCGGCGATCAGGCGCATCAGGGTGGTCTTGCCGCAGCCCGAAGGCCCGACGATGGCCAGCCGTGCGCCGGGGGCCAGGGAAAAGGTCACGTCCTCTACGGCGATGTTGCCATTGTAGCGGTGGCAGAGGTGACTCAGTTGCAGTGCGCTCATCGATCGGCGGCTCGTCTGGAGTGGGAATGCAGCAGCCAGGTCAAGGGCAGCGACATCAACACCATCAGCAGCGCGTAAGGCGCGGCGGCGGCATAGTCGATCTCGCTGCTTTTGGCCCAAAAGGCGCTGGCAAGGGTGCGTGTACCGTTGGGTGCCAGCAGCAACGTCGCGGTGAGTTCGTTGATCACGCCGAGAAACACGAGCGCTGCGGCTGCTGAGGCCCCAGGTGCGGCCAGGCGCAAGGTGATGCCCAGCAGCGCCTGGCGTGGTGATCGGCCGAGGCTGCGGGCCATGTCTTCGAGCTCGATGGGGGCCTGGGCGATGCCGGCGCGCAGGTTGATCATCGCGCGGGGCAAAAACATCAGCACGTAGGCCAGCAACAGCGTGACGAGGGTCTGGTAGAGGCCGGGCGCGTAGCGGATCGATACCGTGACCAGCGCCAGCGCCACCACGATGCCCGGCAATGAGCTGCTCACGTAATGACACTTTTCCAGCCAGCGCTGCAGCCCGCAGGGCGCGCGAATGGCCAGCCACGACACCGGCACGGCGGCGGCCAGGGTCAGGACCGCCGCCACGCTGGCCAGTGCCAGGGTTTGTGCCAGCGCTGGGACGATGGCCTGCCAGGCCCAGTGCTGTTGCGTGCCTGCGCCAAGCCAGTGCAGCAGGGTGAGGAGCGGCACGCCCAGCGCCAGGGCAAGCACCGTTGCCAGCAATAGCAGGCCGGCCAGGCGAATACCCCTGCCCAGGCGTTGTGGCATGGAGCCACGCGGGCTGCCGGAGCCCAGGCGCGCATAGCGGGCGCTGCCCCTGCAGCTGGCTTCGAGCGCCAGCAGGCCCAGGCAGCACAGCATCAATACGCCGGCCAGCATGTTGGCCGCCGGGCCATTGAAGGAGGATTGGAACTGGTCGTAGATAGCAGTAGTGAAGGTATCGAAACGCACAAAGGTGTACAGCCCGAACTCCGCCAGCAAATGCAGGCCCACCAGCAGTGCGCCGCCAGCGACGGGCAGGCGCAGTTGGGGCAGGACGACGCGCATGAATACCCGCCAGGGTGCCAGCCCGAGCGCCGTGGCGACGTCTTCCAGCGCGGGGTCGAGCCGGCGCAAGGTGGCGGCGATGGGCAGGTAAAGAAACGGGAAATAGGCCAGCACCGAGACCAGCACGGCGCCCGATAGCCCGTGTATGGACGGCACCAGGCTGACCCAGGCGTAACTGTGAATGAAGGCTGGAATGGCCAAGGGGGCGACCGCCAGGGCGGATATCAAGCGCCGGCCGGGTAGATCAGTGCGTTCAGTCAGCCAGGCGATGGTCACGCCCAGCAATATGCAAATCGGCAGGGTCAACGCAATCAGCGCCAGGGTGTTGCCGAGCAACTCGGCAACCCGTGGACGCCATACCAGGGCGATGACGGTCTCCCAGCCGACCTGAACACTGACGACCAGGATGAACAGCAACGGTATGAGCGACGCCAGCGCGATGAACAGGGCGATCAGTTGCAACGCTGTGCCCCTAGGGCGCCGGCGCCTGAGCACTTACAGCAATCCGGCCTGGGTCAGCAGTTGGGCGACCTTTTTGCTGTCCAGTCTGGAGGGATCGACCGCCGGCGCGTCAAGCTGATCGAGCGGGACGAGGCGGGGGTTGGAGGGGGTATTCTTGCCCACAGCGTATTCGAACGAGTCGCCATTGAGCAGCACGGCCTGACCGCCTTTGCCGGTGATCCATTTGACGAAGGCCTGCGCTTGCTCGGGCTGTTTGCTGGAAGCCAGTACGCCTGCCCCCGAGATGCTCACAAAGGCGCCTGGGTCCTGGTGCTTGAAGTAGTGCAACTGGGTATTTTTGCTGTTCTCGCCGGTCTTGGCCTGATCGCCGAAGCGGTAGTAGTGGTAGATCACCCCACCTTCGATCTGACCGGCGTTGACCGCCTTGAGCACCGCGCTGTTACCGCGGTAGATCTGCGCGTTGGTTTTCATCGCCTTGAGCCAGGCCAGCGTCGCGGCCTCGCCTTTTTGCTCGAGCAGCGCGCCGACGATGGCCTGAAAGTCAGCGCCGGCCGGCGACGCACCCCAGCGGCCTTGCCATTGCGGGCCGGCGAGGTCCAACAGTGAAGCAGGAAGCTGCTGGGCGCTGAGTTTGTTCTTGTTGTAGACGAACACCGTGGAGCGAGCAGCGATGCCGACCCAGTTGCCGTGCGCGGGACGGTAAGGGGCCGCGACCTGGGACAGTGTTGCCGGTTGCAGTGGGGCAAACAGATGTGCGTTGTCGACCAGGGCCATGGCCGGCGAGTTTTCCGTGAGGAAGACATCGGCAGGCGAGGCGCCGCCTTCCTGCACGATCTGGTTGCCCAGCTCGCTGTCATCGCCATTGCGCAGGGTGACCTTGATGCCGGTTTCCTGGGTGAACCCGTCGACCCAGGCCTGGGTCAGCGACTCGTGCTGGGCATTGTAGACGGTGATGCCATCGGCCTTGGCCAGGCTGGCACCGGTGAGGCAGATAGCTGCGCTGAGGCTTAGGGCGACGTGTAGGCGTGAGGGCATGCTGAGCTCCTGAGTGTGGGTCGGTTGTTGTGTTTCGTTGTGAAGCTAAACGCTAAGTTAAATGCAATCGCAAATCATTACCATATAAAATTCAAAAAAATTGCCCGCGCAAGCCAGAGCGTAAAAAAAGATGGACGAGAAAACTTAGCTGAAACTTAGCGGTAACAAATTTAGTTAAATGGATGCGGTTTTAAAAATATTGATCGAGTTATGAAAAACTGCTCTGAACAAATATTTGACATGCCTTTCACCGAGGCCCCACCGCGCGGTTTCTATCTTCAGCCACCCCAGCCACCCAGTACCGCCATCTTTTGCGGTCTGCCGCACGGTGGGGCATTCAGATAGATCAAGATTTTGTACATTCGGGGCATCGCTGCATGAACCTATTTCGCCGCTCGGGCCTGCCGTCCGTGAATACGCCGCATCGCCGCACAGGTTATATAAAAGGTGTCGGGCTACTGCTGCTGATATTGGTTATCGGCGCACTGGTTGCCGGGTTTACCGAGATGCCGCTGACGCCAGTGACCTTGAACAATCCTGGCCAGCGCGAAACGCAGGCATTCAAGGCGCAGTGGAAGGCCGGCAACATCGTCGTGCTGATCAGGCATGCGCAGCGCTGTGACCGTTCGAGCAATCCCTGCCTGGGGCCGACCGATGGCATCACTGAGTCAGGGCGCGAGGAGGCCGTGCGCGTCGGTTCGGCCTTCGCCACGCTGGGCATAGGCAACGCCGACATTTTCAGCAGCCCGCTCACTCGCACCGTCCAGACGGCGCGGGCGATGTTCAATATCCCGGGTGTGGCCGAGGCCTGGCTGCATGACTGCGATAGCCATATGGCCAGCGATATCAAGGCTCGGAAGGTGGCGGGGCGCAACCTGGTGTTGGTGACCCACAGCAACTGCATTGCCACGCTCGAGGCACAGATGGGCTTCGCCCATGCCAACGCCGCCGATTACACCAGCACCTTGGTGGCGGCGCTCGGCGCCGATGGAACATTGACCGCCTTGGGGATAGTCAATGCTCAGGATTGGGAAAAGTTGATGGTGAAGTAGCTACCAACGTTTTGCTATTGGTTTGCATCCTGCCCAAAGATCCACAATGGAAAAAGGAATATGTAACGTAATGTTTATTTTCCAGGCGTCAGGTTGCGATTTTCTTCTTGTTTATTAGCATGACTTTCCAAGGGCATCCATGCCTTTGATAAACAATAATTTATTCTCGAGGACAGCCATGAAGGCGGAGCACGTTATAGTTTTTTACAACTGCAAGTTTTTACAAGGAGTTGGCATATGTCGAGCCTGAGACAACGCTGGGTATTGCTCATACTGCTGTTGGCCTTCGCGCTGTTCTATCTGGCCCCGCTGGCGTTCCACGGCCTGTGGATACCCGATGAAACCCGCTACGCGCAAGTCAGCCAGGAAATGCTCCTGAGTGGCCATTGGGCGACGCCTCATTTCATGGGCTTGCGGTATTTCGAGAAGCCGGCTGCGGGCTATTGGATGATCGCCCTGGGCCAGGCCATCTTTGGCCAGAACCTATTTGGCGTGCGCATTGCCTCCGCGCTGAGCATGGGTATCAGCGTGTGGTTGGCCTACGTGGTGGCCGGCCGGTTGTGGAACGACTGGCGTACCAGCTTCGCTTGCGCGGTGGTGTACATGAGCCTGGCGCTGATCGCGGCGGGCTCGGGCTACGCCAACCTAGACCCGCAGTTCACCCTGTGGATGAACCTGGCTGGCGTGGCCATGTGGTTCGCCTTCGACAGCCGCGGCACAGGCAAAAGGATCGCGGCCTGGGCTGCGCTCGGCGTCGCTTGCGCCATGGCCTTCATGACCAAGGGCTTCCTGGCCTTGTTGCTGCCGGTGCTGATCGCCGTGCCCTATATGGTCTGGCAGCGTCGGTTTGTGGAACTGGTGCGCTTTGGCGGCATAGCGGTGGTGGTGGCGGTGCTACTTTCGCTGCCCTGGGCCCTGACCATCAACGCGCAGGAGGCCGACTTCTGGCGGTACTTCTTCTGGGACGAGCACATTCGCCGATTCGCCGGTGACGATGCCCAGCACGCTGAGGCCTGGTGGTATTACCTGCCGATGCTGGTGATCAGCAGCCTGCCCTGGATCGCCTTGCTGCCGGGCACATTCAAGGCGGGGCTCAAGGCGCGCGCGCACCCCGGCAAGGCATTCGTGTGGCTGTGGTTTCTGCTGCCGCTGGTGTTCTTCAGTATCGCCAAGGGCAAACTGCCGTCCTACATCATGCCGTGCATGCTGCCGCTGGGGCTGCTGATGGGGCATCGGCTGATGGCCGCAGTGCACGAGGGGCAAACGCGAGTGCTGCGCGTCAATGCCGTGTTCAACGTGGTGTTGGGTGTGGTCGGCCTGGCGGCCGTGGCATTCATGCAGATCAAAAAGCCGATCTATGTCGATGAGCCGGGTCACCTGGCCCTGCTGCTCCTCGCCCTCAGTGCCTGGTTGCTGTTCAACGGCCTGGCCATCTGGCGGCCGCTACGGCTCTGGGGCGCGCCGGCGGTGGCGATGGGCGTGTTGCTGGCGTTGGTGCCCGCAGCGCTGCCCGGCAGCCTGGTGGTCAACAAGACGCCGGATGTGTTTATCGCGCAGCACGTGCCCGAGCTTGCGCAAGCCCATAGCCTGCTGAGCAACGAATTGGGCACAGCCTCGGCATTGGCCTGGCACACCCACAACCCAGCGATCACGCTCTACAACACCGCTGGCGAAACGCAGTATGGCCTGCGTTACCCGGATGCCAAGGGGCGCCTGGTGAGCGTGGATGAAGTGCAGGACTGGATGACCCAGGCGCGTCGTGACGGCAGCGTCGGGGTGGCCCTGCGCATCAAGGGGGCCGACGAGCAGAAGGAAATCGACCTGCTGCCCACCGATGGCCGACGCTACCAGAAGGGCTCGGTGGTCATTCTTATCTATGACCAGAAGCCATGACGCCTCGATTTGCTCGACTCATCAACCACCGCCACGCACCGCTGTGCCTTTTGCTGTTGGCCACTGCCGTGTTGCTGCTGGCAGGCCTGGGCCAGCGTGAGGTGTGGGGCCCGGAAACCCGCTGGGCCAATATCGCCCTGCAGATGCTGCAGACCCATGATTACTTCGACCCCTACCTCAAGGGCTCAGCGTACTACGACAAACCGCTGCCGTCCTACTGGGTAATCACCGCCACGGCCTGGTTGACCGGCAGCCTGGATCATTGGTCATTGCGCCTGGCCTCGGTCGTGGCGGGCTGGCTGAGCGTGTGGCTGGTGTATGACCTGGGCGTGCGTCTCTACACGCGCAACACCGGCCTGCTGGCCGGTTGGCTGCTGGCGACGACCTTCTACTTCGTGTTCTGGGCGCGAGTGGCGACGGCCGACGTGCTGACCGTGTTCGGGGTATTGGCGGCGGTCTGGTGGTATTGGCGTGGCCCTGAATCCACCCGCTTGAGCCGCTACACGGTGTTCTTCGTGATCCTGGCGCTGACTTCGTTGTCCAAGGGCTTGATCGGCTTCCTCCTGCCGGGGTTGTTGCTGCTGCCTCATGTACTGGCGCAGGGGCGCCTCAAGCAGCACCTCAATCTGCGCATGGTGGCGGGCCTGGCCGTGGGCGCGGCGATCTACGCGGTGCCCTTTGCGCTGGCGCATTGGTACGGCACACCGACCTACAGCGAGAGCGGCCTGGGGCTGGTGTTCCGCGAGAACGTCGTGCGTTACTTCAAGCCGTTCGATAACTTCGGGCCGATCTATACCTACCTGATCTATCTGCCGGTCTACACCCTTCCCTGGACGCCGTGCTGGATACTCGGCCTGGTGCTTGCGCTCAGGCACTGGAAGCAGACCGAACCCAATGTGCGCTGGCTGATCTGGGGGCTGGGGCTGTTGTTCCTATTCTTTACCGCGAGTGGTAGTCGACGCAGCTATTACGTGCTACCGCTGGTTCCCTTTGCGCAACTGCTGGGCGCCTGGTGGTTGAACCAGCATCTGGCGGCGCGGCGCGCGGTGGGCAAGGCCAGTGAACAGCATTGGCGACGCGGTATCGCGGCGGCGGCGGTGGTACTGCTGCTGGTGATCGGGGTGTTTTACCCCTGGAGCAACGGCGGCGGGGTGCAGAGTTTTGCCAGTCAGGTCCGTACCGAAGCCAGCACTGTGGCGCCTTGGCAAGACTGGCGGCTGGTGATGGTCGAGGTCGACAATAAGTTGCCGATCTATATGCAACAGGAGGACGGCATTCCCTTTTATTACGTGCCCGAAGAAGCCGACTTCCCTCGCGACGGGAGTAGCGAGCAATTCTGGAGCTGGCTGGAACAGCGGAGCGGGCAACATTGGGATCGCAACCGCACTATCGTACTGACACAATTTGGTGATCGTGGCAAACCGTCGCTCGCTTATCTCGCTAGCGATCATCGGCAGATACTCAGTGGTCCCAGTCGCGGAGCGGCGCTGTTACATGAAGACGGACGGGGGACTATTGCTTATTTGCCTAGGTAAGGGAAAATCGTTCAGATAGCCCGAATGTTGCTTGCTGGTTGATGGCACGGTCCGTCCCTCCGCGTTGGGGAGATCGGGTGCAAACCCCAGCACCCGATCAACCTCGAATCCAGCCCTTGCCAATGGGGCCTGCTAGCAGCCAGCAATAAGCGCTTTCGAGTTTTTGCGACCGATTCAGCTTCAAAATCGTTGAAAGTGAACGCCGCAACCGTTGCCCACGCGCTGCTGAAGCTAAAAGTGAGTTCAGATCACTCCCTGGACCAACGCGGGTTCGCCCCATCTTGCCGTCGTCGCCCGCTTTAGTGGATGCGGTTTTGCCTAGCCCAGAAGGGCAACCTCAAATACGTCGATTTTGTTGAGCCTTTTGACGAGGCCTAACTCCCTACGATCTTGTCCTTTGATAATCTCCACCGCTCTGCGGATCGGAAGAAACGCCATGGCTGAATGGTGGTATTAGCACGTATCCAGATTTTTCTTATTGTTGCTAATGAGAGTCATTACCTTTGTATTGCATGGTACGCTCGCTGCAGAGTAAGCATCCGCCGAAGTCACCTTGCACGACTTAGGCAGATACCCACTGATACGGCAGCTGTTGCTCTATCTCACTCGCTCGCTGCGTCGGCAACCGCGCCAGCACATCTTTAAGATAGGCATATGGATCGTGCCCATTCATGCGCGCCGATTGGATCAAACTCATGATCGCCGCCGCCCGCTTGCCGCTGCGAAGCGACCCGGCAAAC
>CAJCIO010000113.1 GCA_903970465.1 Gammaproteobacteria bacterium
GAGCATTGGAACCACCTGATCCCATCCCGAACTCAGCAGTGAAACGATGCATCGCCGATGGTAGTGTGGGGTTTCCCCATGTGAGAGTAGGTCATCGTCAAGATTCAATTCCGAAACCCCCATCTGCGAAGGCAGGTGGGGGTTTTGTATTTTCGGCACTTGTAAAAATCAAGAGCTTCGCGGGCAAGCCTTGCTTCCACAGTATGCATAGCAGCTGCGTCATGCACCTGTAGGAGCAAGGCTTGCCCGCGAAGGGGCCAGGCCTGCCAACCATTTCAATCGCCGTAATACTCACAACCACTGGTGCAAGTCTCGTGAATGCGGATTTTCGAGAGCTCCGGCAACAGGGGCTTGAGCTCATCCCAGATCCACTTGGCCAGCACTTCGCTGGTTGGGTTCTCCAGGCCCGGAATGTCATTAAGATAGTTGTGATCCAATCGCTCATACAGCGGCTTGAAGATCGCCTTGATCTCGGAGAAGTCGCGAATCCACCCGGTATGAGGATCGACCGGGCCGCTAAGGTGAATGGCGACCTTGAAGGAGTGTCCGTGCAACCTACCGCACTTGTGACCTTCCGGTACATGGGGCAAGCGGTGAGCGGACTCGAAGGTGAACTCTTTAAAAATTTCCACGATGGGGGAGGCTCTGAAGTCAAAACAGCACCCAGTTTATCAGCTAGGCCCCGACCTGCGGCATAATCAAGGCACCCAGGCTGTCGCACATTGCCCAATCAATACTAGTCGACTTTCAGTTTCAATTAAGTTGCGTT
The DNA here is from genome assembly GCA_903970465.1 of Gammaproteobacteria bacterium. Classification (GTDB taxonomy): domain Bacteria; phylum Pseudomonadota; class Gammaproteobacteria; order Pseudomonadales; family Pseudomonadaceae; genus Aquipseudomonas. Next base: position 770 of record CAJCIO010000113.1, read on the forward strand.
CGATACCATGGATTCCGTAGCCAAGACCCTAATCACTAAACGGAGATTCATCATGAAAACCATTGCCGCCCTGTCCAGTATCATCACTCTCGTCTGCGTAACTGGCCTGGCTCAGGCACGAGACCTTGGCCCAGACGAAGCGCTGCGCTTGCGCGATGCAGGTACGGTCATGTCCTTCGAGAAGCTCAACGCGATCGCCCTGTCTAAACACCCCGGCACCCAAGTGCACCACACCGAACTCGAACAGGAATACGGCAAGTATGTCTACCAAGTCGAATTGCGTGACAGCAAGGGCGGCGAGTGGGAACTTGACCTGGATGCCAGCAACGGCGCCATCCTCAAAGATCGCGTAGACAGTTGATGAGACTCAAGGCCCGCTTGCACCAGGTCATCGTGCTCTCCTTGGTGACGCTCTGCTCGCAGGCGTTCGCCCGTGATCTGGATCAGGACGAAGCCTTGAGGCTGCGGCAAAAAGGCGCCATCCTGCCCCTCGAACAACTCATGCAGCAGGCGCTTGATCGTTACCCAAATGCACGGTTGCTTGAGGCCGAGCTTGAAAAGCATGATGACAAGTACATCTACGAAGTCGAATTGCTCACTACCGAAGGCGTCGTGCGCGAAATCAAGCTGGATGCCTCCACCGGTAAATTGTTCGAAGACAAGGAAGACGACTGATGCGCTTGTTGCTGGTCGAAGACACGGTATCCCTGGCGGACGAATTGATTGCCGGGCTCAGCCGTCAAGGCTACGCGGTGGACTGGCTAGCCGACGGCCGCGACGCCGTCTACCAGGGCAGCAGCGAGCCTTATGATCTGATCATTCTCGACCTTGGCCTGCCCGGGCTGCCGGGGCTGGACGTGTTGCAGCAATGGCGCGCAAGCGGCTTGAGCGTGCCCGTGCTGGTGCTGACTGCCCGCGGTTCATGGGCCGAACGCATAGAGGGCCTCAAGGCCGGCGCCGACGACTACCTGACCAAACCCTTCCACCCCGAAGAACTGCAACTGCGGATACAGTCCTTGCTGCGCCGCTCACGGGGCTTGGCCAATCAGCCGACCCTGGAGGCCGCAGGGCTGCACCTGGACGAAAGCCGACAATGCGTCTGCAGCGGTGAATTGCCGATCCAGCTGACTGCCGCCGAATTTCGTTTGCTGCGCTATTTCATGCTGCATCCAGGCCAGGTGCTCTCCAAAAGCCACCTGTCCGAGCATCTGTATGATGGCGAAACCGAGCGCGACTCCAACGTCCTCGAGGTACACGTCAACCACCTGCGCCGTAAACTCGGCCGCGAGGTGATCGAAACCCGCCGCGGCCAAGGCTATCTGTTTACGGGTGTCGCCCGGTGAAATCCATACAGGGCCGCCTTAGCCTGGGCCTGATCAGCGTGTTGGTGGTTGTCGGCCTGGTCGTGGCCCAGTTCAGCCTCTGGCTGTTCGAAGTCGGGTTGCAGCGTTATCTGGAATCCGGCCTGCGTAATGAAAGTGAAATTCTCCTGACCGCATTGGTGCGGGGCAGCAATGGCCTGCAACTGGATGAGTCGCGCCTCTCGCCGGCCTATGGACGGCCCTTGTCTGGGCACTATTTCCGTATCGATTTTTCAGAAGAACACTGGCGATCCCGCTCGCTCTGGGACCTCGAGATGCCCATTCCTGACGGTCCCGGGGTACGCGCCAATGTGAAGCTAGCCCCCGATGGTCAGCGCCTGCTGCAGTTACGCTCGCAATACCGGCGCTTCGGCCAGGTGTTCACCATTACCGTTGCGCAGGATTACACCCCCGTGTGGGAAAGCTTCCGGCGCATGCGCCATATCGGCCTGGGCATGGGGCTCGCCGCGTTACTGTTGATCCTTTGGCTGCAGCGCCTGACCGTCAAGCGCGCGCTGGGACCACTGGAACGTGCTCGTCAGCAGATCCACCAACTGCAGCAAGGCCAGCGCTCGCAACTCGATCGCGAGGTGCCGGTCGAACTCGAGCCGTTGGTGGAGCAGATCAATCAACTGCTGGCCCACACCGAGGACAGCCTGAAACGGTCGCGCAACGCCCTGGGTAACCTCGGTCACGCACTGAAGACACCGCTCGCCGTACTGCTGAGCCTGGCGTCCAGCGAGCGCCTGCAAGGTCATCCCCAACTGCGCGAAGAACTGCGCGCTCAAGCCGAGCAAATCCAACGTCGCCTTGAGCGCGAACTCAACCGGGCGCGGCTGTCCGGTGATGCTTTGCCGGGTATGGCATTTGACTGCGATGCCGAAGTACCGGGCCTGCTCGACACGCTCAACGCTATCCACGGCGGCTATCTGCACCTTCGCCACGAAGTGCCCGGCGGGTTGATGCTGCCTTGGGACCGGGAAGACCTGCTCGAACTGCTAGGCAATCTATTGGACAACGCCTGCAAATTCGCCGACAGCGAAGTGTGCCTGAGCATCGATGCCAACCGCGACTGCTTTGAGTTGCTGGTCGACGACGATGGCCCGGGCATCGTCAAGGCCGTGCGCGATGACGTCCTGCAGCGCGGCGCGCGTCTGGATGAACAGATCGCCGGGCACGGCTTGGGCCTTGGCATCGTGCGCGACATAGTCGACGCGTGGGGCGGCGACTTGCAGTTGCGTGACAGTCCTCTGGGCGGCTTGCGCGTCAGCGTCACTTTGCCCAAGCGGCGGCGCGGGGAAACCGCGTAAGCGCTATGTATCGTGTTTGTAAGCGATAAATTGCACCACGCAAGTGCGTGACGTGACGGTTTTGCCTCAACCTTTGCTTCACCACGCCGATACAGGTTCAATTCCCCAGTACGACGTGAGACCCAAACCATGCGCCTGAGCCTGAAGGGCAAAGTTCTATCACTGGCAGTACTGCCAGTCCTGCTGTTCGCGCTGGTCATCAGCCTGAGTACCGTCTGGATCCTGCGCGACCAAGCGGTGAAGGAAGTCGAGCAGACCCGTCAGCGTCTGCTCAACGATGCCAAGTCGACCCTGCAGAACTACGTCGCCGTGGCGCTGGGCATCGTCAAGCCGATCTACGATGCCGCCGGCCCCGATGACCAGGCTGCACGCCAGCAGGTCATCAAGATGCTGTCGGCTATCAGCTACGGCAAGGATGGTTACTTCTTCGGCTACGACTCCCAGGCCGTACGGTTGTTCAAGGGCAGCAGCCCGGATGGCATCGGCAAGAGCTTCATCGACGCCCGCGATCCTAACGGCGTGTATGTGAACAAAGGGCTGGTAGAGGCGGGCAAGGACGGCAGCCACTACACCCAATACAGCTCGTCGCTGCCCAACGACCCCAAAGTACTGGTCCCCAAGCTGTCCTACACCGAGTACCTGTCCAAGTGGGACATGGTGATCGGCACGGCGGTCAACCTCGACGGAATCGAAGCCCAGGTCGCGGTGGTCAAGGCCGGTGTCGACGAACGCGTCGAAGACATGCTCCTGAGTATCGTCGGTATCGCCGTGGTGGTGCTGGTGGTGATCGTCCTCATCGGCCTGGTGATGTCCGGTGCGCTGGTGCGTCCGATCAGGTTGATGAAAGCCAATCTCGATGACATCGCCGCCGGCGAAGGCGATCTGACGCGTCGCCTGGCCATTACCAGCCAGGATGAAATCGGGGAGCTGGCAGGCTCCTTCAACCGCTTCGTCGACAAGATCCATGGCCTGGTCCGGCAGATTGCCGAAATGACCACTCAGCTCACCGGCCTGGTGGGTGAAGTGGCGTCCCAGGCGCAGCGTTCGGAACACGCCATGGAGCGTCAGCGCCACGAAACCGATCAGGTGGCCACCGCCATCAACGAGATGTCCTCGGCCGCGCAGGAAGTCGCCAAGAGTGCTCAGGGCGCCGCCGTGGCCGCGCAGAAGACCGACGAAGAAGGCCAGCAGGCCAAGCGCGTGGTGGACGGCAGCATCGCCCAGATTCATGCGCTGGTTGGCGACATCCGTACCAGCGGCGCTTCGTTGGACAGCCTCCAGCAGGATGTGCAGTCGATCGTCAGTGTTCTTGGGGTGATTCGTTCGATCGCCGAGCAGACCAACTTGTTGGCGCTCAATGCGGCCATCGAAGCAGCGCGTGCCGGTGAGGCCGGTCGCGGCTTTGCGGTGGTGGCCGACGAGGTTCGCGCGCTGGCCAGCCGCACGCAGCAGAGCACTCAGGAGATCCAGGGGATGATCGACCGCCTGCAAAAGGGCACGACATCAGCCGTGGATGCCATGCGGCGCTCGAGCGAAGCAGGCGAGGGCAGCTCGGTGAAAGCCAACGAAGCCGGCCAGTCGCTGGATGCCATCGCGGCGCTGATCGCCACGATCAACGCCATGAACGCCCAGATTGCGGCCGCTGCCGAAGAGCAGACCGCTGTGGCTGAAGAGATCAACCGTAGCGTGCACCAGATCGCCACAGCGGTGGACACCGTTGCCGACGAAACCCAGCAGGGCGCGCAAACCACTCGCCAACTCGCCGCCCTCGGCGAGCGCCTCGGGCAGATGGTGCGTCAGTTCAAGATCTGATTGACCGATGGCGAACGTTCCGCCCCGCTCAAGGGACTAACCCTCATGGCGCCCATCAGGCGCCACGAGACCTTTGACACGGAACGCACATGAACCACACCCACCTGCACAACAAAACCCTGTTGGGACTGCTGATTCTGGTCAGCATCGCCTTCATCTGGATCCTGCTCCCGTACTACGGCGCGGTTTTCTGGGCAACCATCCTGGGTATCGTCTTCGCGCCTCTCCAGCGGCGCCTCAACCAGCGCTTCAAGTGGCCACGCAACGTCACCTCCCTGATCACCCTGGGCACCGCCATGCTGATTGCCATCTTGCCGGTGATCGTCATCAGCGCGCTGCTGGTGCAAGAAGGCGCGACGCTCTACAAGAACATCGAAAGCGGCACGCTGGACATCCCGGCGTACGTCACCCACTTCAAAGAAGCCCTGCCGATGTTCGTGCAGCACTTTCTCGAGCGCCTGGGCGTCAGCAATTTCGAGGGCCTGCAAGACAAACTCTCCAAAGGTGCCATGGTCGGCAGCCAGTACTTCGCCAGCCAGGCATTCAGTTTCGGCCAGGGCACCCTGGATTTCATCGTCAGCTTCGGCATCATGCTCTACCTGCTGTTCTTCTTTTTACGCGACGGCGGCGACCTGGTGCGCCGGGTTCGACAAGCCGTGCCCATGGCCGAACAGCAAAAGCGCCGGCTCCAGCTCAAGTTCAACCGCGTGGTCCGCGCAACCGTCAAAGGCAACCTGCTGGTGGCGGTGACCCAAGGCGCCTTGGGCGGGTTCATCTTCTGGGCGCTGGACATCCCCAGCGCCTTGCTCTGGGCGGTACTGATGGCCTTTCTGTCGTTGCTGCCGGCAGTAGGCGCTGGCATCGTCTGGGCGCCGGTGGCCGCGTACTTCCTGCTCAGCGGCGCGGTCTGGCAGGGGGTGGTGCTGACGCTGTTTGGCATTCTGGTGATCGGCATGGTCGACAACGTGCTGCGCCCGATCCTGGTGGGCAAGGACACGCGAATGCCGGATTACCTCATCCTGGTCTCGACCTTGGGCGGGATGGCAGTGTTCGGTCTCAACGGTTTCGTCATCGGGCCTTTGATCGCTGCTCTGTTCATGTCGACCTGGAGCATCTTTGCCGGTAGTCGCAAGCGCGTACAATTGCCAGCCGATTTGCCGTGAAGTGGTATCATCGCCGCCATTCTTGAAATCATTAGTAACACAGTGAGCCTCTGGCGGCAGGACGCCACCCGCCGGAGGTTGCGCTTGTCCAAGAGCGGTTCCAATGCCACAACCGATTCCCCTGAAAGACCACGAAACCGAAAAAGGCCTGGTCAATCGCCGCCTGCTGTTCTGTGCCGTACTCGTGCTGGGCCTGAGTTTCGCGCTGGTCGGTCGTCTGTATTTTCTGCAAGTGATCCAGTTCGCCTATCACTCGACCATTTCCGAAAACAACCGCGTGCACCTGTTGCCTATCCCGCCCGAGCGCGGGGTCATCTACGACCGCAACGGTGTGGTGGTGGCGGACAACCGCCCCAGCTTCAATCTGACCCTGACCCGCGAGCGCGCGGGCGACACCGCCAAGGTGCTCGACGAACTGACCTCGGTGCTGCACTTGAGCGATGAAGACCGCGCCCAGTTCGACCGCGATCTCAAGCGTGTACGCCACCCATTCGAGCCGGTCACCTTGATGTACGAGTTGACCGAAGAGCAGATCGCCTTGGTCGCGGTCAACCAGTTCCAGCTGCCGGGGCTCGACGTCGAGGCGCAGTTCGTGCGCGAGTACCCTTATGCCGAGCATTTCGCCCATTCGGTGGGTTATGTCGGGCGGATCAACGAGAAGGAATCCAAGGAGCTCGACCAGGTCGAGTACCGCGGTACCCAATCGGTGGGCAAGACTGGCGTCGAGCGCTTCTACGAGCCGCAGTTGCACGGCCATGTCGGCTTCGAGGAGGTCGAGACCAACGCCCAGGGCCGCGTGATGCGCGTGCTCAATCACACCGACCCGGTGCCCGGCAAGAACATCACCCTGACCCTGGACATCAAGCTGCAAGCGGCGGCCGAAAAGGCCTTGGGTGATCGGCGTGGCGCAGTGGTGGCCATCGATCCGCAGACCGGCGAAGTACTGGCCATGGTCAGCAAGCCGAGTTTCGACCCCAACCTGTTTGTGACCGGCATCAGCTTCAAGCAATACGCGGCCTTGCGTGACTCCATCGACCGTCCGCTGTTCAACCGCGTATTGCGCGGACTGTATGCGCCAGGTTCGACCATCAAGCCGGAAGTGGCTATTGCTGGCCTCGACAGTGGCGTGATCACGCCGACCACGCGGGTGTTCGACCCGGGTTATTACGAGCTGCCCAACTACGACCACAAATACCGCAACTGGAACCGCACCGGTGATGGCTGGGTCGACCTCAACGACGCGATCATGCGTTCCAACGACACCTACTTCTACGATACCGCGCACCGGCTCGGTATTGATCGGCTGCACGACTACATGACCGAATTCGGTCTTGGCCAGAAGGTCTCCCTGGACATGTTCGAAGAGGCCCCGGGGTTGATGCCGTCCCAGCAATGGAAACGCGCGACCCGGCGCCAGGCCTGGTTCCCGGGCGAGACGCTGATCCTCGGGATCGGCCAGGGCTACATGCAGGTGACGCCGCTGCAACTGGCCCAGGCCACCACGCTGATCGCCAACAAGGGCGTGTGGAATCGGCCGCGGCTGGCGGAAAGCGTGGGAGGGGTGAAACCGGTGGACGAAAATCCCATGCCCAACATCCTGCTCAAAGACCCGCGCGCCTGGGAAGAGGTCAATCAGGGCATGCAAGCGGTGATGCACGCGCCACGGGGTATCGCCCGCGCCGCTGCGGTAGGGGTGCAATATCGCATCGCTGGCAAGAGTGGTACTGCGCAGGTGGTGGCGATCAAGCAGGGCGAGCGTTATAACCGCCTCAAGACGTTAGAGCGCAACCGCGACAACGCCTTGTTCGTCGGCTTCGCTCCGGCCGAGCATCCGCGTATCGTGATCGCCGTGATGATCGAGAACGGCGAGGCCGGTGGTCGAGTGGCCGGACCCGTGGTACGGGAAATCATGGACGCCTGGCTGCTGGACCAGGATGGCCACCTCAAGCCTGAATATGCAGCGCCAGCAAAGGCGCCGGGTGACCCCCATGTCTAGGTCGTAGATTCAGCTCGGCGCAGTGATCCACCTGGGCACTCTGCGAGTATACCCATGATGCATCGCCACTGGGCGGTCATTGGCAATCATGGGAACCACCAACATGAGTCTGCGGCTAATATTCAGGCAAGCATCACCCCATCGGAGCAATGCCCGTCCCGTGAGCAGCCTGGATAGCGATTCGAACAGCACCCCGCCTTGGAGCGACGACGTCGAGGCCATTGCGCGGTTGCGCGACCGGGACGCGTTCATGCGCGTCTATGACCACTTCGCACCGCGCCTGCAGCGCTATCTGGCAGGGCTGAGCGGCTGCGAAGGGCTCGCCGAAGAGCTCACCCAGGAAGCCTTGCTGAAGCTGTGGCACAAAGCCGAACAGTTCGATCCGAGCAAGGCCAGCCTGGCCACCTGGCTGTACCGCATTGCTCGTAACCTGTATATCGATCACGTGCGCCAGGATCGGGGCTGGCTGCCGGCACAGGATTCGCTGGCAGCGCTGGAGCGGCTCGAAGCACCGGCTGACGGCACACTGGATTTCAGCCCTCGTCAGGAACAGAAACTTGCCGCCGCGCTGCAGGCCCTGCCGCCCGATCAGGCGCGGGTCATTCGCATGGCGTATTTTGAAGCCATGAGCCACCGGCAGATCGCCGACCACTTGCATTTGCCGCTGGGTACCGTGAAGTCGAGCTTGCGCTTGGCGTTTCGGAAACTGCGCGCCGGCGTCGAGGCCACCCAATGAAAGACCAACACCATCTGGACGAAGCGACGCTGGTCAGCTACTGCGCAGGCTCCTTGCCGCAAGACTTGGCGGTGGTCGCTGGGGCGCATCTACAGCTGTGTGCAAGCTGTCGCATCAAGTTGCGGCAAGCCGAGCGTATCGGCGGGCTGCTGATGCTCGCTCAGGTACCGACGCCCGACCCGATGGCCAGCGGGCGCCTGGCCATGCTGGCGCGCCTGGACGAGCCTGCACCCGCCTCGGCGGTGGTCGACTTCGGCGCCCCCGGCGATGCCGACCTGCTGCCGGTCAGCCTGCGCCCTCATTTCGGCCAGCGTTACAGCCAGCTGCCATGGCGTTGGCTGATTCCCGGGGTGCGCATGGTGCGGGCCAAGGCACAGGGCACTGGCAGCCTCGTAATGTTCAACATCGCCCCAGGCACATCCATGCCGGTGCACAGCCACGGCCGCAGCGAAATGACCCTGGTGCTCAAAGGCGCCTACCGCGATGCATTGGGGCACTTTGGCCCTGGGGACATAGCTGACCTGGATGAAACCATCGAACACCAGCCTGTGGCCTGGGGGGACGATCACTGCATCTGCGTGGCCGCTACCGACGCGCCGCTGCGCTTCAGTGGACTGATTCCGCGCTTGATGCAGCCGTTTATCGGGTTGTGATGGTTCGCGGGTCCGGGCGCGGTTGCAAGTGGATGTATCGATCGGCCTCACCCGCAAACCTCAGCGTCGATGAAGTCCGTTCGCTATGGTCGGCCATTAATGCAACTAGCAGATCTGTGAGGTTACGACATCGCCGCGTTGGCATAAAAAGGTCCTTACCCAGAATGCTGAGTGAGGCATGCCATGAGAGCCACCCCTTCCACTCCCCTTGATATCCGCGCACTTGCGCAGCGACAGTTCTGCCGTTGGACTGCGGGTGCCAAGAGCCTCGCTACAGCATTGCGCCGGTTTCGCCTTGTCGGCGGTGGCGGTGTGTTGTTGGTTGCGGTGCTGTTTGCTGGCCCGGTGGTGGCTCGACAAGAGCTGGCTGCCATCAAGGGCTGGAGAATCGAGAACGCGACCAGTGTGCCCACGGCCAAAGACTCGGTACTACGGGGTAAAGCGCCACCGAGGCAATTGCGGGTGCTGCTGAATCGTCAGTATCCGGTGTTGGACAGGGGAACCTGGATCGACGTCGACGGACATCGTTTGGGGCCCGCGCGTTATAGCGAGGATCTGCGCAGCCTGAGCGTACTTTTGCCGCCGTCCATTCGGATTGGCCCTAAGAGTCGGATCGCAATTGCCGACCCTTATGCAATGGCACAACCACCACGCTCAAGTGACGGGCATGTGCGACAAGCCCTGCCGTGGAAGCCGCCAGCCATGGAAGTCATCAAAGACGATCCGACAAGCCCAGGACCCTATGAAGTTGAACCAGTGGACTACACGTTGGGTGACCAAGCCTTCGAATTCGACTATCTGCCATCCGAGAAAAGAAGGGGTGAAATCACCGCCCGTATCTATTTGCCCAAGGACTTGAAAGGGCCGAGGCCAGTGGTGCTGTTGTTGCACGGCTTGTTCGAGACCTGCTACGTCGAAGGTGGCGAGGTGAGTATTGCGTGGCCGTGTTTAGCGCCGGCCCGGCCTTTAGATAGCTACCTGGGCTATGCGGCCATAGGCAACGCCCTCGCCAGCCACGGTTATGTTGTTGTCTCGGTTTCCGCCAATGGCATCAATGCGAACGATTTGGAGCTGGGGCGCTGGGCGCGAGCGAAGCTGTTACGCGCACATCTGGACTATCTGGCGCTGGCGAACGCCTCCGGGACCCCTGAATTAGGCAATCAATTGGTAGGCAAACTCGATTTGGAGAAGATCGGTGTCATGGGCCATTCACGTGGCGGAGAGGGAGCTGTGCAGGCCGCAATCGATGGCAATAATGGCGTTGGTCGTTTCAAGTTCAGCGCAGTGTTCGCGCTGGCACCGACTGTGCACCAGGCGGATGCACGCGTGCCCGGCCCAGCCTTGGCAGTGATGCTGCCGTACTGCGATGGCGACGTAACCGATCTCGAGGGGCAACGCTATATCGATGAATCACGACACGCCTACGCAGACAACGTGCCGCGTACTGCATTGATTGCTCACGGTGCCAACCACAACTTCTTCAATACCCGGTGGACAACCGGCAGCCCAGGCGGCTGGGATGATGGACCTCGCAGGGGAGGCCAAGATGGGATTTGTCTGCCTGGAACGTATTATCGCGTGAGTGCCCAAGAACAGGTTCGTGCCGGTGCTGCATACATTGCAGCTTTCTTCCGCTTGCACTTGGGTGCAGAACAGCAGTTTGCAGCGCTTTTTGATGGCTCGGCGACGAGGGCGCCTGGCAAGGTGATTGTACAGAGCGTAGCAACGGCGCCTGCGCCACAGCGCTTGGATCTAGCCACCTTTGAACAGAGCTCCGCCGCTGTCAGTCACCAGGGGTGGCAGGCTGCAGTATATTGTGCTGGCGCTAGTGGTCCGGAGGAGAAACCGTACTGCGCTGTGAGATGGTCGGGCTACCTACCGCACTGGGGGGCTCGCGGGAAGGGCGACATGCTGCGGCTGAGTTGGAACGATCGCAACGCCAAAACTCGGGTCCAGTTACCGGGAACAGTTGCCGATGTATCGGGCTACGCGATGCTCAGCTTGCGGGCGATGCCCAGTTACGTTCGACATAATCGTTCGGCGGCCCCCGACTTGGCCATCACCCTGGTCGACCAACGCGGCAACCGGGCTACGGTGCTCGTATCGCAGGTGTCAGATGCTTTGGCATCGTTGCCTCGTCTCGTTGTTTTTGAAGCCAATTGGATACTGCGCGGGGTGCAAATCCCCTTGAAGTCTTTCCAAGGGGTGGATCTGATGGCAATCACCTCCGTTGAGCTGACTCCGGCCACCGACGAGGGCGAAGTATTTTTGTCCGACCTGGCCTTTACCAAATAAGGCGGCTTGCAGGATGTTGCGGGTACCCACTGGGCGCCTGCAATACACCTCGGTGTCTGATTTATCGATCCTATCCATCGAATTAATCCGTTTTTAACCCGTCACAACCTGTGCAACGGTACGTACCCCTCTCGCCCACATCAGGGCGAGACTGCACAGGAGCAATACACATGGCTAAAGTGCTGGTTCTCTATTATTCGACCTACGGTCACATCGAAGCCATGGCCCAGGCCGTGGCCGAAGGCGCCCGCGCTGGCGGTGCCGAAGTCGACATCAAACGCATCCCCGAGACGGTGCCCGAAGAAATCGCCCGCAATGCTCATTTCAAGTTGGACCAAGCGGCGCCAGAGGCCACCGTGGCCGATCTTGAGCACTATGACGCCATCATCCTCGGCTCGCCGACCCGTTTCGGCCGCATTGCCAGTCAGGTCGCCGTGTTCCTCGACCAGGCCGGCGGCCTGTGGGCCCGCGGTGCCTTGAATGGCAAAGTCGGCGCGGCATTCACCTCCACCGGCTCGCAACATGGCGGCCAGGAAACCACGCTGTTCTCGATCATCACCAACCTGCTCCACTTCGGCATGACCATCGTCGGCCTGCCGTACAGCTTCCAGGGCCAGACTGACGTCACCCAGATCGTCGGCGGCGCGCCGTATGGCGCCAGCACCATTGCTGGTGGTGACGGTTCTCGCCAACCGGGTGAAGTCGACCTGGCCGGCGCGCGCTTCCAGGGCGAACTGGTGGCCAAGACCGCGATCAAATTGTTTGGCTGATACGCTGAGCAAGCCGCAAAAAAATCCCGCCATCTAGGCGGGATTTTTTTGGTCCGACAAGCCAGCCAGGGGATCACCCCACCAGACGCAACCCAGCGTGCTGCACCAAGTCCAGCAACGGCTGTGGATACACACCCAGCACGAACACCAGAATAGCGATCGCCAGCAACATCACGCCACCCGCGCGCTGTTCCCACTTCATCGGCGCATCGGTACGGCGGATGGATTTCTCCATCAGGTACAGCGTCACCATCACCCGCAGGTAATAGAACACGCCGATCGCACTGCCCACCACCAGCGCACCGACCAGCCACCACTGACGCGACTCGACGCCGGTGGCGATCATGTAGAACTTGCCGATAAAGCCGGCGGTGAGCGGGATACCTGCCAGCGACAGCATCATCACGGTGAGCACTGCGGTCAGGTACGGACGACGCCAGAACAGTCCGCGATACTCGTACAGCGCATCAGCGTCACGGCCATGGTAGGGCGACGACATCAGCGTGATCACGCCGAAGGCCCCCAGGCTGGTGAGCACATAGGTCACCAGATAAACGCCGATGGCCTCCACCGCGAGCCCCTTGCTCGCAATCAGCGCGATCAGCATGTAGCCGAAGTGGGCGATGGACGAATAACCCAGCAGACGCTTGAGGTTGCTCTGGGTGACCGCCAGCAGGTTACCGATCAGGATCGACAGCACGGCGATGATCGACAGCACGTCGTTGAGCACCCCGGAGTGGGCCACTGGCGAAATCTGGAACAGGCGCACCACCACCGCGAACACCGCCACCTTGCTGGCCGTAGCCAGGAAGGCCGCCACCGGAGCCGGCGCACCCTCGTAGACGTCCGGCGTCCACAGGTGGAAGGGCACCAGCGACAGCTTGAAGCCCAGGCCCACCAGCATCATCGCCAGGCCCAGTTGCGCCAGGCTGCTGGGCATGCCGGTGGCCGCCAGGGCGGCACCGATACCGCTGAAGCTCAGGCTGCCGGCATCGGCATACAACAGCGCCATGCCGAACAGCAGAAACGCGGAACCGGCGGCCGACAGCACCATGTACTTGATACCGGCTTCCAGCGAGCGCTTGTTGAAGAACGCATAGGCCACCAGGCCGTAGACCGGCACCGATAGCAGTTCCAGGCCGATGAACAGCCCCGCCAGATGTTGCGCGCAGACCAGCACCAGGCCGCCCAGCGCCGACATCAGGATCAGCAAGTAGAGTTCTTCGCGGTTACCGGGGTAGCCCGAGCCGGCGTCCCCCAGATAGGCATGGGCCAGGGTCACGCATGCCAGGGTGGCGATCAGGATCAGCGCCATGTACAGCGCCGCAAAGTTATCCACCTGCAGCAGCGGAGTGACTGCCAGCGGGGTGAGCTTGATGACGGGCAGGATCGACAGCAGCGCCAGGTTCAGGCCCGCACAGGTGATCAGGAAGGTTTGGGAATGATTGCGCCGCCAGGCAATCGCCAGCATCACCACGACAACGGTGAGGCTGGTGATCAGCAGCGGTGCAAGCGCGATAAAGTGTTGAATCGTCAGGTCCATAGCGCTCTTACCGGGCCGAAGCGAGTTGAGTGAAGGCGGTGCCGAGCCAATGGTGCACACCAGTCATGGTGGCAGCAGAGGTATCGAGGAAGGGCTGCGGGTAAACACCCAGCAGCACCAGCAGGGCCGCGAGGCCCAGCACCATGATCAGTTCGCGGTTGTCCATGCCGGCCAGTACAGCGTCGGATTTGGACGGGCCGAAGTAGGCACGGTGAATCATGATCAGCGAATAGACCGAACCGAACACCAGCCCGGAAGTGGCGATCGCCGTGACCCACGGGGCAATGGTGAAGCTGCCCAGCAGGATCAGGAACTCGCCGACGAAATTACCCGTGCCCGGCAGGCCCAGCGACGCCGCAGCGAAGAACAGGCTGATGGCCGGCAGGTAGGCGATCCGTGGCCAGATACCGCCCATCTCGCGCATGTCACGGGTATGCAGACGCTCGTACAGTTGGCCGCTGAGGATGAACAGCGCCGCTGCCGACAGACCGTGAGCCAGCATCTGGATCACCACGCCTTGCAGCGCTTGCTGGCTGCCGGAGTAGATGCCGATCAGCACGAAGCCCATGTGCGAGACGCTGGAAAATGCGATCAGGCGCTTGATGTCGGTCTGTGCGAACGCCAGGAAGGCGCCGTAGAAGATCCCGATCAGGCCGAGGGTCATGGCGATCGGCGCGAACTCCGCCGAGGCATTCGGGAACAGCGGCATGGCGAAGCGCAGCAGGCCATAGGCCGCCGTCTTCAACAGGATACCGGCCAAATCCACGGAACCGGCGGTCGGCGCCTGGGCGTGGGCGTCCGGCAGCCAAGAGTGGAACGGCACCACCGGCAGCTTGACCGCGAAGGCGATGAAGAAGCCCAGCATCAGGATGTATTCGGTGTGCAGCGACAGCTTGGTCTTCACCAATGTGCTGTAGTCGAAGGTGATCACCCCGGTGTTGCTGTAGTTGACCAGCACCAGACCGAGAATCGACACCAGCATGATCAAGCCGCTGGCCTGGGTGAAGATGAAGAACTTGGTCGCCGCGTAGATCCGCGTCTTCTTGCCGTCTGCCGAGCTGTGACCCCAGAGCGCGATGAGGAAGAACATCGGCACCAGCATCATTTCCCAGAAGAAGAAGAACAGGAACAGGTCCAGGGCCAGGAACACCCCGACAACGCCGCCCAGAATCCACATCAGGTTGAGGTGGAAGAAGCCGACGTGCGCCTGGATCTCTTTCCAGGAGCACAGCACCGACAGCATGCCGAGCAGGCCGGTCAGCAGGATCATCAGCAGCGACAGGCCATCGAGCGCCAGGTGCACGCTGATGCCGAAGCGCTGAATCCAGTTCAGCTTGAATTCCACCGCCCAGGCAGGTTCGCCGGGGGCAGGGGCCAGGGTGAAGTCACCGTGGGCCCACAGCCAGAGGCCGAGGGCGAGTTCCAGGGACATGGTCAGCAGCGCAATCCAGCGTGGCAGCGTCGCGCTCGAGCGCTCCGCCAGCCAGCACAGCAGGCCACCGATAAAGGGGATCAGGATCAGCCAGGGCAAAATCATGACGGGCTCAATTCCTTTCGCAAAGTCGCAAGATTCAGATTCATACCGCCACCAACACAGCGCCGAGCACCAGGACCGCACCGGCGGCCATGGACAGCGCGTACCAGCGCAGCAGGCCGGTTTCGGTACGGCTCATGCCGCCGTTGCCGCCTTTGACCAACCGCGGGATCAGGCCGATGGTCTGGTCGATCGGGTCCTTGCGCAGCAGGTGGCTGATTGCCAGATAGGGTTTGACGAACAGCTTGTCGTACAGCCAGTCGAAGCCCCAGGCGGCGTACCACCAGGCCGACAACACCCGGCCCGGGCCGCTGTTGGCGATCGCGGTCGCCAGGGTGCGCTTGCCAAGGAACAACAGCGCCGCCAGCAAGATACCAGCGATGGCGATGGCGCCCGAGGCGATCTCCAGGCTGTGCTTGGCTTCGCCACCGGCATGGCCGACGCTTTCTGGCAGTACGCCACCCAGCGGCGGATGAATCCACGCGCCGATGAAGGTCGACAGCACGATCAGGATGCTCAGCGGCAGCCAGTGCGCCACACCGTGACCGGCGTGGGCGTCAGTTTTCGGCTCGCCGTGGAAGGTGATGAAGATCAGGCGGAAGGTGTACAGCGAGGTCATGAACGCGCCCAGCAGGCCGGCATACAGCAAACCGGTGTGGCCGCTGGCGAAGGCTTCCCAGAGGATCTCGTCCTTGGAGTAGAAACCCGCGGTGATGATCGGCAAGGCCGCCAGGGCCGCGCCGCCGACGATGAAGCTGGCGTAGGCCAACGGGATCTTTTTCCACAGGCCGCCCATCTTGAAGATGTTCTGCTCGTGGTGACAGGCCAGGATCACCGAACCCGAAGCGAGGAACAGCAACGCCTTGAAGAACGCGTGAATCATCAAGTGGAAAATCGCCGCGTCCCAGGCACCCACGCCCAGGGCGAGGAACATGTAGCCGATCTGGCTCATGGTCGAGTAGGCGAGGATACGCTTGATGTCGGTCTGCACCAACGCGGCAAAGCCGGCCAGTACCAGGGTCACACCACCGACGATGCCGACCAGGTGCAGGATATCCGGCGCCAGAGCGAACAAGCCGTGTGTGCGAGCGATCAGGTAGACACCCGCCGTCACCATGGTCGCGGCGTGGATCAGTGCCGACACCGGGGTAGGGCCGGCCATCGCATCGGCAAGCCAGGTCTGCAATGGCAACTGAGCCGATTTACCCACCGCACCGCCCAGCAGCATCAAGGTCGCCAGCACGATCCAGAAATCGCCAGCCTTGAAGTGCTGTGGCGCCCGCACCAGCAGTTCCTGAATGTTCAGGGTACCGAGCTGCTGGAACAGAATGAACAGGCCGATGGCCATGAACACGTCGCCGATACGGGTGACGATGAACGCCTTGAGGGCGGCATTGCCGTTGTCGCGGTTGCTGTAATAGAAGCCGATCAGCAGGTACGAGCACAGGCCCACGCCTTCCCAACCGAAGTAGATGAACAGCAGGTTATCGGCCAGGACCAGGAACAGCATGCTGGCGATGAACAGGTTGGTGTACGCGAAGAAGCGCGAATAGCCTTCTTCACCGCGCATGTACCAGGACGCGAACAGGTGAATCAGGAAGCCCACGCCGACCACCACACCGAGCATGGTGATCGACAGACCGTCCAGATAAAGGGTGAAGTTCGGTTCGAACCCGTCCACCGACATCCAGCGCCACAGCAGTTGCGTGTACACGCCACCTTCCGGCGGCGCCACATTGAATTGCCAGATGACGTAGGCGGCGACGATCGCCGACAGGCCGATGGAGCCGACGCCGATCAGCGCCGACAGGTTCTCGGAGAAACGCCCGCGCGAGAACGACAACAACACAAAGCCGATCAGCGGGAAAACGAAGGTCAGAAAGATCAGGTTCATCCGCGCATCTCACTGGCAGCGTCGATATCAAGCGTATGGAAGCGGCGATACAGCTGCAGCAGGATCGCCAGGCCGATACTGGCCTCGGCGGCTGCCAGGCTGATGACCAGGATGAACATGATCTGTCCATCCGGCTGCGCCCAACGCGCGCCCGCCACGACGAACGCCAGGGCAGAGGCGTTCATCATGATTTCCAGGCTCATCAATACGAAGAGGATGTTACGGCGGACCATCAGGCCGACCAGTCCGAGGGTGAACAACAGGCCGGCGACCGCCAGGCCATGTTCCAGAGGGATAGCTGCCATAGGGTTACTCCTTCGCCTCGTTGCGGCCAAGATGGAAAGCCGTGACCGCGGCGGCGAGCAACAGCATCGAGGCCAGCTCGACCACCAGCAGATAAGGGCCGAACAGGCTGATGCCGACCGCTTTGGCGTCGACCGTGGTCTGGCCGATGCCGACGGTGCTGGTGTTGGCGAACAGGGTGTAGCCCAGTTCGAGCAGCAGCAGCACGGCGAGGAACACCGGACCCGCCCAGATGCCGGGCTTGAGCCAGTCACGCTCTTGCTGCACCGAAGCAGGGCCTAGGTTGAGCATCATCACCACGAAGACGAACAGCACCATGATGGCGCCAGCGTAAGCGATCACTTCGAGTACGCCGGCGAACGGTGCGCCGAGGGCGAAGAAGGTCATGGCGACACTGATGAGCGAGATGATCAGGTAGAGCAGGGCGTGCACGGGGTTGGTGTTGGTGATCACCCTGAGGGTGGACACCACGGCAACGCCGGATGCGAAATAGAAAGCGAATTCCATCTTTCTTCCTTAAGGGAGCAGGCTCTTGACGTTGATCGGCTCGGCTTCATTCTGCGCGGCACCTTTCGGCTTGCCAGCGACGGCCATGCCCGCAACGCGGTAGAAGTTGTAGTCAGGGTTCTTGCCGGGGCCGGAGATCAGCAGATCTTCTTTCTCGTACACCAGGTCCTGACGTTTGAACTCGGCCATTTCGAAGTCCGGCGTCAGCTGAATCGCCGTGGTCGGGCATGCTTCCTCGCACAGGCCGCAGAAGATGCAGCGTGAGAAGTTGATGCGGAAGAAGTCCGGGTACCAGCGACCGTCTTCGGTCTCGGCCTTTTGCAGCGAGATGCACCCTACCGGGCAGGCCACGGCGCACAGGTTGCAGGCCACGCAGCGTTCTTCGCCGTCGGGGTCGCGGGTGAGGACGATGCGGCCACGGTAGCGCGGCGGCAGGTACACGGCTTCTTCGGGGTATTGCAGGGTGTCACGTTTGCGGAACCCGTGACCGAACACCATCACCAGGCTGCGTAGCTGGGTTCCGGTGCCCTTAACGATGTCGCCAATATATTTGAACATGGGTCAAATCCTCACTGGGCCGCAACAGCTGGCGTGTTGAGCAACACGAGCGCAGCGGTCACCAGCAAATTGATCAGGGTCAGCGGCAGGCAGAATTTCCAGCTGAAATCCATCACTTGGTCATAGCGCGGGCGCGGAATCGAGGCACGCAGCAGCACGAACAGCATGATGAAGAAGCAGGTCTTGAGCGCGAACCACACGAACGGTATCTGCGGCAGGATGTTGAACGGGCCGTGGTAGCCACCGAAGAACAAGGTCACCAGCAAGGCAGAGATCAGGATGATGCCGATGTATTCACCGACAAAGAACATCCCCCACTTCATGCCGGCGTATTCGATGTGATACCCGTCGGCCAGTTCCTGTTCCGCTTCCGGCTGGTCGAAGGGGTGACGGTGAGTCACGGCCACGCCAGCGATGAAGAAGGTACAGAAGCCGAAGAACTGCGGAATGATGAACCACAGGTGCTGGGACTGGTATTCGACGATGTCGCGAATGTTGAACGAGCCCGCCTGGATCACGATGCCCATCAGCGACAGGCCCATGAACACTTCGTACGACACGGTTTGTGCCGAGGCCCGCAAGCTGCCGAGCAAGGCGAACTTGTTGTTCGACGACCAGCCGGCGAACAGCACTGCGTAGACAGACAGGCCGGCCATGGCGAAGAAGAACAGCAGGCCGATGTTCAGGTCCGCCACACCCCAGGTCGGGGTGATGGGGATGATCGCGAAAGCGATCAACAGGGCGCTCATGGCCACCACCGGCGCCAGGGTGAAGATCACCTTGTCGACGAAGGGCGGGTTCCAGTCTTCCTTGAAGAACATCTTCAGCATGTCGGCGGCGATCTGGAACATGCCGAACGGGCCGACCCGGTTCGGGCCGTAACGGTCTTGCCACCAGCCCAGCAAACGCCGTTCGACGAAGCTGAGCAAGGCGCCGCATACCACGACCGCGAGCATGATCACCAAGGCCTTGACGACTGCAATGATCGAATCGATCACCTCAGGGGTAAACCAGGTCATTGTGCTGCCTCCTGCAGGCCTTCGACGCTGAACCCGGCGAACGCCGGCGGAATTCCGGCCAGGCCGGACGGCAGGCCGATCAGCCCGGCGCCCAGCTCTTCATCGATGCGCAGCGGCAGGCGCAGGGCCTGGCCATTGACGCTAAGACTCAGCAGCGCACCGTCGTTGACACCTAGACGATCGGCTTCCGATTTGGCCAGGGCCACGTAGGCAGCGGGAATGCGCTCTTGCACGGGAATGGCGCGCGACGAGGTTTCTTCACTGCCGAACAGGTGATACAGCGGTACTGCCTGCCAGGTGCCACGGGGCGGCGAGAAGGCGGCCGGTATGGCGCTGAACCAGGCCAGCTTGTCACCTTGCGGTTCGATCAGGCGCTTGCCCGGGTCACCGGCACGGATGCTGCCGCCGACTTCGTCCTGGAACTTGTTCCACGCTTGAGGCGAGTTCCAGCCCGGCGACCAGGCGAACGGCACTTGCTGGCGCGGTTCGGCCGAGCCCGAGTAGCCTTCCATCGAGAAGGAAAACGCGGTGTCGATGTCTTGCGAAGTCCGCGGTTCGTGCACGCTGATGTTGGCGCGCATGGCCGTGCGGCCGCTGTAGCGCAGCGGTTCGCGGGCCAGTTTCAGGCCCTTGATGCGGAACGAGGCCGACGGCGCGGCATCGAGGATGCCGTGCAGCTGCGGCGCGACGTTGGCCACGGCCGCGGTGACGTGATCGAGCTGGGTCCAGTCCACCGGACGGTCGAGCAGGGTGGCGCGCAGGGCGTGCAACCAGCGCCAGCCTTCGTGGACCAGGTTGCTGGCGTCCAGATAGGCCGGGTCGAAAACCTGGAAGAAGCGCTGGGCGCGGCCTTCCTGGCTGACCAGCGTGCCGTCGCCTTCAGCGAAGCTGGCGGCCGGCAGTAGCAGGTGTGCGCGTTCGCTGGTAGCGGTGCGCTGGTGGTCGGCGACGATCAGTACCTTGGCGGCGTCCAGCGCGGCGTTGACCTTGGCGGCATCGACACGGGTGTACAGATCATTTTCCAGCACCACCAGTGCATCGGCGGCGCCACTGGTGACCGCGGCAAGCGCGGCATCCAGGGATTCACCACCGAGCATGGCCAGGCCCAGGCTATTGGCCTCGGGCACGATCAGGCTCAGCGAGCCAGCTTTTTCGCGAGCGTGCAGGGCCTTGGCTATGTTGGCGGCGGCTTCGATCAGCGCATTGCTGCCCAGCGAAGTACCGGAGACGATCAACGGACGCTTGGCGTTGACCAGCGCTTCGGCGATGCGGGTTGCCAGCTCCAGTGCTTCCGGCTCCAGGCCCGCGACAGCCGGGGCGCTGGCGTCGATGGCATGGGCGACGGCAAAGCCCAGACGCGCGAGGTCGTCGGGGGCGGCGTGGGCGCATTCTTCGGCCACGTCATCGAGCTTGGTGGCGGTCAGGCTGGCGATGAACAGCGGGTACATTTCGTGCTGGCCGATGTTCTTGACGGCCGCGTCGAGCCATGGCTGTACGCGCATGGCACCGGCCATGGCTTCAGCCTTGCCCTTGACCGACTGACGCAGGCTCAGCGCCAGGCGCGCGGCGGTCTGGGTCAGGTCTTCGCCGAGGACGAACACCGCGTCGTGGTCTTCTACTTCGCGCAGGTTGGGGATCGGCAGTGGGCTCTCGTTGAGTACCTTGAGCACCAGGCGCACGCGTTCCAGTTCACCGGCTTCCATACCACTGTAAAAGTGCTCGGCACCGACCAGTTCGCGCAGCGCGTAGTTGCTTTCGAGGCTGGCGCGGGGTGAGCCGATACCGACAATATTGCGACCGCGCAGCAGATCGGCGGCCTTGTCCAGAGCACCGTCGAGGCTCAGCTTTGCCTGGGTCTCGACCAGCAGTGGCTGGCGCGGACGGTCCTTGGCGTTGACGTAGCCATAGCCGAAGCGGCCACGGTCGCACAGGAAGTACTGATTGACCGAGCCGTTGTAGCGGTTTTCGATACGGCGCAGTTCACCATAGCGCTCGCCGGGGCTGATGTTGCAGCCGCTCGAGCAGCCGTGGCAGATGCTAGGAGCAAACTGCATGTCCCACTTGCGGTTGTAGCGCTCGGAGTGCGTCTTGTCGGTGAACACACCGGTCGGGCAGACCTCGGTGAGGTTGCCGGAGAACTCGCTCTCCAGGGTGCCGTCTTCGACGCGGCCGAAATAGACGTTATCGTGGGCGCCGAATACACCCAGGTCGGTACCGCCGGCGTAGTCTTTATAAAAGCGCACGCAACGGTAGCAAGCGATGCAGCGATTCATCTCGTGGGCGATGAATGGGCCGAGCTCCTGGTTCTGGTGGGTGCGCTTGGTGAAGCGATACCGGCGCTCGTTGTGGCCAGTCATTACCGTCATGTCCTGGAGATGGCAATGGCCACCTTCCTCACACACCGGGCAGTCGTGCGGGTGGTTGGTCATCAGCCATTCGACGACGCTGGCGCGGAACACTTTCGCCTCTTCGTCTTCGATCGAGATCCAGGTGTTGTCGGTGGCAGGGGTCATGCACGACATGACCAGCCGACCGCGCGTGTCGTTCTCGTCGGTGAACTGCTTGACCGCACACTGGCGGCAGGCGCCGACGCTTCCCAGCGCCGGGTGCCAGCAGAAATAGGGGATATCGAGCCCGAGGGACAGACAAGCCTGTAGCAGGTTGTCTGCACCATCGACCTCAAGGTCTTTGCCGTCTACGTGGATAGTGGCCATGGTTCAAGTTCTTCGTTGGCCCGTTGTCAGCGGGCGTGGCTAATGGAAATCTTGTTATCTGCCCGGCGCAGCCCTCAGGGGCGCGTCAACGGACAGTCAGCCGACGGCCTGAGCCGTCGGGGTCACGGTGTATTACGCGCCTGCCATGGTGGCGGTGGCCACTTGGGTCAGGCTGCCGGGCGTGCTGGCCTTGATGCCTGCTTCGAACTCCGGACGGAAATACTTGATCGCGCTGCCCAACGGCTCGATTGCACCTGGGGCATGGGCACAGAAGGTCTTGCCCGGACCGAGGAAACCGACCAGCCCCAGCAGGGTTTCGATGTCCCCCGGCTGGCCGTTGCCGGTCTCGATGGCGCGCAGCAGCTTGACGCTCCACGGCAGGCCGTCGCGGCAAGGGGTGCAGAAACCACACGACTCGCGGGAGAAGAACTCTTCCATGTTGCGCAGCAGGGAGACCATGTTGACGCTGTCGTCCACCGCCATGGCCAGGCCGGTCCCCATCCGGGTGCCGACCTTGGCGATGCCGCCGGCATACATTTGCGCGTCGAGGTGCTCGGGCAACAGGAAGCCGGTACCGGCACCGCCTGGCTGCCAGCACTTGAGCTTGAAGCCATCGCGCATACCGCCTGCGTAGTCTTCGAACAGCTCGCGGGCGGTCACGCCGAACGGCAGCTCCCACAGGCCTGGGTTCTTGACCTTGCCGGAGAAGCCCATGAGCTTGGTGCCGTGGTCTTCGCTGCCTTCTTTGGCCAGCGACTTGTACCAGTCGTTGCCGTTGCCGACGATGGCCGGCACGTTGCACAGGGTCTCGACGTTGTTGACGCAGGTCGGCTTGCCCCACACGCCAACGGCAGCGGGGAAGGGCGGCTTGGAGCGCGGGTTGGCGCGGCGGCCTTCGAGGGAGTTGATCAGGGCGGTTTCTTCACCGCAGATATAGCGCCCGGCGCCGGTGTGCACGAACAGCTCGAAGTCGAAACCGGTGCCGAGGATGTTCTTGCCCAGCAGGCCGGCGGCTTTGGCTTCCTGCACGGCACGGTTGAGGTGCTTGGCGGCGGTGACGTACTCGCCGCGCAGGAAGATGTAGCCGCGGTAGGATTTCAACGCGCGGGCGCTGATCAGCATGCCTTCGATCAGCAGATGGGGCTGTTGCTCCATCAGCATGCGGTCTTTCCAGGTGTTGGGCTCCATTTCATCCGCGTTGCACAGCAGGTAGCGGATATTCATGGATTCGTCTTTGGGCATCAGGCCCCATTTGACGCCCGTCGGAAAGCCGGCACCGCCGCGGCCCTTGAGGCCGGAGTCCTTGACCGCCTGGACGATGTCGTCGGCAGCCATGTCGGCGAAGGCCTTGCGCGCAGCCGAGTAGCCGTTCTTGCTGACATACTCGTCGTACCAGACAGGCTCGCCGTCATCGCGCAGGCGCCAGGTCAACGGGTGAGTTTCGGCACTGCGGGCGATGCGGTTGGCAGGCCCGAAGGAGGTAAGGGTCATACGTAGCCCTCCAGCAGTTGGGTCACGCCAGCAGGCTGCACGTCACCGAATGTGTCGTCGTCGATCATCAACGCCGGCGCCTTGTCGCAGTTGCCCAGGCAGCACACGGGCAGCAGGGTGAAGCGCCCGTCTGCGGTGGTCTGGCCGAGGCCGATGCCGAGTTCGCTCTGGATCTTGCTGACCACCGACTCGTGGCCGCCGATGAAGCAGACCATGCTGTCACATACACGAATGATGTGACGGCCGACCGGCTGGCGGAAGATCTGGCTATAGAAGGTGGCCACACCTTCGACGTCGCTGGCCGGAATGCCGAGGATCTCGCCGATGGCATAGAGAGCGCCGTCGGGTACCCAGCCACGTTCCTTCTGGACGATCTTGAGGGCCTCGATGGACGCCGCGCGCGGGTCCTCATAGTGATGGAGTTCGTGCTCGATGGCCGAACGCTCGGTTTCGCTGAGGGCGAAACGGTCAGTCTGAATAAGCGTGCTGTTCATGCTTAACGGTCCACGTCGGCCATAACGAAATCGATGCTACCCAGGTACGCGATCAAGTCCGCGACCATCTCGCCTTTGATCACCGAAGGGATCTGCTGCAAGTGCGGGAAGCTTGGGGTACGGATCCGGGTGCGGTAGCTCATGGTGCCGCCATCGCTCGTCAGGTAATAACTGTTGATGCCCTTGGTCGCTTCGATCATCTGGAAGGACTCGTTGGCCGGCATCACCGGGCCCCACGAGACTTGCAGGAAGTGCGTGATCAAGGTTTCGATGTGTTGCAGCGTGCGTTCTTTAGGCGGTGGCGTGGTCAGCGGGTGATCCGCCTTGTACGGGCCTTCCGGCATGTTGCGCATGCACTGGTCGATGATCTTGATGCTCTGACGCATCTCTTCTACGCGGACCATGCAGCGGTCATAGGCGTCGCCGTTGTGGCCCAGCGGTACTTCGAACTCGAAGTTCTCGTAGCCTGAATACGGACGCGCCTTGCGCAGATCGAAGTCGCATCCGGTGGAGCGCAGCCCGGCACCGGTGACGCCCCATGCCAGGGCTTCCTTGGTGTTGTAGGCGGCGACGCCGATGGTACGGCCCTTGAGGATGCTGTTCTGCAGGGCAGCCTTGGTGTACTCGTCGAGGCGCTTGGGCAGCCATTCGACGAAGTCCTTGACCAGTTTCTCCCAGCCGCGCGGCAGGTCGTGGGCGACGCCGCCGATGCGGTACCAGGCCGGGTGCAGACGAAAACCGGTGATGGCTTCGATCACCGTGTACGCTTTTTGGCGGTCGGTGAAGGTGAAGAACACCGGCGTCATGGCGCCGACGTCCTGGATGTAGGTGCCCAGGAACAGCAAGTGGCTGGTGATGCGGAAGAACTCGGCCATCATGATGCGGATGGTGTCGACCTTCTGCGGCACCTTGATGCCGGCCAGCTTCTCGACGGCGAGCACGTAGGGCAGGTTGTTCATCACCCCGCCCAGGTAGTCGATGCGGTCGGTGTAGGGGATAAAGCTGTGCCAGGACTGGCGCTCGGCCATTTTTTCGGCGCCACGGTGGTGGTAACCGATGTCCGGGACGCAGTCGACGATCTCTTCGCCGTCCAGCTGCAGGATGATGCGGAAGGCACCGTGGGCCGAAGGGTGGTTCGGGCCAAGGTTGAGGAACATGTAGTCCTCATTGGTGCCCGAGCGTTTCATGCCCCAGTCTTCAGGGCGAAAGCGCGCAGCCTCTTCTTCGAGTTGCTGCTTGGCCAGGGTGAGGCTGAACGGATCGAATTCAGTGGCCCGCGCCGGGAAGTCCTTGCGCAGCGGATGACCTTCCCAGGTTGGCGGCATCATGATGCGCGACAGGTGCGGGTGGCCGTTGAAGGTGATGCCGAACATGTCCCAGACTTCACGCTCGTACCAGTTGGCGTTCGGCCAGATTCGCGTAGCGGTCGGGATGTTGAGATCGCTCTCGCTGAGCGCCACCTTGAGCATCACGTCGCTGTTACGTTCTACCGACAGCAAGTGGTAGAACACCGTGAAATCGGCGCCCGGCAGGCCGCGACGGTGAGTGCGCAAGCGCTCGTCGACGCCGTGCAGGTCGTACAGCATCGAGTACGGCTTGGGCACGTTGCGCAAAAAGGTCAGGATTTCGATCAGCTTGGCGCGTTCGACCCACAGCACCGGCATGCCGGTGCGGGTTTCCTGGGCGGTGAACGCCTCGGGGCCGAAGCGATTGTTCAGTTCGACGACCACGTCTTGGTCGTCAGCCTTGTAAGGCGGGATATACAGAGCGGTGTCCGCTGTTGTCATGGTCTCGGTCGCTTTCGGTCAACTGCAGAATGAAGCCAGGAATCCTGGTGTGCTTGGTCACACGATCAGAACGCCGCGGGATCAGACTTCGTCGGGGCTGCGCAGGTTGGTCACGGCAATTCGCTGTTCGCGACGTTGTTCCTTTTGCGACGGCATCTCGGCGCGATACACGCCTTGATCACCGACCACCCAGGACAACGGGCGGCGCTCCTGGCCAATGGATTCCTGCAGCAGCATCAAGCCTTGCAGGAATGCCTCGGGACGAGGAGGGCAGCCAGGCACGTAGACGTCGACGGGGAGGAACTTGTCCACACCCTGAACGACCGAGTAGATGTCATACATGCCGCCGGAGTTGGCGCACGAGCCCATGGAAATCACCCACTTGGGTTCGAGCATCTGCTCATAGAGACGCTGAATGATCGGCGCCATCTTGATGAAGCAGGTGCCCGCGATGACCATGAAGTCGGCCTGGCGAGGTGACGCCCGGATGACTTCGGCGCCAAAACGCGCGATGTCGTGGGGTGCCGTGAACGCCGTGGTCATTTCCACGTAGCAGCACGACAGACCGAAGTTGTACGGCCACAGGGAGTTCTTGCGCCCCCAGTTCACCGCACCGTTCAGCACGTCTTCGAGTTTGCCCATGTAGATGTTCTTGTGAACTTGATCTTCAAGGGGGTCGGCTACGGTTTCCCGTTCGCCAATCGGATACTCCTGGTTAGGTGCATCCGGGTCGATCCTGGTGAGATTGTATTGCATGCCAAAGCCTCATTGTTTCAGCTTCGCTTGCCGCTTGAGACGAGCTTCCGGCGCCCAGTCAAGGGCCCCCACTCGAAAGAGGTAGACAAGACCTGCCAACAGAATTGCTATGAAAATGAAAGCTTCGGCGAATCCGGTCCAGCCGCTTTCGCGGACGGACACAGACCAGGCAAACAGGAAGAGGGCTTCGATATCGAAAATCACGAACAGCATCGCGACCAGATAGAATTTTGCCGAGAGGCGCAGGCGCGCGCTGCCGGTAGGGAGCATGCCGGATTCGAACGGTTCGTTCTTGCTGCGGCCCCAGGCTTTACCGCCCAGCAGGCTCGACAGCCCGAGCATGAAGGCACACAGGCCGGCGACGCCCAGAAGGAAAATGGCAAAGCCCCAGTTGTGGGCGATGAGTCCTGTCGAATCGGGCATGCTCTGGATCCTTAACAGGGGCGGCAGACCCCTGTGCTTGAATGTGGTGTCGCAGTGACGATATGTCGCACTTCTGCTATCGCGCTGATTTTATGGGTAAACCGGGTGCAAGTAAATTTAGTATGGCAAATTAATTCGTAGCATTACGCACATAGGTATCTTCAATCGCTCTGAAAGCGTTGGATACAGGGGATTGTAGAAGGTTTTGTTAAATGTGTTTTTCATTTGCTGCAACGAGTTAGTTGTTTCTAATGATAATTAATAGCATTTGGCTTTGTGCGAGGAGGGTAACTTTAAGTAACAGCCGAGGGCTTTTTAACCCACTGAAGAGAGTGGGGTATTGCGGTAGGTCAATCGAAGTCGGTGGTGCTGCAAAAAAAAACCGCCCTGCGTGGGGGCGGCTTTCTCTGTTGCTCGGTAGTCCTTAGTGAAACTGTTCTTCTTCGGTGGAACCGGTCAGCGCCGTCACCGACGATGCTCCGCCCTGGATCACAGTGGTCATGTCATCGAAGTAACCCGTTCCCACTTCCTGCTGGTGGGCCACGAAGGTGTAGCCCTTGGCGGCGTCAGCGAACTCTTGCTCCTGCAGCTTCACATAGGCGGTCATGTCGTTGCGGGCATAGTCGTGGGCCAGGTTGAACATGCTGTGCCACATGTTGTGGATGCCCGCCAGGGTGATGAATTGATGCTTGTAGCCCATGGCCGACAGCTCGCGCTGGAACTTGGCGATGGTGGCGTCATCGAGGTTCTTCTTCCAGTTGAACGACGGCGAGCAGTTGTACGACAGCAACTGATCCGGGTATTCCTTCTTGATCGCTTCGGCGAAGCGGCGGGCTTCGGCCAGGTCCGGCTTCGCAGTCTCGCACCAGATCAGGTCGGCGTAGGGCGCGTAGGCCAGGCCGCGAGCAATGGCCTGATCGAGGCCGGCGCGAACCTTGTAGAACCCTTCGGGCGTGCGTTGCCCGGTCACGAACGGTTGGTCGTAAGGGTCGCAGTCGGAGGTCAGCAGGTCGGCGGCGTTGGCGTCGGTGCGCGCGAGGATGATGGTCGGCACCCCGGCTACGTCAGCGGCCAGGCGAGCTGCAGTCAGTTTTTGCACGGCTTCCTGGGTCGGTACCAGTACCTTGCCGCCCATGTGGCCGCATTTTTTCACCGAGGCCAACTGGTCTTCGAAGTGCACACCGGCGGCGCCGGCTTCGATCATGCTCTTCATCAGTTCGTAGGCATTGAGGACGCCACCGAATCCGGCTTCGGCATCGGCGACGATGGGGGCGAAGTAATTGATATAGCCGTCATCACCCGGATTCTTGCCGGCTTTCCATTGAATCTGGTCGGCGCGGCGGAACGAGTTGTTGATGCGTTTTACCACGGTCGGTACCGAGTCGACCGGGTACAGCGACTGGTCGGGGTACATGGACTCAGCCGAGTTGTTGTCCGCCGCGACCTGCCAGCCCGACAGGTAGATGGCCTGGATACCTGCCTTGACTTGCTGTACCGCCTGGCCGCCGGTAAGGGCACCCATGCAGTTGACGAAATCCTTGTCAGGTCGGAAGGACGGCTTGGCGCCCTGGGTCACTAGGTTCCACAGTTTGTCGGCGCCAAGGCGAGCCAGAGTGTGCTCCGGCTGGATGGAGCCGCGCAGGCGGACGACGTCAGCAGCGCTGTAGGTGCGGGTCACGCCTTTCCAGCGTGGGTTTTGCGCCCAGTCTTTCTCGATAGCCGCTATTTGTTGTTCGCGTGTCTGTGCCATGGGGGAAACCTCGTCGCATAGGTCTGGGTGAAAAATCCGTGCTCGATGCTGTGCCTTTGCCACCTGGCCACGTCTGGCCGCACCCGTAACGGGTGGACTGCGACGCGAAGACGGAGGCCCTTATAGGGGCCGTAACAGCGGGAGCGAGGCCATCATGTCCTCGGATTTTTTGCCCGTCAAGAAAAATGTAGTGATTTATTATTGGCACTACATTTTGTCTTTCAGCGACTTGTCGGTCATTTAAAGGCGCTCGGGTAGCGACCTTTTGGCCGTGAAATGACTGCTTGGTCAGTCGAGGGAATCGACCTTGACGCGCAGTGTCATGTCATTTCGGCCTTGTGTGGCGTAATTGCGGGTATAGCCCTGCTGGTTAAGCTGGCTTTGCTCGTTGATGCCCCCCAGTGTGATCCATTCTCCGAGCCGACCACTGACCTGTGTGTCGGTACTCTGTATTTTCACTACATCTGGGCTGCGCTCGCTCATGCGATCGTTGTTGGTGCTGATGCTCAGGTGCACGATGTCCCCGGTAACACTGGCGGTCACGTAGAAACCCTGGGTGACATTGCGGTATTGGGTCTGTGCCTGGGGGCGCCCGTAGGCATCTGGCTGAGTGGTGGTCAGCGGCACGCTCTCGCCGGTCTGGATCAGCGCCGGCACACCTTCGCTGGCCTGCACTTGCTGCACGCCACCGGTACGGTTGGCGGTGCCGTAGTTGATCACCCGGCCCTGACCTTGACCGTTGACGCTGTAGCCCGTACCGCCCGCGTTATTGCTGTCGGAGGTATCGACGCTGATCAGCAGGCGCTTGGCGGCGACATCGAGCTGGCCCAGCAGGCCGCGCAGGGCGTCAATCTTGTCGGGGGCGGCATTGACGATCAGCTGATTGCCGTAGGCGCTGACCTTGCCATCCTGACCAAGGAAGTTGCGCGCTACTGGCAGCAGTTCATCGCTGGTGCGGTTGTTGAGTTGCAGTACCTGAGTGTCGGCGATGGCCGAGGCACTGAGGGTGATGAGCAGGCAGGACAGCAAGGGACGAAGCGACATGTCCGATATCTCCGCGAAGGGGATATTGATTATGGCGCATTCTTGGGGAGGGGATGGGGATTGCAGTGGCTTGGAGGCTTCTTCGCGGGCAGAGCCCGGTCCCACAGGGGGAACGCGTAGACCTGTGGGACGGGGCTCTGCCCGGGAGTGGGCCAGCAAGTTATACCGAGATAGATCAGCCGTTGCGCAGCATATCGACGTGCGGAATGCCGGCTTCGAGGAATTCCTCGCTGACCACCCTGAAGCCCAGTCGCTCGTAGAACGCCGTGGCATGCACCTGGGCGCTCAGCGCCTGCTGCATGATGCCGCGGCGCTCGGCCTCGGCGATGGCGGCGTGCATCAAGGCGTCGCCGACCTTCATGCCGCGCCAGTCCCTGAGCACCGATACCCGGCCGATATGCCCGTCGGGCAACAGACGTGCGGTGCCGATCGCGAAATCGCCTTCCTCGGCCAGAAAATGCACGGCGTCAGTATCGTCGCCGTCCCATTCCAGCTCGGGCGGGACCGCCTGCTCGGAGATGAACACCGCTTCGCGAATGCGCCGCAGATCGGCGTTGTCCCTATGCCAATCGGCGACTCTGACTTCGATTTTATTCATCGGCAAATCCCAGACTTCCTTGTTTGATCAGCTCGCAGACTAGCATGCGGCCGTTTTCATCCTGCAACCATGGACCCAGATTGTCGATGTGCAAGGCATCGGCCGCGCAAATCAGCTTCAGCAAATCGCGCAGATGGCCTGGCAGCAGGCGGCTCTGGCCACTGGCGAACAATAGCAGATCGTCGTCGACTTCCGACCAGGCCAAACGCGCGCTTGGATTGCGGATCAGGACTGCGCCGTCTTCCAGGCCGCCCAGCAGGTCTTCTTCTTCCACTTCGCTGCCGGCGACCAGTTCAGGATAGCGCGGCTCGGTCATGAACTGGCCGAACCAGGTCAGCAGCAGGCGCTCGTCGCTCATGTGCTCGGCCAGCAGGCCTTTGAGGCGGTCAAGGGCGTCGTGCTGGATCTGGTGCGGATCGCTGACTGGCTTGGCATCGGCATCACTGTAGCGGTCTTCATCAGGGAGGAACTGGCTGAGGAAGTCGGTGAAGTGAGTCAGGACTTCGGCCGCGCTCGGCGCCCGGAAGCCGACCGAGTAGGTCATGCACTCATCCACGGCCACGCCGCAGTGGGCGATGCGCGGCGGCAGGTAGAGCATGTCGCCCGGTTCCAGCACCCATTCTTCGGCTTGTTCGAAGTCGGCGAGGATGCGCAGGTCGCTGTGTTCGATCAGCGGGCTGTCGGAGTTGCACATCTGGCCGACTTTCCAGTTGCGCTTGCCATGCCCCTGCAGCAGGAACACGTCGTAGTTATCGAAGTGCGGGCCGACGCCGCCGCCTGGGGTGGCGTAGCTGATCATCACATCATCGATGCGCCAGCTCGGCAGGAAGCGGAAAGACTCCAGCAGTGCGGCGACTTCCGGCACGAACTGATCGACCGCTTGCACCAGCAGGGTCCACTCCGTCTCCGGCAGGCTGCTATAGGTGTCTTCGGCGAATGGTCCGCGGCGCATTTCCCAGGGCCGCTCGCCGTTTTCGATGACGATGCGCGATTCGACTTCTTCTTCCAGGCTCAGGCCTGCCAGTTCGTCGGGGCTGATCGGGTTGTCGAAGTCGGTGAAGGCCTGGCGGATCAGCAGCGGTTTTTTCTGCCAGTAGTCACGCAGGAATTCTTGTGCCGTAAGGCCGCCCAGGAGTTGCAGTGGAGTATCGGATTTCATGTGTAACCTATTGAAAATAAGCTTTTTTATAGCGCCAATAAAAACGCCCGGCACTGCCGGGCGTGTCGTCCAGGGGCTCGCGTGTCAGACGCGCTTGGCCTGGGCCGCAGCGTTGCCGATGTAGTTGGCCGGGGTGAGCTTTTTCAGCTCGGCCTTGGCGTCGGCGGGCATGTCGAGCCCGTCGATGAAGGTTTGCAGTGCCTCCGGGCCGATACCCTTGCCGCGGGTCAGCTCTTTGAGCTTCTCGTACGGGTTCTCGATGTCGAAGCGGCGCATGACCGTCTGGATCGGCTCGGCCAGCACTTCCCAGCAGGCGTCCAGGTCTGCGGCGATCTTGACTTCGTTGATTTCCAGCTTGCTGATGCCCTTGAGGCTGGCTTCGTAAGCAATCACGCTGTGGGCAAAGCCGACACCCAGGTTGCGCAGTACGGTGGAGTCGGTCAGGTCGCGCTGCCAGCGGGAAACCGGCAGCTTGCTGGCCAAATGCTGGAACAGGGCGTTGGCGATACCGAGATTGCCTTCGGAGTTTTCGAAGTCGATCGGGTTGACCTTGTGGGGCATGGTCGACGAGCCGATTTCGCCCGCGATGGTGCGCTGCTTGAAGTAGCCCAGAGAGATGTAGCCCCAGATATCGCGATCAAAGTCGATCAGGATGGTGTTGTAGCGGGCAATGGCATCGAACAACTCAGCAATGTAATCGTGCGGTTCGATCTGCGTGGTGTACGGGTTGAAGCCCAGACCCAGTTCGTCTTCGATGAAAGCGCGGGCGTTGGCTTCCCAGTCGATGGCAGGGTAGGCCGAAAGGTGGGCGTTGTAGTTGCCCACGGCGCCGTTGATCTTGCCCAGCAGCGGCACGGCGGCGACTTGCGCGATCTGCCGCTCGAGGCGGTAGACGACGTTGGCCAGCTCTTTGCCCAACGTGGTCGGCGAAGCAGGCTGGCCGTGGGTGCGCGACAGCATCGGCACCTCGGCGAAGCGATGCGCGAGCTCGCGGATCGATTCGGCGATCTGGCGCATCAATGGCAGCATCACGGTGTCGCGGCCTTCGCGCAGCATCAGGGCATGGGACAGGTTGTTGATGTCCTCGCTGGTGCAGGCGAAGTGGATGAACTCGCTGACCTTGGCCAGTTCCGGCAGCTTGGCCGCTTGTTCCTTGAGCAGGTACTCGATGGCCTTGACGTCGTGGTTGGTGGTGCGTTCGATCTCTTTCACGCGCTCGGCGTGTTCGAGCGCGAAGTCGCTGGCCAGGGCGTCGAGCAGGGCGTTGGCTTCGGCGGAGAACGCCGGCACTTCAGCGATTTGCGGGTGAGCGGCGAGGCGCTGGAGCCAGCGGACTTCGACCAGGGCGCGAAAACGGATCAGGCCGTATTCGCTGAAAATTGGGCGCAGTGCTTGAGTCTTGCCAGCGTAGCGGCCGTCTACAGGGGAAACCGCAGTGAGCGATGAAAGCAGCATGGGGCGTTCTCGGACAGTCGGGCACGAAATGGGGCGCGAATTATACATGAAAAAATCATATGGGGCGGCAGTGCCGTGCCGCCCGCGCGACTAAAGGGCGCCTTCTATCCAGCGAGGGGGCTTGCCCCGATCAATACGTCTAAGGTGCCAATGTGGCTGACAGTATTTTCGGGGGCAAGCCCCTCGCTACAGGTAATGCTGTGATTCAGCCGCGCAGCATGGGGTAGAGCTCGCGCAACAGCTTGCGCCGGCTGATCACCAGTTGCCAGCGGTGACCGCCGAGCTGCCGCCACAAGCGTGCGCAGCGGATACCTGCCAGCAGCAGGGCGCGGATCTTCGAGGCGTTGCTCGGCTGCTGCAAGTGGCGCATATCGCCCTGCACCTGAATGCGCTGGCGCAGGGTGCTGAGGGTGTCCTGATAGAGCGCGCCACTGGCGGCGATAACGTTCTCGTGAACCAGGCCGAAATGCTCTACCTGATTCTGAATCTGTGGCAAGCGCTTGCCGATGACGGCCAGCATGTCTTCACGCTTGCCCAGTTGGCGCTCCAGGCCGAGCATCGACAGGGCATAGCGCAGCGGTTCGCGCTGCAGGCTGCTGGGGTCTCGTTCCAGGGCGCTGGCAAGGGCGCGATAGCCGTCGCGCAGGTACAGGTCATTGCCGCCGAACACGTCGAGGGTGTCCTTGGGGTCGATCACCATCAGGCTGCCAAGCATGCAGCGCAGATCTGCTTCGCCGACCTGACCGGTCTTGGCGATGCGGTCGACCAGCACGGCGGCCTGGAACACGGCGCCCAAGGCCGTGAGTTGTTCCTGGGCCTGGGTCATGAACGGGCTTCCCGGGTGAGGCTGTCGCGGGCATACCAAGGTTCTGCCACTTCAATGACGCCACCGCCCAGGCACACGTCGCCATCGTAAAACACTACGGACTGACCCGGGGTGACGGCCCGCTGAGGCTCGTCGAACACCGCGCGATAGCCTTGGCTGGTCTGTTCCAGGGTGCACGCCTGGTCACCCTGGCGATAGCGAACCTTGGCGGTCAGACGGCGCGGTTGGGCGAGATCGATCGGGTTGACCCAGAAGATTTCCGACGCCAGCAGGGCGCGCGAGAACAGCCACGGGTGTTCATTGCCCTGACCGACGATCAGTTCGTTGTGCTCCAGATCTTTGACCAGCACGTACCACGGATCGTCGCCGGCGTCTTTCAGGCCGCCGATGCCCAGGCCCTGACGCTGGCCGATGGTGTGGTACATGAGGCCGGCATGGCGGCCGATCACTTCGCCGCGGGTGGTCTTGATCTCACCCGGCTGCGCGGGCAGGTACTGCTTGAGGAAGTCGGTAAAGCGGCGCTCGCCGATAAAGCAGATGCCGGTGGAGTCTTTTTTCTTCGCGGTGGCCAGCCCGCGCTTCTCGGCGATGGCGCGTACTTCAGGCTTTTCCAGCTCGCCGACCGGGAACAGAGTGCGGGCAATCTGCTCGCCGCCGACGGCGTGCAGGAAATAGCTCTGGTCCTTGTTCGGGTCAAGGCCTTTGAGCAGCTCGGTGCGGCTGTCCAGGTCGCGGCGGCGCACGTAATGGCCGGTGGCGATCAGGTCGGCGCCCAAGGTCAGGGCGTAGTCGAGGAATGCCTTGAACTTGATTTCGCGGTTGCAGAGGATGTCCGGATTGGGGGTCCGGCCGGCCTTGTACTCTTCAAGGAAGTGTTCGAAGACATGATCCCAGTACTCTGCGGCGAAGTTGGCGGTGTGCAGCTTGATGCCGATACGGTCGCACACGGCTTGCGCGTCTGCGAGGTCTTCGCGGGCGGTGCAGTATTCGGTGCCGTCGTCTTCTTCCCAGTTCTTCATGAACAGGCCTTCGACCTGATAGCCCTGCTCCATGAGCAGAACGGCAGAAACGGAAGAGTCCACGCCGCCGGACATGCCGACGATCACGCGCTGGGTTGCTGGGGCTGAGTCGCGCATAGGTATGAGCTGTGTGTCTGCGAAAGGGGGCGATTCTAGCAGGGTGGGGACTGCATGGCCAAAGGTGTGGTGTCGCGGCGTGGGATTTGTAGAGTGGCTGCTGGCGCTTTCACGGGCAGAGCCCGTTCCCACGGGACATCACCTGACCTGTGGAGGCGGGCACTGCCCGTGAAAGCGCCGTCAGCCAAAACACAAAACCCCGGCACGGTGGCCGGGGTTCTGGATATTGCTTTACAACATTACGATGCCAGCGAATCGATCGCGGCGTTGAGCGTGGCGCTTGGGCGCATGGCCTGGCGAGTCAGCTCGGGGTTGGTGCGGTAGTAGCCTTGGATGTCCACTGGCTTGCCTTGCACGCTGTTCAACTCGGTGACGATTTTCGCCTCGTTGTCGGACAGAGTCTTGGCCACGGCGGCGAACTGCTTTTGCAGCTCGGCGTCGTCGGTCTGGGCTGCCAGGGCTTCAGCCCAGTACAGCGCCAGATAGAAGTGGCTGCCGCGGTTGTCGATGTTGCCGACCTTGCGCGATGGCGACTTGTTGTTGTCCAGGAACTTGCCGGTCGCCTGATCCAGGGTCTTGGCCAACACCAGCGCTTTGCTGTTGTTGTAGGTCGTGCCCAGGTGCTCCAACGAGGCGGCCAGGGCGAGGAATTCACCCAGCGAATCCCAGCGCAGGAAGTTCTCTTCGACCAACTGCTGCACGTGCTTGGGAGCCGAGCCGCCAGCGCCGGTTTCGAACAGCCCGCCGCCATTCATCAGTGGCACGATCGACAGCATCTTGGCCGATGTACCCAGCTCCATGATCGGGAACAGGTCGGTCAAGTAGTCGCGCAGCACGTTGCCGGTCACCGAGATGGTGTCCTTGCCGGCGCGGATGCGCTCCAGCGACAGGGCCATGGCGGCGTCCGGGGCCATGATGCGGATGTCCAGGCCGGAAGTGTCGTGATCCTTGAGGTAGGTCTCGACCTTCTTGATGACTTGGGCGTCGTGGGCGCGAGCCGGGTCGAGCCAGAACACCGCCGGGGTGTTGGACGCACGAGCGCGGTTGACGGCCAGCTTGACCCAATCCTGGATCGGCGCATCCTTGACCTGGCACATGCGCCAGATGTCGCCCGCTTCGACTTGCTGTTCCATCAGCACGGTGCCGTTGGTGTCGGTGACGCGCACGGTGCCGGTGGATTCAACCTGGAAAGTCTTGTCGTGCGAACCGTACTCTTCGGCTTTTTGCGCCATCAGGCCGACGTTCGGCACAGTGCCCATGGTGGTGGGGTCGAAGGCGCCGTGTTTTTTGCAGTCTTCGAGCACTGTTTGATAGATGGTGGCGTAGCAACGATCCGGAATCAGTGCCTTGGTGTCCTGCAGCTGACCTTCGGTGTTCCACATCTTGCCGGAATCACGAATCATGGCCGGCATCGAGGCGTCGACGATAACGTCGCTAGGCACGTGCAGGTTGGTGATGCCTTTATCGGAGTTGACCATGGCCAGGGCAGGGCGCGTAGCGTAGACGGCCTTGATGTCGGCTTCG
The DNA here is from genome assembly GCA_903970465.1 of Gammaproteobacteria bacterium. Classification (GTDB taxonomy): domain Bacteria; phylum Pseudomonadota; class Gammaproteobacteria; order Pseudomonadales; family Pseudomonadaceae; genus Aquipseudomonas. The sequence continues at coordinate 37,381 of CAJCIO010000113.1, forward strand.
ATTTCGTCCTGCTGGGCTTGCGGCAGCGCCTTGATGCGCGAGTACAGATCGCCGATGCCGTTGTTCAGGTTGAACCCGATCTGCTTGAGCACGGCTTCGTGCTTGGCAAGGGTATCCTTGTAGTACTCGGCAACGATCTGGCCGAACAGAATCGGGTCGGAGACCTTCATCATGGTCGCTTTCAGGTGGATCGACAGCAGCACGCCAAGCTTCTTGGCATCTTCGATCTCAGCGGCGACGAATGCACGCAGCGCCTTTTTGCTGATGGTCGAGCTGTCGATGATCTCGCCAGCCTTGACCGCGGTCTTTTCCTTCAGCACGGTGGTGGTGCCGTCCTGGGCAACCAGTTCGATCTTGACGCTACCGGCGTCCTTGATCAGTACCGATTTTTCGCTGCCATAGAAGTCACCTTCGCTCATGTGTGCGACGTGAGACTTCGACTCGCTGCTCCAGGCGCCCATCTTGTGCGGGTGCTTGCGCGCGTAGTTCTTGACCGACAGCGGTGCACGACGATCGGAGTTGCCTTCGCGCAGTACCGGGTTCACCGCGCTGCCCTTGATCTTGTCGTAACGCAGCTTGGCATCCTTGTCGGCGTCGGTGGTCGGCACTTCAGGATAGTCGGGGATATCGAAGCCCTGATCCTGCAGCTCTTTGATCGCGCCCTTGAGCTGGGGGACCGAAGCGCTGATGTTAGGCAGCTTGATGATGTTGGCTTCCGGGGTGTTGGCCAGTTCGCCCAGTTCAGCGAGATGGTCGCCGACACGCTGTTCGGCAGTCAGTTTTTCCGGGAAGCTGGAGAGGATGCGGCCGGCAAGGGAAATGTCCCGGGTCTCGACGGCGATGTCAGCGAACGCAGTGTAAGCCTCGATGATCGGCAGCAGGGAGTAGGTGGCGAGTGCGGGAGCTTCGTCGGTGAAGGTGTAGATGATCTTCGAACGGGTGGGCATATTCGGATTAACTCTCTTCTTTGCTGAGCATGCACAGAACCTCGAGATGCGCAGGGTAGGCGCTTTCGGTCCACGGGCAACAATGAGCCGAAAGTCGAGGATTCATCGCGTTGATGTTTTTTGCATCAGTTGAGCGTCAAGCGGTCGAGCTGTATTTGACAGTCCGGCCTGGTGGGGGCCGGAAGCTTCCTTGTGAAGGCAGCTTCGAAGGCCCGCGACCTCAGTGACTCGCTGGTCACTGCGGCATTATACCACTGGTCAGTGGCAGAAATGCGACGCTTGCTTGCAGTCCTTTCGTCTAACCTTCTACCGCCGCTGTCGACCCACCCAGAGTATTTATTGCCGGGCAAACGAAAGCGCGTCGGCAGCTCAATCATCACCATTGAGCTGCCGACGAGCGGTCGACCGTTGGTCCGGAAAGCTAGCGGATCAAGCGGAAACGGCAGTTTGTAGCGCAGGGGTCACAGGGGTGGCGGCCTCTTGCGTCACACTGGAAATCTCCACTGCATGCAAGCCTTTAGGTCCCTGAATGATGTTGAATTTTACCGGCTGCCCTGCCTTGAGTGTTTTGTAGCCATCCATCGTGATGGCTGAATAATGGGCGAAGAGGTCTTCCGTCTTGCCGTCTTCGTTGATGAAGCCATAGCCCTTGGCATTGTTGAACCACTTGACTTTACCACTTGCCATGCTCATATCCCTCTGCAAAGGACCCCAGGTCTGGAGTATCATCCCCGTTCACCGCACCGTCGAAAAAATTTTAATTGACTGTGCGGACCTTTATTCCCCAATGTGGGTTCTATTGGTTGTAACACCGTTTTGCCGATAGTCAAGGTCATGCGACAGCCGAGTATCCGATCGGACACAACGTCAACCCCACAACCCTATTCGCACAACGATGATGAACCTTCATTCCATGCATTCAGTCAACCAGATTCGACTAACCTTCAATCAGGACCGCCCGTCCACGCAGGAGGACGACGCTTCGGGCGTGGCTGTACAGGATTCCAAGCCTGCACTGCAGGCCCCACCGATGTACAAGGTGGTTTTGTTCAATGATGATTACACTCCGATGGATTTCGTGGTCGAAGTGCTAGAGGTGTTTTTCAACCTGAATCGTGAGTTGGCAACCAAGGTCATGCTGGCAGTCCATACAGAGGGACGCGCCGTCTGTGGTCTTTTCACCCGCGATATCGCCGAAACCAAGGCAACGCAGGTGAATCAGTACGCCAGGGAAAGCCAGCATCCGCTACTCTGTGAAATCGAGAAGGACGGTTAATCGCCGACCACTTGGGTATGAGGTGAAGCTATGTTAAACCGCGAGCTCGAAGTCACCCTCAATCTAGCCTTCAAGGAGGCGCGCTCGAAGCGTCATGAATTCATGACCGTCGAGCATCTCCTGCTGGCGTTGTTGGATAACGAGGCAGCCTCCACTGTATTGCGCGCCTGTGGCGCGAACCTCGACAAACTCAAGCATGATCTGCAGGAGTTCATCGATTCCACTACTCCTCTGATTCCCGTCCACGACGAAGACCGTGAAACGCAGCCGACCCTGGGTTTCCAGCGCGTATTGCAGCGCGCGGTATTCCACGTGCAGAGCTCGGGCAAGCGTGAAGTCACCGGCGCCAACGTGCTGGTGGCGATTTTCAGCGAACAGGAAAGCCAGGCCGTCTTTCTGCTCAAGCAGCAGAGCGTGGCCCGTATCGATGTGGTCAACTACATTGCCCACGGTATCTCCAAGGTTCCGGGGCACGGCGACAACAGTGATTCGGAGCAAGAGATGCAAGACGAAGAGGGTGGTGAGTCTTCCTCGTCCAGCAATCCGCTGGATGCCTATGCCAGCAACCTCAATGAACTTGCTCGCCAGGGCCGGATCGATCCGTTGGTGGGGCGCGAGAGTGAAGTCGAGCGCGTTGCGCAGATTCTCGCTCGTCGGCGCAAGAACAATCCGCTGCTGGTCGGTGAGGCCGGTGTCGGCAAGACGGCCATCGCCGAGGGCCTGGCCAAGCGAATCGTCGACAATCAAGTCCCTGATCTGCTTGCCAACAGCGTGGTCTATTCCCTGGACCTCGGTGCATTGCTGGCCGGTACCAAGTACCGCGGCGATTTCGAGAAGCGCTTCAAAGCGTTGCTCGGGGAGCTGAAGAAGCGTCCGCAGGCGATCCTGTTCATCGACGAAATCCACACCATCATTGGTGCGGGTGCCGCGTCTGGTGGGGTCATGGATGCGTCCAACCTGCTCAAGCCTTTGTTGTCTTCGGGTGATATCCGTTGCATCGGCTCGACCACCTTCCAGGAATTCCGCGGGATTTTCGAGAAGGACCGTGCCTTGGCTCGACGCTTCCAGAAAGTCGATGTCAGCGAGCCGTCGGTGGAAGACACCATCGGTATCCTGCGTGGCCTGAAAGGTCGTTTCGAGGCGCACCACAGCATCGAGTACAGCGATGAGGCGTTGCGCGCTGCCGCTGAACTGGCGTCGCGCTATATCAATGATCGGCACATGCCGGACAAGGCCATTGATGTGATCGATGAAGCCGGCGCCTATCAGCGTCTGCAGCCGGTCGAGAATCGGGTCAAACGCATCGAAGTGCCACAAGTGGAAGACATCGTCGCTAAAATCGCGCGTATTCCGCCAAAGCACGTCACCAGTTCCGACAAGGAGCTG
>CAJCIO010000114.1 GCA_903970465.1 Gammaproteobacteria bacterium
CAGGACTTTGCCAACCTGATGCCTGATAAGGCCCCCAGTTATAAGCGTCGACACCGACCCAGTCGACATATTGGTCCCCCGGGTAGAGCGACTTCATGGAGCGACTGCAGGTACAGTTCATGGGTATCCACATCCATTGAACATGACCCGAATTGATGTCAGCGCCGATGAGGTCATGCACATGCTGCCACATCTTGACGTAATCTTTATCGCTGTCAGCAGACCCCGCGAAGCCGGGAGCCCAAGGATACCAATCGCCGTTCATCTCGTGACCCAAGCGAATATAGAGCCGCCGATCATCGGCGTCGCCATAGATATTATTGGGCCCTGCCAACCATTTCTTCAGCGACGCGCGGAAATCCTTGATGTAGTCGTCATATTTTCCGGAGTGGATGAGTGTATTGATATTTTTTTCAGACGTACGGTTATTGCTGGTAAACAACTCCCAAGTGAGCATCGGCACAGCCCCCCTGCTCCAGATATAATTTATATAGGACAGCGTATGCGCCGTCTGCGCTTTTTCCCAGTCGGCAAACATCACTTCAACGGCAGGCTCTTTACCCAACCAGCGAGCGAATGCTTCCCGGTGATCGACGCCTGGAAATGAGCCCAGTAAAATGTTCGAGGCTGAAAATGCGTTAGCCGAAAACAGCAAGGATAATACCAGTATTAAATTTCGCATTATTATTCCTCGAGAACCGGACAAGGTGGCGTACACGCAGGCCTGTCCGCAGAAACTCAACAGCAGAAGTGCTCAGAGAGTTTTGATAATAATAATCAGATCCAGTGTCAGGCGAATTACTGCCGTGCGAATCATCCAGCGCTAGGTATCGCTGCCGGACCGGTAAATCATGCTCTCGCCTGATCGCATTTTCTGAAACGGTCGCACCGCTGAAGGGGCCAATGTCCACCGCTCGTTTTTCAGAACAATACTATCGTTGGCAATCTGGCTTCTGGTGACATCAGCGGGCATGGTTTATAGGTCCTGACTATAGGTGATCGAGATTTCGTGGATCATCTAGACGTGCGAGTCAGTTTGTCATAGGTCATGGTTGAAAGAGAAAGAGGTTCTGCCATCTTTGGTTTGTCCGGCGCCACCGTCCGGGGAGCCGTTGAGTGTATCCATTGCTTAACGGTGTCCAGGGTTATCAAAAATCTTTCAAGAAGATCGCTCACCTCCACACCATCAGTCGTGGAAATATTGACCTTCGACCAGACTATAAATACCTTCCTTTCAGGATCAGCGCCGAAAACGATCCCTGGATTGTCGATAAAGTTCAAATTGCATTGCAAGATATCCAAGGCCGATTCAAGACTTAGCGCCGGCGGCACGTCGATGTTGTAATTGATGATCAGCCAATTTTCCGGATAGTGATCAAGGTACATTTCACCCCCGTCTGGCAGCTTGACAATATGCGTCTTCTTGGCACTGTCGACCGGTGGACTTAGCCCCATTTTTTGGTAGGCAATTTTGATTAGATTGAAATAATTATTTTGCTGGGGACTGACCGCACTCATGTACGCTCCTGACTGACGATTGATGATAAAGGCAAGGATGCATCAGGCAATTGAGTGGCAAAATAAACTAATCAAGTTCCCTATTCAGTTGAATTTTTTATAGAACTCGCGACTGTGATTGTCAATTTACGAAAACATCGATAGCGCTGCGAACATAGGCGTCAGCCAAGGGGTCTATCGCACGTTTACTGGAAAAAACGCGGTGTGAATACACTATCGGCATTATCAATGCCATGCCCCTTGTCGGCTCGCTGTAACAAGGGGCGACCGCATCAGCCCTTACGCGTGGCGTCATCCAGCGCGAGAATCGTGTGGGCATTGGTGACCGTGGTTGCCAGGGTGTTGATCACCCCGGAACGTAACGCACCCAACGTCGCCGCCGCCTTGGTGTTTTCGCTGGCGATGGCCACGACATCCCTGATGCGCGCCAACTCCTGCACGGTCAAGCCGATCACTCGGCCCTGTATGGCGTTGACGGCCGGCTGGCCGTGGATGTCGATGAAGTCATAGCCCATCATGTCGCCCACCGTGCCAGACAACCGCGCCTGGGCGATTTCCTGCGGCGAGAACCAGCCCATGCGGACCATGTTGCTGTTTTCGCTCATGTCGCCGATGCCGATCAGCGCCATGTCCGCGCGGCGGGCGCGGTCCAGCGTCGAGCGCACGGTGTCGTTATTGATCAGCACGCCGCGCAGTTCCGGATTGGCTACCATGGCCGGCGCGTAAAGGCTTTCACTCTCGCCACCGAAACGCAGCGCCAGGCGGCGGCATATGTGGTCGGGGTTCATGTATTCGCCGGCCTTGAGCGATCCGCCTATGGCGCAGACAAATGTGCAGTTGCGGGTCACCGGCAAAAATACGTTGTCAGCCACAGCGCCCACATTCCGCCCCATGCCGACGGCGACGATCATGCCGTCGCTGAGGGTCTTGTTCAGGTAATTGGCAACCAGGCTGGCAACCGCCGAGCGCTGCGTGTCGGGGTCGCTGTGGTCGACCGCAATCAATGCCCGGTCCAGTTGAAACCGCTCCACCAGTGCCAACTCCAGTTCGTTGTTCATCACCGGATGCTGCAACACACGCACTTCGACGATGCCCTCGTCCCGCGCCCGCTTGAGCAGTCGGCTGACTTTGGCCCGGGACAGGGTGAAGCGTTTGGCGATGGCTTCCTGAGTGACGTTCTCGAGGTAATAGAGCATCGCGACTTCGGTCATCAGATCGATGTCGCTAGCCATGCGCTGGGTACTGTCACTCATGTGGGTGGGCTTCCGTTTCGGGGTCAAACGCGCATTCTCCCCACTCCCGCCCTGTCCCGTCCACTACTGATGCCCGTCCCGCTCGATCGCGCTGATGCGCTCGACCTTGGCGCCGGAGCGCGCAGCTTCGAACTCCGACTCCAGAAACGACTTGACGATGCTTTTCGCAAGCTCAGCGCCCACGACCCGAGCACCAATGGAGAGGATCTGCGCATCGTTGCTTTTGCGTGCGCGTTCTGCCGAGTAGGTGTCGTGGGCCTGGGCAGCGCGAATCCCCAGCACCTTGTTGGCCGAGATGGCCATGCCGATCCCGGTACCGCAGACCAGCACACCCAGCCGTTGTTCACCGGCATTGATGGCCGTTGCCACGGCCAGGGCGATGTCCGGGTAGAGCACCGGCGCAGTGGAATGGGTACCGAAATCGGTCACCGGATAGCCCAGCGACTCGATGTGGCGCTTCAACAATTCCTTGAGGTCATAACCCGCTTCATCGCATCCGATTGCCACCGGGAAAGGTGTATTCATGGCGTTTTGGCTCCGCTAACGTTATCAAGCAATACATGAACATATGTTCAATCGATGAAATTAAGATCGTGCATTTGTCGAATATTATCTTCCTTATGTCAAGCAAGCTTTAGCCAGAAGGACCAAAAAAATGCCAAGCCACGAAAAAAACCCAATAAATAGGGCTTATCTGGGCTTTTTTAATGAAAGAGATTGACTGATCAGAATTTCATTTGATAAACATATGCTCACTGAGCGGTATCGCAGTCACTAACAAGAACTCACAGCAGAAGGACACGCCAATGGCCACGCCATTACTGCTCCAGGCTGAACAAGTCACCAAGGCCTACGCTGGCATCCCTGCCCTGCGTGACGGGCGCCTGTCGTTACGTGCCGGTAGCGTGCATGCCCTGTGCGGAGGCAACGGCGCAGGCAAGTCGACTTTCCTCAGCATCCTGATGGGCATCACCGCGCGTGACGCCGGCACTATCCTGCTCAACGGCGCCCCGGTGCAGTTCAGCCGCCCTAGCGAGGCGCTGGCGGCCGGGATTGCGATGATCACCCAAGAGCTGGAACCGATCCCCTTCATGACCGTCGCCGAAAATATCTGGCTGGGTCGTGAACCGCGCCGTGCCGGATGCATCGTGGACAGCAAGACGCTGAACCGGCGCACTCGCGAGTTGCTCGAAGAGCTGGAGTTCGACGTCGACGCTACCAGCCCCATGCACCGCTTGAGCGTGGCGCAGATACAACTGGTGGAAATCGCCAAGGCATTCAGCCACGACTGCCAAGTGATGATCATGGATGAGCCCACCTCCGCGATCGGCGAACGTGAGGCGCAAACCCTGTTCAAGGCCATCCGCCGCCTCACCGCTCGCGGCGCGGGTATCGTGTATGTGTCCCACCGCCTCAGCGAGCTTGCGCAGATTGCCGATGAATACAGCATCTTTCGCGACGGGGCCTTCGTTGAAACCGGGCACATGGCCGATATCGACCGCACGCATCTGGTGCGCGGCATCGTTGGCCGAGAGCTGACGCGAGTCGATCACAAGGTCGGGCGTGAATGCGCTGCCGAGTGCTGCCTGAACGTGGCCGGCCTGAGCCGCAGCGGTGAATTCGAGGACATCAGCCTGCAACTGCGTCACGGCGAGATTCTAGGCATCTATGGCCTGATGGGTTCTGGCCGCAGCGAATTCCTCAACTGCATCTATGGCCTGACCACTCCGGATTCGGGCAGCGTCACCCTGCAAGGCAAACCCATGCCGACTGGCCTGCCCAAGGCGACCATTCGCGCGGGCATGTCGCTGGTGACCGAAGACCGCAAGGACAGTGGCCTGGTACTCAGCGCCAGCATTCTGTCCAACATCGCCCTGTCGGCCTACCAACAGCTATCGAACTGGTCGCTGATCAATGCCCGCAAGGAACACCAACTGGCTGAAGCCATGGTCAAGCGCCTGCAGATCAAGACGACTTCGCTGGACCTGCCGGTGGCGTCCATGAGCGGCGGCAATCAACAGAAAGTGGTCCTCGCCAAGTGCCTGTCCACCCAGCCTGTGTGCCTGCTCTGCGACGAACCCACGCGGGGTATCGATGAAGGTGCCAAGCAGGAGATCTATCACCTGCTGGATGAATTTGTCCGCGCCGGTGGTGCGGCCATCGTGGTGTCTTCGGAAGCGCCCGAACTGTTGCGCCTGAGTGACCGGATCGCCGTGTTCAAGGCCGGCAAACTGGTGACTATCAGCAGCGACACCGAACTTTCCCAGGAAGCCTTGTTGAGTCTTGCCTCATGAATGCAAAAACCATAATTGCGCCAGCCCCTGCCACCGCCAAATCGCGCACTGGCCTGCGGTGGTCGCTCGATCGCTTCGGCCTGCCACTGGTGTTTATCCTGCTGTGCCTGCTGATGGCTTTTGCCAGCGAGTACTTCATGACGTGGCGCAACTGGATGGACATCCTGCGCCAGACTTCCATCAACGGCATCCTCGCGGTCGGCATGACGTATGTGATTCTGACCAAGGGTATCGATCTCTCGGTGGGCTCCATTCTCGCCTTCGCCGGCCTGTGCAGCGCCCTGGTGGCGACTCAGGGTTACGGGCTGCTGGCCGCCGTCAGCGCCGGCATGTTCGCCGGGGCGATGCTGGGTGTGGTCAACGGCTTCATGGTCGCCAACCTGTCCATCCCGCCCTTCGTCGCCACGCTGGGCATGCTCAGCATCGCCCGCGGCATGACCTTCATCCTCAATGACGGCAGCCCGGTCACCGACCTGCCTGAAGCGTACCTGGCGATGGGCATTGGCAAGATCGGCCCGATCGGCGTGCCGATCATCATCTTTGCCGTGGTGGCGCTGATTTTCTGGATGGTGCTGCGCTACACCACCTACGGCCGCTATGTATACGCCGTTGGCGGTAACGAAAAGAGCGCGCGCACCTCCGGGATCGGCGTGCGCAAGGTGATGTTTTCGGTGTACGTGGTGTCCGGGCTGCTTGCAGGGCTGGCCGGTGTAGTGTTATCGGCACGGACCACCTCCGCCCTGCCCCAGGCCGGCATGTCCTATGAACTGGATGCCATTGCGGCCGTGGTCATCGGTGGTACCAGCCTGTCCGGCGGCACCGGCAGCATCGTTGGCACGCTGTTTGGCGCCTTGCTGATCGGTGTGATCAACAACGGCCTGAACCTGCTCGGCGTGTCTTCCTATTACCAGCAAGTCGCCAAAGGCCTGATCATCGTGCTCGCCGTGCTGATCGATGTGTGGCGCAAGAAAAAACGTTAGGAACCGCAAGTCCGAATGAAACGACTCACTACAACAATAAGAGGTTCTCACCATGAAATTCGGTAAATCCCTGGCCGCTGCGGCAGCGCTCTCCCTGCTCGCCAGCAGCATCTCCCTGGCCGCCGATGGCAAGACCTACAAAATCGGTGCAGCGGTCTACGGCCTCAAAGGCCAGTTCATGCAGAACTGGGTCCGTGAGCTCAAGCAGCATCCGGCGGTCAAGGACGGCACCGTGCAAATCACCGTGTTCGATGGCAATTACGACGCGCTGACCCAGAACAACCAGATCGAAACCATGATCACCCAGCATTACGACGCGATCATTTTCGTGCCCATCGATACCAAGGCGGGCATCGGGACCGTGGCTCGAGCGATGGAGAGCGACATTCCAGTGATCGCCTCCAACACCCGAGTGGCCAGTGCCAAGGTGCCTTATGTGGGCAACGATGATGTCGAGGGTGGTCGTCTTCAGGCGCAAGCCATGGTCGACAAACTCAAGGGCAAGGGCGACGTCGTAATCATTCAGGGGCCGATCGGCCAGTCGGCGCAGATCGACCGCGAAAAGGGCGAAATGGAAGTCCTCAAAAAACACCCCGACATCAAGATCATCGAAATGAAGACCGCCAACTGGTCCCGTGCAGAAGCCCTCGCGCTGACCGAGGACTGGCTCAATGCGCACCCCAACGGGGGTATCTCCGGAATCATCGCGCAAAACGACGACATGGCCCTTGGCGCGTTGCAAGCCGTCAAATCCCGCGGCCTGACGCCTGCCGACGTGCCGGTCACGTCCATCGACGGGATGCCCGACGCGATCCAGGCCGCGAAGAAAAACGAAGTCACGACCTTCCTCCAAGATGCTCAGGCGCAGTCTCAAGGCGCATTGGATGTGGCCCTTCGCGCCTTGGCGGGCAAGGATTACAAACCGCAGTCGGTCATCTGGGAGCGCTACGCCAAAGACGTGAAGTGGGGTGACGGCACTGACAAGAACTACATCCTGCCGTGGGTGCCGGTGACCGACAGCAATGCCGATGCGCTGTATCAACAGGTCAGCGGCGGCAAATAGCGATCGCCCCCCGATCGTTGCCGCCGAGCGCGAGCGACGATCGATCCACCCGGCGCGACACAGGAGTCATCTTCATGTCTGAATTCTGGAACAGGGCCTTCGACCTCGACGGCCGCTGCGCGGTGATCACTGGCGGGGCGGCCGGCATAGGCTTGGCCTGTGCCGGCCTGCTGGTTGAGCGAGGGGCACGGGTTGTGTTGCTGGACCGTGATCCTGCAGTCGTCGAAATCGCCGCCGGCCTGGGCACAGCGCACATCGGCCTCAGGGTGGATTTGCGCCAGATCGACCAGATCACCCGCACCATCGATACCGTCGTTGATCGCTTCAAGTGTATCGATTATCTGGTCAACAGCGCTGGGGTCGCGGTGCTCGACAAAGCGCTCGACGTTACCGAAAACGCTTGGGACACGACACTGGCGATCAATCTCAAGGCTAGTTTTTTCGTCGCTCAGGCCTGCGCTCGGCACATGTTGGCGCAAGGCGGCGGACGCATCGTCAACCTCGCCTCGCAGGCCGCCGTCATCGGCCTGGACCGCCATGTCGCCTATTGCGCGAGCAAGGCAGCGGTGGTCGGCATGACCAAGGTCCTGGCCATGGAATGGGCGCCACACATCAACGTCAATGCCATCTCCCCGACCATCGTCGAGACCGCGCTGGGCAAGAAAGCCTGGGCCGGCGACCTGGGCAAACGGGCCAGATTGCAGATTCCCGCAGGCCGCTTCGCGCAACCGGAAGAAATCGCCGGGCTGGCGTTGTACCTGCTCAGCGATGCGGCCAGCATGATCACCGGTGAAAACGTGGTGATCGACGGCGGCTACAGCATCCAGTAACTCAATTTTCCGTCACGAGGTTCAACTACATGTCCACCGTTATCGAACGCACTGCCGAGCAGCTCTCTCCGGTGATTCCAGCCACCATGCAGGCGGTAGTTTGTCATGGGCCGGAAGACTACCGGCTCGAAATCGTCGACGTCCCCACCCCCGGCCCCGACGAGATCCTGACCAAAGTCGAGCTGTGCGGTATCTGCATGGGCGACATCAAGACGTATCGTGGCGCGCCTTCCTTTTGGGGCGACGCCGAACAACCACGCTACGTCAAACCGCCGATGATTCCCGGCCACGAATTCGTCTGTCGAGTGGTTGCCCTCGGACCGGGTGCTGAGAAACGCGGAGTGCAGGTCGGCGACCGGGTCATTTCCGAGCAGATCGTGCCGTGCTGGGGCTGCCGATTCTGCAATCACGGACAGTACTGGATGTGCCAGAAGCACGACCTTTATGGCTTTCAGAACAACGTTCAGGGTGCCATGGCCCAATACATGATCTTCACCAAGGAGGGCATCATTCATAAGGTGCCGGACTCCATCGCTCCGGACGAAGCGATCTTGATCGAGCCCCTTGCATGCTCGCTGCACGCCGCAGAACGGGCCAATGTGGATTTCGACGACGTTGTCGTGGTCGCAGGCGCCGGGACCTTGGGCCTGGGAATAATCGGCGCAGTGCGCATGCGCAACCCGAAAAAACTCATTGTCCTGGACATGAAACCCGAGCGCGCCGAACTCGCCCTGCGCATGGGCGCAGACGAAGTGTGGAACCCGGCAGAGGTCGATGTGCTGGCCAAGATTCGGGAAATTACCGACGGGTATGGCTGCGACATTTATATAGAGGCCACCGGGCACCACAAGGCGGTCAATCAGGGCCTGGCGATGTTGCGCAAACTGGGGCGCTTCGTGGAGTTCAGTGTATTCAACGATGAAGCCACAGTGGATTGGTCGATCATCGGCGACCGCAAGGAACTGGATGTACTGGGCTCACATCTCGGGCCGTACATGTACCCAAGGGCCATCGATTTCATCGGCAACCGCAAGATCGACATGCGCGATGTCGTGACCCACAAGTTCGCCCTAAAGGACTTCAAGGAAGCCTTTGCAGTGATGGAGCGAGGCGATAAATCATTGAAGGTGGTGCTGGAACCTTGATCCGCCAGACCCTGATAAAAAGAACAAAGGAAACCGCGTCATGAATCGAGTGATAAACGATCCGGATCAAGTGGTCGAGGATATGCTGCGTGGCATTCTGGTCGCGCACCCGGAGCTGACCCAGAGCGACGGCAATCCAAGGGTCATCAGCAAAACACGGCCTTGCGAACAAGGCCGAGTGGGTATCGTGACCGGCGGCGGCTCCGGTCACGAACCGGCGTTTCTGGGCTACGTCGGCCCCGGTCTGGTCGACGCAGTGGCGGTCGGCGAGATCTTCTCATCTCCCACCGCCAAGAGCTTCTTCGATGCCTTCCGCGCAGCCGATCACGGTGCCGGCGTGGCCTGCCTGTATGGCAACTACGCGGGCGACAACATGAACGTGAAGCTGGCGATGAAAATGGCCGCCAGCAAAGACCTGCACATTCGTACCGTCGTCGCCAATGACGACGTGGCTTCGGCGCCAAAGGCCGATATCGCCAAGCGCCGCGGCGTGGCGGGTGAAATCTTCATGTGGAAGGTGGGCGGCGCCGCCGCCGCTCAGGGCTACGATCTGGACGGCGTGATCCGTGTCGCCCAGAAAGCAGTGGATCGATGCCGTTCCATCGGCATTGGCCTGACGCCTTGCACCATCGCGGCGGTCGGCAAGCCCAACTTCCAGATCCCGGACGGCCAGATGGAATTGGGTATCGGCCACCACGGCGAACCCGGCATCGAAGTCATTGCCATCGAGCCTGCTGCTGCAATGGCCGAACGCATGTTGGCGCCGATTCTGGCCGACCGCGATTTCAGCACCGACGACAGCATCGTCGTACTGGTTTCAGGTCTCGGCGCGACACCGGTGATGGAGCTGTACGTTTTCTATGCCGAGGTGGAACGACAGCTCAAGCGACGGGGCTTGAAAATCCATCGCTGCTATGTGGGCAACTATTTCACCTCCCTGGAAATGATGGGTGTGACCCTGACCCTGCTCGGGCTGGACGCGGAGCTCGAAACCCTTATCGACCAACCTTGCCGCTCCATCGGCATGACACAGGTACAGGAACCATGACCCAACATTTCTCTACGCACGACGGCAGTGCAATCATTGCAGATCTGGTCAGCGTGATCGTCGCCAACCGCGAATACCTCAGTGAGGTCGATGGAGCAATCGGCGATGGCGATCACGGTATCAACATGGCCAAGGGCTTCGCCCACTGCGGGCGCACTATTGAAGGCAGGACCATGACGCTGGCCGAAGCCTTGGATGAGTTGACCCTCAGCCTGATGGAAGGTATCGGTGGCTCCATGGGGCCGCTGTATGGCAGCCTGTTCATCGGTATGGCCGACCAGGTACGTGGCAGCGAACAGATAGACGCGGTCACTTTCGCCAGCCTCTTGCGCGGCGGGCTTGCCTCACTGCAGGACATCACCGAAGCCGGTGTGGGCGATAAGTGTCTGATGGATACCCTGATTCCGGCGGTCGAAGCCTTCGAGCAGCAAAACGCCTCAGGCGCATCCTTCAGTGCCGCATTGGACGCGATGAAAAGCGCCGCGACGCGCGGGCGCGACTCGACCAAAGACCTGGTGGCTAAAATCGGGCGCGCCAGTCGACTGGGGGCAAGATCACTTGGAGTACTGGATGCGGGGGCAGTGTCATGCTGCCTGATACTGAATCGGCTGGCAGATTCGGTGCTGCCGAGACTGAGCGACCGCTGACGATAGACCCGCAGCGAATCCCGCGGTTGTGGCGCTGTGGCTCCGGCTGGGCTGGGCTGGGCTTGCCTGGCCTGGCCGCAGCGAGAAATGGATCGAATCCAAACTCGCCAAGCTGCCCAGGCTCAGGGTGTGCTCATCCACCGCATGCAGATGACGCTGATAGAAAGGAGACGGGCGCTTCAGATGCCCGACTACCTCGCGTAACTGATCCTGATGCCAGCAGGTTGCCAATGCAGCATCACTCAAGGTACCAGTCCAGTAAGCCTGGTGAATCTGATTGTATCGTTTCTTGAATGCCTCAAAGAGTTCATTCATTGCGCGCTCCGCTATAGTCCCGCTGACTTTCAACGGTCGCCACGTTAGCTAGCGGCATTGAAAAAAAACAGCTGCGGGATTTCGCAGTTGCATGGGATTGCGCTTCTGGCTAGGCATGTAAATGCTCATTGATATTGTTTTGACACTGCGAGCTTTGAGACTTTCAGCGATTGTTATCCAGGTAGCGCAATCTCCGACCACGAACGGTTGACAG
>CAJCIO010000115.1 GCA_903970465.1 Gammaproteobacteria bacterium
GCGACCATAAAAAAAGCCACCCGAAGATGGCTTTTTCAAACTGAGAGAGAAACGTTCGAAACTGTACTTACACTGCCGCTACAGGACGCATGTAAGAAATCGGTGCCGTGCTGGCATCTTCGAAAGTCACCACTTCCCAGGCATCTTTCTGTGCAATGAGTTTGCGCAGAAGCTGGTTGTTCAGTGCATGGCCCGACTTGAAGCCCTGGAATTCACCAATCAGGCTATTGCCCAGCAGGTAGAGGTCACCAATGGCGTCGAGGATCTTGTGCTTGACGAACTCGTCCTCATACCGCAGGCCGTCTTCGTTTAGCACGCCGTCGTTGTCGACCACGATAGCGTTTTCAACGCTACCACCGAGAGCAAGGTTGTTCTTGCGCATGTATTCCAGATCTTTCATGAACCCGAAGGTTCTTGCGCGGCTGACTTCTTTTACGAACGAAGTACTGGAAAAATCCACGCTGGCAATCTGGGTACGATCTCGGAACACCGGGTGATCGAAGTCGATCTCGAAACTCACCTTGAAGCCTTCGAAAGGGACGAAAGTGGCGCGCTTGTCGCCGTCTTCCACTGTCACTTCACGCAGGATGCGGATGAATTTCTTGGCTGCGTCCTGTTCTTCCAGGCCGGCCGATTGAATCAGGAATACGAAGGGTCCAGCGCTACCATCCATGATCGGGACTTCGGACGCGGAGAGCTCGACGTAGGCGTTATCGATGCCCAGGCCAGCCATGGCCGAGAGCAGATGCTCCACCGTGTCTACCTTGGTATCGCCGATGACCAGAGTGGTCGACATCGTCGTCTCGCCGACGTTTTCCGCGCGAGCGGGAATCTGGACGATAGGGTCCAGGTCGGCGCGAACGAAGACGATGCCGGTATCCACCGGTGCAGGCTTGAGGGTCAGGTATACCTTCTCCCCAGAGTGCAGGCCTACCCCAGTGGCACGGATAATATTCTTCAGGGTGCGTTGTTTAATCATGGCATTGGCCGCTTCAGCGCAAATTGCGAACTGGTATCAACAAAGGCTGGCGATAATAGCAGCTCCGACCTTTGCTGAACACCAATCACCCTAATACCCCTGATAAATTGCATTAATCGGCCTGGCGACGCAGGAAGGCCGGGATGTCCAGATAATCCAGATCATCTTGCGGATTCAGCTTCGCAGCCGCAGCGGCACCGGCCTGAGCCTGGTTACGCATGACGGTCGGACGATCCAGATCACGGTAGTTCACCGACGGCAGTTCCTGACGAGCAGGCGCTGGGGCGGCGGACTGTGCGGACATGGTCTGCAGCGTGTTGTCGATGATTTTCACCGGCTTCTCGATTTTCGCGCCCAGGCCTGTCGCGACCACAGTCACGTGCAGCTCGTCGCGCATGTCGGGATCGATCACTGTGCCGACCTTGACCATCGCGTGCTCAGAGGCGAAGGCTTCGATGATGCTACCCACGTCGGAGTACTCGCCCAGCGACAGGTCAGGACCTGCGGTGATGTTCACCAGGATACCGCGAGCACCCTGCAGGTTGACGTCCTCGAGCAGCGGGTTGCGAATCGCCGCTTCGGTGGCTTCACGTGCACGGTTAGGACCGCTGGCGCAGCCGGTACCCATCATCGCCATGCCCATCTCGCTCATCACGGTACGCACGTCGGCGAAGTCGACGTTGATCATGCCCGGACGCTTGATGATGTCCGAAATACCGCGAACGGCACCGGCCAGCACGTCGTCAGCCTTGGCGAAAGCCGACAGCAGGCTGGCGTCCTTGCCGAGGATGGTCAGCAGTTTTTCGTTCGGGATGGTGATCAGCGAGTCGACGCTTTCCGAAAGCATACGGATGCCTTCATCGGCGATCTGCATGCGCTTGCGGCCTTCGAACGGGAACGGACGAGTGACCACCGCAACGGTCAGGATGCCCATTTCCTTCGCCACTTCGGCAATGATCGGGGCCGCACCGGTACCGGTACCGCCACCCATGCCAGTGGTGATGAACACCATGTTGGTGCCCGCCAGCACTTCAGCGATGCGCTCGCGATCTTCGAGAGCGGCCTGACGACCGACTTCCGGGTTGGCGCCTGCACCCAGGCCCTTGGTAACGCCGGTACCCAGTTGCAGAATGGTACGTGCACCAATACTTTTCAGGGCTTGAGCATCGGTGTTGGCGCAGATGAACTCGACGCCTTCGATGTTGCTCTTGACCATGTGATTGACCGCGTTGCCGCCGCCACCACCAACGCCGATCACTTTGATGACCGGGCTTTGTGGGATGTTGTCTACGAGTTCGAACATGTTCCCTCTCCTTCAGTTCTCTAGTTTTTTCGCCTACTGCCCATTACCGCTTTTGAAGCTAGAAATTGCCCTGCACCCACCGCTTCAACCGCTCTAGCACTGGGGCTTTCTCTTCTTCGCCATAACCGCTGTTGCTGCTACTGCTGATTCCGGACAGGTTGACGCCATCGGACTGCTTCTGCAGGCCGTACATCAACAAACCCACTGCTGTGGAATAGATCGGATTGCGGATCACGTCACCGAGGCCGCGCACCGTGTGCGGTACACCGAGGCGGACCGGCATGTGGAAAATCTCTTCGGCCAGCTCCGTGGCGCCTTCCATTTTCGAAGTGCCGCCGGTCAGCACGATGCCGGCCGGGATCAGGTCTTCGTAGCCGCTGCGACGCAGTTCGGCATGGATCAGGGTGAAAAGCTCGTCGTAGCGCGGTTCGACCACTTCGGCCAAAGCCTGACGGGACAGCTCGCGCGGTGGACGATCGCCAACGCTTGGCACCTTGATGGTTTCGCCGGCACCGGCCAGCTTGGCCAGGGCGCAGGCGTAACGGATCTTGATTTCTTCGGCGTACTGGGTCGGCGTACGCAGAGCCATGGCGATGTCGTTGGTGACCTGATCACCGGCGATCGGGATCACCGCAGTATGGCGGATGGCGCCTTCGGTGAAGATCGCGATGTCGGTAGTACCGCCGCCGATGTCTACCAGGCACACGCCCAGCTCTTTCTCGTCGTCGGTCAGTACCGAGTAGGCCGAGGCCAACTGCTCGAGGATGATGTCGTCGATTTCCAGACCGCAGCGACGCACGCACTTCTCGATGTTCTGCGCCGCGTTGACTGCGCAGGTCACCACATGGACCTTGGCTTCCAGACGTACGCCGGACATGCCCAGTGGCTCGCGGACGCCTTCCTGGTTGTCGATCACATAATCCTGCGGCAGCGTGTGCAGCACCCGCTGATCGGCGGGAATGGCAACGGCCTGAGCGGCATCGAGGACGCGCTCAAGGTCGGCCATGCTCACTTCGCGATCGCGAATGGCGACGATGCCGTGGGAGTTGAGGCTGCGAATATGATTGCCCGCCACGCCAACGAAGGCCGAGTGAATCCGGCAACCGGCCATCAGCTGCGCCTCTTCGATAGCGCGCTGGATCGACTGCACCGTGGACTCGATATTGACCACCACGCCCTTCTTCAGGCCACGGGAAGGATGGGTACCGATCCCGACGATATCCAGGGTGCCGTCGGCCGCGACTTCGCCTACCAGCGCCACCACCTTGGAGGTGCCGATATCCAGACCGACGATCATTTTGCCGCTTTGCACGTTTGCCATGGTCCTGCCTCTTCTTAATTCTTCGCGACCGCGGGTTTGTCCGAGGTCGGGGCAATCGGTTCGCGCCAGCTGACGGCCAGGCCGTTGGCGTAGCGCAGGTCGATGCTCGCAATATTCGTAATCTGTTCTTTGAGCGTCTTGTCGTAAATGACGATAAAGCGACGCATCTTCTCGATCAGGTGATCCCGTCCCAGCAGCAATTCGATGCCCGGCCCGGCGCTGCCTGCACCGGTGGTCAGGAACCAGCTGCCGCGTTCACGCAATTCGAGCCTGGCGACGGAGAAGCCCAGCGGCCGCAACATCTGACTCAACACTTGATACTGCTGCATGACTTGTTGCTGAGCACGCTGCGGGCCGTAAAGCTGCGGCAAGTGCTCATAGTTGGCCAGCTCGCGCGGAGCGAAGGCTTCGCCCTGGTTGTTCAACAGGGCGCCGTCGCCCCAGCGCGCCACTGGCAGCTGTTCTTCAAGGCGGATCACCACCTGGTCAGGCCACACGCGACGTACTTCGGCGTGGGCGATCCAGGGCATCTTCTCCAGCTCCGTACGCATGCTCGTCAGGTCGATGGTGAAGAAGCTCGCGGCGATGTACGGCGCAATACGCTGCTGCACCGCCTGCTGGCTGATGTAGCTGAGGTCGCCCTGCACCGCGATCCTGGTGATCGGGCGGTCGGCATAGGGCATCAGGCGCTGAGCACCGATGTAGGTGCCGTAGCCCAACGCCACCAGCAATATTGGCCACATGAGGATTTTCAGGAAGCCGAAATTGGCCTTCGGCAGGCGCACCGACATTGGCTCCTTGGCCACCATACGGCTGGCGCCACGGGGCACCGGCTTGCGGCTCGGAGCGGGAGTCTGGTGACGAATCGATGCGCCCTGCATGGGTTACCCTCGTACCGGAAGGCTGGCGGCCAGGATCGCCAGCACCAACTGCTGGAAATCGAGGCCGGCCGCGCGTGCTGCCATGGGGACCAGGCTGTGATCGGTCATGCCTGGGGTCGTGTTTACTTCCAGCAGCCAGAACTGGCCGTCGGTGTCCTGCATCACGTCCACGCGGCCCCAGCCAGCGATGCCGATGGCTTCGCAGGCGCGGGCAGTGAGTTCGATGAGCTCTTGCTCCTTGACGGGGTCGAGGCCGCAGGGGATTCGATACTGAGTATCGTTGGCCACGTACTTGGCGTCGTAGTCATAGAACGTGTGCGGGGTGCCGAGGGCAATCGGCGGCAAAACCTGGTCGCGCAGGGTCGCGATAGTGAACTCGGGACCGGTGATCCATTGTTCGACCAACACTTGCGAATCGTAGGTACTGGCATCTTTCCAGGCATCGATCAATTCTTCGACGCTGTTCACCTTGGCCATACCGATACTGGAACCTTCATGGGCCGGTTTGACGATCAAAGGGAAGCCCAGTTCCCTGCCCGCCAAAATACAGTCGGCTTCGCTGGCCAGCACGGCGTGATGAGGGGTCGGCAAGCCGAGGCTCTTCCACACTTGCTTGGTGCGCAGTTTGTCCATGGCTAGCGCGGAGGCAAGGATGCCGCTGCCGGTGTAAGGGATACCCAGGCACTCGAGCAGGCCCTGCATGCTGCCGTCTTCGCCGCCACGGCCGTGGAGGATAATGAACGCCAGGTCGATCCTTTCGCGTTGCAGGATCTCGAGGAGGTCGTCGCCCACGTCGATCCCGAACACGTCGACACCGGCGCTCTGCAACGCATCCAGCACTTGCGCACCGGATTTCAGCGACACTTCCCGCTCGGCGCTTTTGCCGCCGTACAGCACCGCCACGCGGCCGAAGTCCTTCGGCGCGATCGTGGAAAACAGAGAGGAGTAGGCGCTAACGGTCATTTCAACTTTCCTGTACCGGCAACGGCGCCGGCGAACAACGGACTTTTAAGTAATTGCGGCGCCAAGGCGCCAATGTCGCCAGCGCCCTGACACAGCAGGATGTCGCCAGGACGCAGCAGCGGCTTGACCAGCGGCGCCAGCTCTACGCCACGCTCGATGTAGATCGGGTCCAGTTGCCCGCGCTGACGGATGCTGTGGCACATCTGGCGGCTGTCCGCGCCCTGAATCGGCTCTTCGCCAGCGGGATAGACTTCCATC
Organism: Gammaproteobacteria bacterium; assembly: GCA_903970465.1. GTDB lineage: Bacteria > Pseudomonadota > Gammaproteobacteria > Pseudomonadales > Pseudomonadaceae > Aquipseudomonas. Next base: position 5,706 of record CAJCIO010000115.1, read on the forward strand.
AACAGCAGCACATTGGTCTCGCCCAGCACCTGGACGAAATCGTCGTACAGGTCGCGGGTACGGGTGTAACGGTGCGGCTGATAGACCATCACCAGGCGGCGCTCGGGCCAGCCACCGCGCACGGCACTGATGACTGCCGCCACTTCACGGGGGTGGTGACCGTAGTCGTCCACCAGCATCACGCTGCCGCCCTCGACGGGCAGCTCGCCGTAGATCTGGAAGCGCCGGCCGACGCCCTGGAAGCCCGACAAGCCCTGGACGATGGCTTCATCGCTGACGCCCTCGTCGGAAGCAATGGCGATGGTCGCCAAGGCGTTCAGCACGTTGTGCAGGCCCGGCATGTTCACCGATACGTTGAGCGGCTCGCGGTCGCGGCGCAGCACGGTGAAGTGGGTGAGCATGCCGTCCTGGCGAATATTGATCGCACGCACATCGGCTTCTTCGCTGACGCCGTAGGTCACAGTCGGCCGAGCGATCTGCGGCAGGATCTCGCGCACCACCGGATCGTCCAGGCACACCACGGCCAAACCATAGAAAGGCAGGTTGTGGAGAAACTCGACGAAGGTTTTCTTCAACTTGTTGAAGTCGCCCTCGTAGGTGTCCATGTGATCGGCGTCGATATTGGTGATCACAGCCACCAGGGGCTGCAGGTGCAGGAAACTGGCGTCGCTCTCGTCGGCTTCGGCGATCAGGTAGCGGCTGGTCCCCAACTGCGCATTGGTCCCCGCAGCGTTCAGGCGGCCACCGATGACAAAGGTCGGGTCCAGGCCACCGGCAGCGAACACCGAGGCGATCAAGCTGGTGGTGGTGGTCTTGCCATGGGTGCCGGCCACGGCGATACCGTGGCGGTAGCGCATCAGTTCGGCGAGCATCTCGGCGCGCGGGACCACTGGGATACGGCGTTCCAGAGCGGTAGCGACTTCCGGATTGCTCGGGTTGATGGCGCTGGACACTACCAGCACGTCAGCCACGGCGGCGTTCTCGGCACGGTGGCCGATGAAGATTTCGGCGCCGAAGGACTTGAGCCGTTCAGTGACCGTCGAGGCCTTGAGGTCGGAGCCCGACACGCTGTAGCCAAGGTTGAGCAGCACCTCGGCGATGCCGCACATGCCCACGCCGCCGATACCGACGAAGTGGATACGGCGGATGCGGCGCATTTCTGGCTGTGGCATGCCTTTCTGGTGTTCAACCATGGGCCACCTCCAGGCAGACATCGACCACGTTGCGGGTGGCATCGGGTTTCGCCAGACGGCGCGCGGTGGCGGCCATTTGGGTGAGTTTCTCGGGTTGCATCAAAACCTCTTTCAGGCGCTCGGCCAGTTGGGCCGCGCCGGTTGTCGCTTGTGGCATGAGGAAGGCAGCGCCTTCACGGGCCAGATATTCGGCATTACGGGTCTGGTGGTCGTCGATCGCATGGGGCAACGGCACCAGGAACGACGGCAGCCCGGCCGCCGCCAGCTCGCTGACGGTCAGCGCGCCGGAACGGCAGACCATCATGTCGGCCCAGCCGTAGGCCTGGGCCATGTCCTGGATGAAGGGCGCAACTTGCGCCTCGACACCTGCGGCCTGGTAACGCTCGAGGGTCACCTGGTCGTGTTTCTTGCCGGCTTGGTGAAAGACTTCTGGACGGAATTCGACAGGTACCAGCGCCAAGGCGGCGGGCAGCAGCTTGTTCAACGGCTCGGAGCCGAGGCTGCCGCCCGTGATCAACAAGCGCGGCTTGCGGCCGGCGAGGCTCTGGCGTGGGGTTTCCAGGAACAGTTCCGGACGCACCGGATTACCCGTGGTGCGGCGCTTGCTGGAAGCCCCGAACGTGTTCGGAAAAGCTTCGCAGACGCGGCTGGCGAACGGCACCAGCAGCCGATTGGCGGTACCGGCCACGGCATTCTGCTCGTGCACGATGACCGGCACGCCGGCCAGGCGCGCGGCCAGACCGCCGGGGCCGGTGACGTAGCCACCGAAGCCGAGCACGCACACTGGCTTGACCTGGCGCACCACTCGGCGCGCCTGCAACAGCGCATTGCATAGTACGAACGGCGCTTTGAGCAGCGACTTGATACCTTTGCCCCGCAGCCCGGCGACGTTGATCAGATGCAACGGCAGACCCGCCTGGGGGACCAGGTCGTTCTCGATCCCGCGCGGCGTCCCCAGCCAGTGCACGCTATAGCCACGGGCCTGGAACTCGCGCGCGCAGGCCAGCGCCGGGAACACGTGTCCGCCGGTGCCGCCAGCCATGATCAGCACGTTACCGGCCATGGGCGGGCTCCTCGGCGAAATCGTCTTCGCTGAATTCGGTTTCTTCACTGCCCAGCGCCGCACGGCTTTCCCACTCGATGCGCAACAGCAACCCCAGGCACATGCAACAGATCACCAGCGAACTGCCGCCATAACTGAGGAACGGAAGCGTCAGGCCCTTGGTCGGCAGCAGGCCGACGTTCACGCCGATGTTGATCAAGAACTGACCGATCCACAGGAACGACAAACCGTAGGCCATGTACGCGGCGAAATAATGTTTGGCGCGCTCCGCCCATATGCCGATGTACATGCCGCGAATACACACGAACACAAAGAGCGCCACGGTGCACAGCGAACCCACCACGCCCAGCTCCTCGGCCAGTACCGAGAACACGAAGTCGGTGTGCGCTTCCGGCAGGTAGAACTGCTTCTGCACGCTGTTGCCCAGACCAACGCCGAACCATTCGCCACGCCCGAAGGCGATCAACGCTTGAGTCAACTGGTAGCCGGAACCGAACTGGTCGGACCACGGGTCGGTAAAGGTCACCAACCGCGCCATCCGATACGGTTGTGCCTTGACCAGCAAGATCACCGACGCCACTGCCAGCACCACCATCAACGCGAAGCGGAACAGCCCTACGCCGCCGAGGAACAGCATGGCTGCCGCCGCGCCCATCATCACGACCGTGGCGCCGAAGTCCGGCTCCATCAGCAACAGGCCCGCCATCGGCAGCAACACGAAGAACGGCTTGAAAAAGCCCATCCAGCTGTCACGAACCTCTTGCTGGCGGCGTACCAGATAACCGGCGAGAAAGATCACCACAAACACCTTGGCGATTTCCGAAGGCTGCACGTTGAAAAAGCTGAAGCCGATCCAGCGCATGGAGCCGTTGACCTCGCGCCCGATGCCCGGCAGCAGTACGGCCACCAGCAGGCCGAACGCGCCCACCAGCATCCACCAGCCAAGGCGTTGCCAGGTGGCGATCGGCACCATCATGGTGACGATGCACGCCCCCAGGCCGATGGCCAGATAGATCAGGTGGCGAATCATGTGATACAGCGGATTGCCGGACTGCGCCGCCGCCACTTCCGACGATGCCGACGTGATCATCACCAGGCCCAGACCCAGCAGCGCCAGGCAACCGACCAGCATGGGAAAGTCGATATCGATACCACGGCCGCTGATCAGCGGTGACGGATAAGGCTTGATCACACCGAAGATCATGACAAAGCCTCCACGGCGCGGGCGAACAAATGCCCGCGCTCTTCATAATTCTTGAACATATCGAGGCTCGCGCAGGCTGGCGACAGCAACACGGCATCGCCGGACTGGGCCAGTTCGGCGCTACGCAGCACGGCGTCTTCCAGAGATTGAACACGCACCAGCGGCACCCTGTCGCCCAGCACAGTGGCGATCTGTTCGGCGTCGCGGCCCAGCAGCACCACCGCGCGGCAATGGGCGGCAATCGGCGCGGCCAGGGGGTTGAAGTCCGCCCCTTTGCCATCCCCGCCGGCAATCAGCACCAGCTTGCCGTCGATGTCGCTGCCCAGGCCCTCGATGGCCGCCAGCGCGGCACCGACATTGGTGGCCTTGGAATCGTTGTAATAGCTCACGCCTTCTCGCTCGCGCAGCCACTGGCAGCGATGCTCCAACCCGCTGAACTCGCGCAAGCTGTGCAGCATGGCGGCGAACGGCAAGCCGACCGCATGCCCCAGGGCCAGCGCTGCCAGGGCATTGGCGTGATTATGGGCGCCGCGAATCTTCAACTCGCTGACAGGCATCAGAGCCTTGAACTCGAACGCCAGGTGTTTCTCGGCGTTTTCTTCGATCAGGCCGAAGCCCTTGAAGTCCGGGCGGTTGAGGCCGAAGGTCCAGCACGGCTGGCCTTCGGTCAGCAATGGCCGGGACAGCGCGTCCTGGCGGTTGACCACCACTTGCCGGGCACCGCGGAAAATCCGGTGCTTGGCGAGGTGATAAGCCGGCAGACCGCTGTAACGATCCATGTGGTCTTCGCTGACATTGAGGACGGTCGCCACTTCGGCGCCCAGGTGATGGGTGGTTTCCAACTGGAAGCTGGACAGCTCCATCACGTACAGATCGACGTTGTCGGACAGCAGGTCGAGCGCTGGCGTGCCGAGATTGCCGCCAACTGCGACGCGCTTGCCCGACGCCCGTGCCATGTCACCCACCAGGGTGGTCACGGTGCTCTTGGCATTGGAGCCGCTGATGGCCACGATCGGCGCCTTGGCGTTACGCGCGAACAGCTCGATATCGCCCGACAACTTGACGCCGCGAGCGGCCGCCTGCTGCAGGGCCGGGGTCGCCAGTGCAAGGCCCGGGCTCACGTAGAGCTCGGATGCACGGCAGAGGAATTCGACGTCCAGCTCGCCACACCGCACATCGACATGCGGGTAGTCACGGCGCAAGGTCGCGAGTTCTGGCGGATTCTCGCGCGTGTCGGCCACGGCAAAGGACACGCCCCGGTTCGCCAGGAAGCGAACCAGGGACATGCCGCTCTTGCCGAGGCCGACAACAATGCGGAATTGGTCAGAAGCGATCAGAGACACTCGGTCTACCTCAACTTCAGGGTGGCAAGGCCGATCAACACCAGAATCACGGTGATGATCCAGAATCGAACGATGACCCTCGGTTCAGGCCAGCCCTTGAGTTCAAAATGGTGGTGGATCGGCGCCATTCGGAACACCCGGCGGCCGGTCAACTTGAACGACGCCACCTGGATGACCACTGACAGGGTCTCCATCACGAACACCCCGCCCATGATGAACAGCACGATTTCCTGACGCACCACCACGGCGATGGTGCCCAGGGCCGCGCCCAGCGCCAGTGCGCCGACGTCACCCATGAACACCTGCGCGGGGTAGGTGTTGAACCACAGAAAGCCCAGCCCCGCACCGATCAGCGCGCCGCAGAACACGATCAGCTCGCCGGCGCCCGGTACGTAGGGAATCAGCAGGTAATCGGCAAATTTGATGTTGCCCGACAGGTAGCAGAAGATCCCCAGCGCGCCGCCCACCATGACCGTGGGCAGAATCGCCAGGCCGTCAAGGCCGTCGGTGAGGTTGACGGCGTTGCTCGAGCCGACGATCACGAGATAGGTCAGCACGATAAAGCCCAGGCCCAGATGAATGCTGGCGTCCTTGAGCATCGGAATGATCAAGGTGGTTTCGTTGCTGCCCGGCGCAGTCATGTAAAGGAAGATCGCCGCGCCCAGCCCGAATACCGACTGCCAGAAGTATTTCCAGCGGCTTGGCAGCCCGCGGGAGTTCTTCTCGATGACCTTGCGATAGTCATCCACCCAGCCGATCGCGCCGAACAGGAAGGTGACGATCAATACGGTCCAGACGTAGCGATTGCTCAGGTCGGCCCACAGCAGGGTGCTGACACCGATCGCCGACAGGATCAGCGCGCCGCCCATGGTTGGGGTGCCCGACTTGGACAGGTGCGATTGCGGACCGTCATTCCGCACGGATTGACCGATCTGGCGCATCTGCAGGGTACGGATCATCCATGGGCCCAGAAACAGGGCGAGCGCCAGCGCGGTCAACACACCCAGAATCCCGCGCAGGGTCAGGTATTGAAAGACCGCGAAGCCTTTGTAGAACTGTTGCAGATACTCGGCCAACAGCAGCAGCATTAATGTTTCTCCCCGCCGGGTACGCACAAGGCCGCGACGATGTTTTCCATCGCTGCGCTGCGTGAACCCTTGATCAAAATAGTAGTGTCGGAACCTTGCTCGGCCTCGAGCGCAGAAATCAGTTCGGCCTGACTGGAAAAGTGTGCGGCGCCTTCACCGAAGGCACTGACGGCGTGAGCCATGAGGGGGCCGACGGCGTATAGCGCGTCGACCTTGCCACGCGCATAGTCACCAACCTGTCGATGCCCCTCGATCGCCCACTCGCCCAACTCGCCGATATCTCCGAGCACCAGGACGGTGCGGCCGGAAAAGCCGGCGAGTATATCAATGGCCGCGCACATGGAGGAGGGGTTTGCGTTGTAGGTGTCATCGATAACGCGCATGCCGGCCTTGGCCAACTGGGCAACTGTGCGGCCCTTGACCGGCTGCACCGCGCTCAGGCCCGCAACGATGCCCGCCAGGGACACACCCATGGCGCTGGCTGCCGCTGCCGCCGCGAGGGCGTTCTGAGCGTTGTGGGTGCCGAGCAGGTTCAATTGCACCGGCGCCACACCCTCTTTGCAGTGCAGGTGGAACGCCGGGCAACCCCGGGCATCCGTGGTGATATCGGCGGCGTAGAAGTCTGCACCCGGGTTGCTCAGTGCAAAAGTCAGCACCTGACGCGCGCCGGCACGGGCTTGCCAGATGGCAAACGCCTTGTCGTCGAGGTTGAGCACAGCCACGCCGTCGGCGCCCAGACCGTCGATGATCTCGCCTTTGGCTTCGACGATCTTCTCCGGGCCGCCGAACTCGCCGACATGGGCGGTACCGGCGTTGTTCAGGACAGCGACGTGTGGGCGAGTGAGGCCGACGGTATAGGCGATTTCCCCCAGTCGCGAAGCGCCCAGTTCGATCACCGCGGCGCTGTGCTCCGGCGCCAGTTCGAGCAGGGTCAGTGGCGCGCCCAGGTCGTTGTTCAAGTTACCGCGAGTGGCCAGGACCAGGCCGCGGGTGCGCAAAATGCTGGCGAGCATTTCCTTGACCGTGGTCTTGCCGCTGGAACCAGTGATAGCGGCCACCGGCTTGTCGAACGCGGCGCGGTTGAGCGCAGCCAACTGGCCAAGGGCGACGCGGGTATCGGCAACGATGATCTGCGGCAGATCGCTGTCGGCGACGGCGCGTTCGACCAGCGCAGCCACGGCGCCTTTACCGGCGACGTCGTTCAGGTAATCGTGGCCGTCGAAACGCGGCCCGCTCAAAGCGACGAACAGCTGCCCGGCTTCGATTGCGCGACTGTCGATACTGACCCCGCCAAAATGACAATCGCCGCCCTGCAGGCGGCCGTTCAAAGGCAGTACCACTTCGCTCAACGCCAAGGGCTTAAGCATGATTGAGCTCCCAGGTGGCGAGTGCCTGTTCGGCCTCGTTCAGATCGGAGAACGGCAGTCGCTGGCCGTGAATTTCCTGATAGTCCTCGTGGCCCTTGCCGGCCAGAACGATGACATCGTCGGCACCGGCAGCGGCAATCGCCTGGGCAATGGCCGGGCCACGGCCAGGTACGAAGGGCACGGTTTCGGGGTTGGCGAAACCGGCGCGGATGTCGTCAAAAATCGCCAGAGGTTCTTCGCTACGCGGGTTGTCGTCGGTCACCAGCACCCGATCGGCCAAGCGCTCGGCAACCGCGGCCATCAAGGGGCGCTTGCCGCTGTCACGGTCACCACCGCAGCCGAACAGGCACGCCAGTTGGCCTTTGGCGTGCGGGCGCAGCGCCTGCAGCACCTGATCCAGCGCATCCGGGGTATGGGCATAATCGACCACGACCAACGGACGGTTGCCGCCGCCCAGGCGCTGCATGCGGCCAACCGGGCCTTCGAGCAGTGGCAACACCTTGAGGATGTCGTCCAGTGGATAGTCCATGCCCAACAAGGCACCGACTGCCGCCAGCACGTTGCTCAGGTTGAAGCGCCCGAGCAGGCCGCTGCGCAGGTTGCGTTCGCCTTGGGCGGTGACCAGCGTGGCGCGCACGCCGCTGTCATCGAACAACGCTTCACGGCAATACAACGTGGCGGCCGGATCCTTGAGGCTATAGGTGATCAGCCGCGATTCGGCCTCGCGACCAGCCAGTTCACGGCCCAGTTCGTCGTCGAGATTCAACACTCGACACTTGAGCGTCCGCCAGGCGAACAGGCGCGCCTTGGCATCGGCATAGGCTTGCATGCTGCCGTGGTAGTCGAGGTGATCGCGAGACAGGTTGGTCAGCACGGCTACGTCGAAGTCCAGCGCCGCGACACGACCTTGATCCAGCGCGTGTGAGGATACCTCCATGGCCACGGCACGAGCACCGGCCTTGCGCAGGTCCGACAGGGTCGCCTGCACCGCGATCGGATCCGGCGTGGTCAGGCGCCCGCTTTTCAGCGAGCCATGGAAACCCGTGCCCAAAGTGCCGATCAGCCCGCAATGCTGACCAAGCAGGTCCAGTGCCTGGGCGACCAGTTGGGTGACGCTGGTCTTGCCATTGGTACCGGTGACACCCAGCAGGTTCATCTGCCGGCTCGGCTCGCCGTAGAAACGCCCGGCGAGGTCCGACAGCTGGGCGATCAAGCCCTTGACCGGAATCAGCGGAATATCGGTCAAGGGCAGCACGGTAGCGCCTTCGACTTCATAGGCCACTGCAGCGGCGCCATGGGCAATGGCGTCGGCGATGTGATCACGGCCATCGACCTTGAGCCCTGGCACCGCCAGGAACAGGTCGCCCGGCCGCACGTTGCGGCTGTCCAGGGTCAATTCGCGGATCAATGGATCGCGCTCGACCTGGATGAACAATTGATTGAGTGACATGACCATCAGCCGCGCCCTCCCTTGACCGGGGCCGCAGCGGGAGCCGCTTCGGCCTGCTGCTGCGGGGTGCTCGACAGGTTGTCGGGGCGCACGTTCATGAGGCGCAAGGTACCGGACATCACCTTGCTGAACACCGGTGCCGATACCAGACCGCCGAAGTAGCCGGCCTTGCCGGGTTCGTCGATGACCACGATGACTGCGTAACGTGGATCAGCCGCCGGGCCGAAACCTGCGAACAGCGAGCGGTAGGCGTTTTCGGTGTAGCCGCGCGAACCGATGGTGGCTTTACGGGCGGTACCCGATTTGCCCATCACGTGATAGCCCGGTACCCGTGCGCGATAGACGCCGCGCGGGTCTTCGATCACCTGACCGAGCATCCACTGCACGGTGTCGGCGACTTTTTCCGGAATCACTTGTACGGCATCGGGCTGCTTGTCCAGCTTGAGGATCGACAGCGGTGTCAGGCGGCCATGGTTGGCGATGGTCGCGTAGGCGTGCGCCAACTGCAGCGCGGTGACCGACAGGCCGTAGCCGTAGGAGAGCGTTGCGGTTTCGGCCTTGTGCCACTCGCGGTGGTTAGGCAGGTTGCCCACGCGCTCGCCTGGGAAGCCAAGGCCGGAATATTGCCCCAGGCCGACCGACGACATCACCTTGAACACGGCTTCGCCGCCGATATCGAAGGCGACCTTGCTCATGCCGACGTTACTGGAGTTGATCAGGATGCCAGTCAGGTCGAGCACCGGGCCTTCGGTCTTGGTCACGTCACGAATGGTGTAGCGACCGATCTGCAAGGTGCCTGGGTACACATCGACCTTGTCGCTGGGCTTCCAGCGCCCGGTCTCGAGCGCGGCGCTCATCGACAGCGGCTTCATGGTCGAACCCGGTTCGAACACGTCAGTGATGGCGCGGTTACGCATCGCCGCCGGGAACATGGTCCGGCGGTTATTGGGGTTGTAGGTGGGCATGTTGACCATGGCCAGCACTTCACCGGTCTTGACGTCAAGGATCACCAGGCTGCCGGCCTTGGCTTCGTTATCGGTGATTGCCTTGCGCAATTCGCGGGTCGCCAGGTATTGCAGGCGCAGGTCGATGGAGAGCGCCACGGTCTTGCCCGGCTTGGCGTTCTTGGTGACCTGCACGTCCTTGATCAAACGACCGCGGCGATCCTTGAGCACCTGACGACGGCCCGGCACACCGGCCAGCCAATCGTCATAGGCCAGCTCGACACCCTCGCGGCCGTGGTCGTCCAGGTCGGTGAAGCCGACCATGTGCGCGGTCACGTCGCCAGCGGGATAGAAGCGGCGGAATTCTTCGAGGCCATAGACGCCTGGCACTTTGAGGTCGAGCACCGTCTGCCCCTGCTCGGGGGTCAGGCCGCGCACCAGGTAGATGAACTCTTTGGTGGCGTTGGCTTCAAGACGCTCGGTCAGTTGCGCGGGATCCTGCTGCAAGGCAGCTGCCAACGCCGGCCATTTGTCTTTGCCGGCCTGCATTTCCTTGGGGTTGGCCCACAAGGTTGTCACCGGCGTACTGACGGCCAGCGGCTCGCCGTTACGGTCGGTGATCAAGCCGCGGTGCGCGGGAATCGGGATGTGGCGCATGCTGCGGGCATCGCCTTGACCCTTGAGGAAGTCATGGTCGATGACCTGCAGGTCAACGATACGATAGGAGATCGCCGCGACCATGCTCATCAGCAAGCCGACCATCACCCGGAACCGCCATGGGTAGAGTGCGCCTTCGAGTTTCATCATGGCGTCACCATGCGAATTTCGGCGGCGTCCGGCACGCGCATTTTCAATTGATCGGCCGCCAAGGCCTCGATACGGCTCTGCGCAGTCCAGGTACTCTGCTCAAGGATCAAGCGACCCCATTCGGCCTGCACTTTGTCGCTGTCATTGAGCTCGGTATACAGCTGATTGAGCAGCATGCGATTGGTGTGAGCGCTGTACGCCACGGCGATGGCCGAGACCAGTACCGCGATGAACAGCATCAGCATCAGGAAGCTGCCGCCCGGCAGAGGCTTGTTCATGAGCTTGCTCAGCGGCGCGCTGGGCAGAGGCTTTTTCAAGAACTTGCTCAACGGAGCTTCTCCGCCACGCGCATGACCGCACTGCGCGAGCGCGGGTTGGCCTTGAGCTCGGCCTCGGAGGCGAACTGCGGCTTGCCGTGGACCTTGATCTTCGGCACGAACGCTTCGAACCGCACCGGCAGGTTGCGCGGCAGATTGTCGGCCTCGCCCTTGGACAGGCGACGCATGAAGAGTTTGACGATACGGTCTTCGAGCGAATGGAAGCTGATGACGACCAGGCGCCCGCCGACTTCCAGCGCGTCGAGTGCCGCTTCGAGGCCCGCCTCCAGATCACCCAGTTCGTTGTTGACGTGGATACGCAGCCCCTGAAAGGCGCGTGTGGCCGGGTTCTTGCCCTTTTCCCAGGCAGGGTTGGCGACCTTGAGCACTTCGGCCAGGTCACCGGTGCGCAGGAAGGGCTCTGCTTCACGACGCAGCACGACGGCGCGGGCCATGCGCCGGGCGAAACGCTCTTCGCCGTATTCCTTGAAGACCCGGGCGATTTCTTCTTCCGGCGCCTGGGCGATGAACTCGGCGGCACTGACGCCGCGTGTCGGGTCCATGCGCATATCCAGCGGGCCGTCGTTCATGAAACTGAAACCGCGCTCGGGGTCATCGAGCTGGGGCGACGACACACCAAGGTCCATCAGCACGCCTTGCACCTTGCCAGCCAGACCTTGCTCGGCGATAACCGCCGCCATTTCGGCAAAGCTGCGCTGCACAATGACAAAGCGGCCGTCTTCGGCCGCCAGCGCTTGCCCGGTGGCAATCGCTTGAGGATCCTTGTCGAACCCTAGCAGGCGGCCATCGGGCCCGAGCTTGGAGAGCAGTAATCGACTGTGCCCACCGCGGCCGAACGTGCCATCCAGGTAGCAGCCATCGACGCGCACGTCCAGAGCCTCGACAGCTTCGTCGAGCAGCACGGTGATGTGGTTAAAGCCGCTATCTATAGTCACAGAATCAAATCACGCAGTTCAGCGGGCATCGCGCCCGGTCGTTGTATGGCTTCCAGGTCCGCTGCCGCAACAGCGTTCCAGGCGTCTTCGTCCCACAATTGAAACTTGTTCAGCTGGCCGACCAGCATGGTGCGCTTGTCGAGCTTGGCGTATTCGCGCAAACGCGGAGGCACCAGGAAGCGACCACTGCCGTCGAGTTCGAGATCCACCGCATTACCAATCAGCAAACGCTGAAGGCGACGGGCTTCGTCATCGAACGACGGCAACTTGCTCAACCTGGCTTCAATAATTTCCCATTCATCTAGCGGGTAGACGCAAAGGCACGGGGAGACGGTATCGATCGTGATCACCAACTGCCCGGAACTACGCGAATTCAGCTCGTCACGGTACCGGCTCGGCATAGCGAGACGACCCTTGGCATCGAGACTGATTGCATTCGCTCCGCGAAACACAGTTGCGTTTCCCCTTTTTTACTCTTTTACGTCCAAAAAACCCACTTTGTGCCACTTTTCTCCACTCGCGCACACTATAGGAACCCGCCTGCCACACCGTCAAGGCGCGTACGTGACGAAAAGCCTTACAGATCGGAGATTTACAACGCATTTGGAATACAAAATGGCAAAAAGGAGGGGATTTTGGGATAACAACGTTTGATAAATCAGGCAACTAGCGGCCAAAGTTAAAGTGATTTATCAAGAGTAAGAATTTTTCAGGATTACGACGAGGGGTAACGGACTGGCGTTTTGCCAAGGAAGCGGGGAAAAAGAGGTGGAGAGTCGATCTGTAAGCCGGGTTCTGTCGAGGACAGTCATTCCTCTACGGTGGCCATCACTGGACACCTTTAGCAACCTACCCGGTTCCAACGCGGGCCGCGCCATATGGAACCCTATTTGGTCTTGCTCCGAGTGGGGTTTACCTTGACCACGAACTGTTGCCAGCCGCGCGGTGCGCTCTTACCGCACCTTTTCACCCTTACCGGCGCCGAAGCGCTTAGGCGGTTATTTTCTGTGGCACTTTCCGTAGGCTCACGCCCCCCAGGTATTACCTGGCACTCCGCCCTATGGAGCCCGGACTTTCCTCCCCCCTCTTTTGCAGAACAAAAGAAGGCAGCGACTGTCCGATCGACTCTCCGCCGAGAAGATTAACGGCAGCACGCCTCAAGAACAAGCTTTATCGCGGCGTGAGGGGCTGTGCGGGCAGCGGCTATTCGCCACGCCTCAAGGTGTAGCGAGGGGGCCTTGGCTCCTGGCTACAGGGTCAAACCTTCTGTTTTTCCAGCGCAACCTGATACAGCAGGTTCTTGCGCACGCCAGTGATTTCCGCCGCCAGCGCCGCCGCGCGCTTGAGAGGCATCTCCTTGAGCAACAGGTCAAGGATACGCAGCACTTCGGTACTGACGGCCTCGTCACTTTCGGGTGCGGTCCAGCCCGCCACCAGCACTACACACTCGCCACGCTGCTGATTGCTGTCACCCTCGACGAAGGCGCGCAGCTCGGCCATCGGCAAGCCCTTGAGGGTTTCGAACGTTTTGGTCAGCTCCCGTGCCAGCAACGCCGGGCGCTCAGGGCCGAACACCTGCTCCATGTCTTGCAGGCATTCGAGAATGCGGTGCGGCGCTTCGTAGAAAATCAGCGTGCGCGGCTCTTCGCGCACCTGCTCGAGGCGAGCCTTGCGCCCGGCAGTCTTGGCGGGTAGAAAACCTTCGAAGATGAAGCGATCGGACGGCAGCCCGGCCGCCGACAGCGCGGCGATCAGGGCACAGGCACCCGGGACTGGCACCACCGGTACACCGGCAGCCCGTGCCTGGCGAACCAGATGATAACCGGGGTCGGAGATCAACGGCGTGCCGGCATCGGAGATCAACGCCACGCTGTCGCCCGCCAGCAGCCGGGTAATGAAACGGCTGCCCTCTTCGCGCTCGTTATGCTCATGGCAGGCCGCTAACGGCGTCTCGATGCCGAAATGCTGCAACAGGCGGATGGAGTGACGCGTATCCTCGGCCGCGATCAGGGCCACGTCGGCAAGCACCTTCAGGGCTCGCGCACTCATGTCATCAAGATTGCCGATGGGCGTCGCCACTACATAAAGTGTGCCAGTCGTGGAATTCAAAGCGCCCGTCACAGTCACAGCACACACCTTATGGTTTGGCAAAAGACCCATTGTACCGTCTTGCGCGCGCCGGTCGACACTCGATACGACGAGGGCTGCGGTCATCTGGAGATGTTTTGCAACCACTGGCCCGATGCATGAAAGCTTTCACACCAGTAACATCGCGCCCAGGCCAGTGCTTGGGTACAATTGCCCGCCTAAACCGAACCGGTATCAGGAAGATCTAAATGATTGCTTGCCTACGGCTGCTGACCGCCCTTTGCCTCGCTGCCTTGCTGGCCGCCTGCGCCAGCTCCCCGTCATCGACACTGGGTGAACTGCCACGCACGCCGGATGCGAGCATCGAACAACTTCTCGAAAAAGCCACCACCGCCAAGCCGGAAGAAGCCGCCTTATTGCGCCTCAGCGCCGCCGACCAGGCTTCGCGCCAGGGCGATCCCGCCCGCGCCACGCAAATCCTCGGCACGGTGCCGCTGGACTCGCTCAAGCCGGCCCAGCAGATTTTCGCGGTAACCCTCAGCGCCGAGCTGGCCATGACCCGCAATGACTTCAAGGCCGCCCTGAGCAGCCTCAATCATCCAAGCATGAGCCATCTGGCCGAGCTGCCGGTAGAACAGCAGATCCGCACCTCGACCGTGAAGGCAAAGGCTCTGGAAGCCGACAACCAGACCCTGGCCGCAGCCCGTGAGCGAATCTTCATCGCCCCGATGCTCAATGGCGCCGAGGCCGCGACCAACCAAGAGGCCATCTGGTCACTGGTCATGGCCCTGCCTCCCGAGCAATTGCAGGCCACCAGCAACGACGACCTCGGTGGCTGGCTGAGCCTGGCCCAGGCAGCCAAGACCCCAGGCACCCTGCAGCAACAGCAGGCCGCCATCGACAACTGGGTCGCCCAGCACCCCAACCACCCTGCCGCCAAGCAGTTGCCCCAGCAACTTGTAACCATCAAGAACCTCAAGAGCCAGCCGCTGGACAAGATTGCCTTGCTGCTGCCGCAACAGGGCCAGCTGGTGTCCGTCGCCCGCGCTTTGCGTGAAGGGTTCATGGCTGCGCAATTCCAGGCGCAGCAGAGCGGACAGAAAGTTCCCGCCATCGAGATCTACGACAGCTCGCGCATCACCTCCATGGATGATTTCTACCGCCAGGCCCAGGCAGCCGGCGTACAGCTGGTAGTCGGACCGCTGGAGAAGAACCTGGTCAAGCAGCTCAATGGCAAACCGCAACTGCCCCTGCCTACCCTCGCCCTCAACTACAGCGACTCGGCCCAGGCCGGGCCCCCACAGTTGTTCCAGTTCGGCCTGGCGGCTGAAGACGAAGCCCACGAAGTGGCCCGTCGTGCCCGTGCCGACGGCCTGCACAATGCCGCAGCCATGGTGCCGAAGGGCGAATGGGGGGATCGCGTACTCGCGGCTTTCCGCCAGGACTGGGAAGGCGGTGGCGGCAAGATCATGGCCGTTGAGCGCGTCGACCAGCCAGTAGCCCTCGCCAACCAGATCGCCGAGATGTTCCAGCTGCACGGCGCAGGCAATACCACCGGTGCCACGCCCACCCGCCGCCAGGACATCGACTTCATCTTCCTCGCTGCCACGCCGCAGTTGGCGCAGCAGATCAAACCGACCCTGAATTATCAGTACGCGGGTGACGTACCTGTCTACGCCACTTCCCACGTGTATAGCGCGAGCGGCGACCAGGCACAGTACAACGACATGGCTGGCGTGCGTTTCTGCGAAACGCCTTGGCTGCTGGACACCGGCAACGCGCTACGCCAGCAAGTCGTACGCCAGTGGCCACAGTCAGCCGGCAGCCTCGGCCGCCTCTACGCTATGGGCGCCGATGCCTATCTGCTCGCGCCGCGCCTGGATCAGCTCAAGGCCCTGCCAGACAACCGCGTCGACGGCCTATCGGGCAGCCTGAGCATGACTACCAGCCAGCGCATCGAGCGTCAGCTGCCTTGGGCACAATTCGACGGCGGGCAGGTCAAGCGCCTCCCCGATACGCCGCGCTGATGCCGGCACCGCTTTCCTCGCCACAGAGCAGCCAGCGCAGGGGCCAGCAAGCCGAGCAGTGGGCCGAACGCCACCTGCTCGAGCATGGCCTGCACACCCTGTTCAGGAATTGGCGCTGCAATCGAGGTGAGCTGGATCTGGTCATGGTTGATGGCGATACAGTAGTATTCGTCGAAGTTCGCTATCGCCTCCATTCACAATGGGGCGGAGCGGCGGGTAGCGTCGATGCCGGCAAGCGTAAAAAGCTGGTATTGGCCGCCCAGTATTTTTTGTTGCAAGAACCGCGTTGGGCCGATGCCCCCTGCCGGTTCGACGTGGTCGCCATTGAAGGCAGCGATCCTTCGACAGCAGGTCTCAATTGGCTGAAAAATGCTTTCGAGAGCTGATGCGCGATGTTCGCCACACCCCTTTTCATACTTACGACTTCTAACGCTTTGCTTCGCGGGCTGCACATTCATGTGCCGGGCAGCATTCGAGACCACTCGATACTCCCCGACCAGCCGCCCTACTTAAGGTCTCATTGATGGACATGCAATCCCGAATTCGCCAGCTTTTTCAGGCTAGTATCGATACCAAGCAACAGGCGATGGAAGTCCTTGCACCGTACATCGAACAAGCCAGTCAGGTCATGGTCAACACCCTGCTCAGCGACGGCAAGATGCTGTCCTGCGGCAACGGTGGCTCGGCCGGCGACGCCCAGCACTTTTCGTCCGAACTACTGAATCGTTTCGAGCGCGAGCGCCCCAGCCTGCCTGCGATAGCGCTGACCACCGACAGCTCGACGATCACCTCGATCGCCAACGACTACAGCTACAACGAAATCTTTTCCAAGCAGATCCGCGCGCTTGGCCAGCCCGGCGATGTACTGCTGGCGATCTCCACCAGCGGTAACTCGGCAAATATCATTCAAGCCATTCAAGCCGCACATGATCGAGAAATGATTGTCGTAGCCTTGACCGGTCGCGATGGTGGCGGCATGGCTTCACTGCTGCTGCCCGAAGACGTCGAAATCCGCGTACCTGCTACCGTCACCGCGCGTATCCAGGAAGTCCACCTGCTGGCGATCCACTGCCTCTGCGATCTGATCGACAGCCAATTGTTCGGGAGTGAAGAATGACCCCTAATCGCCTTGGCCTCATGGCCCTGACCCTGTGCCTGACTCTGTCCGGCTGCAGCTCGGTAATTACTGCCACCCGCGACAAACCCATCGACGACGACCGCGGCACGCGCACCTTTGGCAGCAAGATCGACGACTCCCTGATCGAGACCAAAGTGAAGGTCAACGTGGCCAAGGCCAGCCCCGATCTGGACCAGAACTCGCACATCGTGGTGACCAGCTACAACGGCGTAGTACTGCTGGCCGGGCAAACTCCGCGCGCCGACCTCAAGGCTGCCGCTGAACAGGCTGCCGGTCAGGTGCAACGGGTGAAGACCGTGCATAACGAGCTGCAGGTCATTGAGCCGTCCTCCCTGCTGGCACGCAACAACGACGCCTGGCTGACCACCAAGATCAAGACGCAAATGCTGACGGATTCCAGCGTCCCAGGCTCGCGCATCAAGGTCGTCACCGAGAACGGCATCGTTTACCTGCTCGGCCTCGTCACTCAACAGGAAGGCGCCCAGGCCACCAACCTGGTGCAGAGCGTTTCCGGCGTGCAAAAAATCGTCAAGCTGTTCGAATACATCAACTGACAGCCAGGCTAGCGGCACAAAAAAAGGCGCCCCCTTGGGGTCGCCTTTTTTATTCGAGCCAGATTACCGTTACTTGACCACTTTCAAGCTCGGCCGTCCGGTGGGGCGCGGTGGCTGACCATCAGGCGGTGGCACATCATCGTCGGAATCAATCGCTTCCGCGAAATCGACTTCTTCCTCATCGATATCCGACACTTCCAGGTCGAACACCATGCCCTGGCCGTTCTCGCGAGCATAGATACCGAGAATTGCACCGACCGGCACGAACAGGCTGTGCGGAACACCGCCAAAGCGTCCCTCGAAGCTCACTGCGTCGTTATCCATATGCAAATGGCGCACGGCACTGGGCGATACGTTCAAGACAATCTGGCCATCGCTGGCGAAGCCCTGAGGGACTTGCACCTCAGCGAAATCGGCATTGACCAGCATGTGGGGTGTGCAATCGTTATCCACGATCCACTCGTAGAGCGCTCGCACAAGATAGGGACGACTGGAGTTCATCATGGCTCCTTGGAAAACTTAACGCATTTCACGTTCGGCGGCTGAGAGACTCGCCTGGAAAGCCTCTCGGGCGAATTGGCGATCCATGTAATCGAGCAGTGGCTTGGCAGGCCGCGGCAGCTCGATCCCCAGAATGGGCAGGCGCCAAAGTATGGGTAATAGACAGCAATCTACAAGACTTTGCTCATCACTCAAGAAAAACGGCTTGTCTGCGAACAGCGGAGAAACCCCGGTGAGGCTCTCGCGCAGCTCTTTGCGTGGCTGCACTCGCGCACTTTCTTTGCTGCGCGGGTCGAGGATGGTGTCGACCAGGCCACACCAATCGCGCTGGATGCGGTGCATCAGCAAACGGCTATTGGCGCGAGCGACAGGATAAACGGGCAGTAACGGCGGGTGCGGGTAACGCTCGTCGAGATACTCCATGACGACTGTCGACTCGTACAGCGCCAGGTCTCGATCAATCAGCGTCGGCACACTGCCGTAGGGATTCACTTCGATCAACTTGGCAGGCTGACGCCCAGCCACGACATCGATGATCTCGGCGCTGACACCCTTCTCGGCCAGCACAATGCGCACTCGGTGAGAATAGTGGTCGGCGGGGTCGGAGTAACAGGCCAACCGATTGGTCACGCCCATGGCGGTCCTCCTCGCGTATAAAAATAATGGATCTGCAAATACGAACGCGCCCGCGATCGCCCCTGGCATGACCCGGATCGACCCCAAGCGATGAGCAGCAAGGGGCTTCCCATCAGGTGGTCGATTCATTGGTCATTGCACGGAGACGCCCGAGGGCGCGCGCAACAGGGGCTGAATATTACAGCAATTTCAACGCACATCCCTCCAGTATTCGCGCTTGAGCATGAAAGCGAAGCCCAGGAACACCAGAAGGTATGACAGAACGTAAATACCGATCCGCTGGCTCTGCACCTTGACCGGGTTGGCGGAGTACGCCAGAAAGCCCACCAAATTCCTCACCTTGGCATCGAACTGCGCAGGTTCCAGACGAGCCTGTAACGGTTCCAGCACGTTGGGCATGCCGACATCGGGCAGCACATGGTTGTTCACACCCCAGGGCCGAGTCGCATCCGGATAGAAACCGCGCAGGTAGCCATACAGCCAGTCGTTGCCGCGCACTCTCGCGACCAGGGTCAGATCCGGCGGCGCGACACCGAACCAGAGCTTGCCATCGCTTGCCCGCAGGCTACTGGTCATGGGATCGCCGATCTTGGCACCGGTTAATACCAACTCCTTGAGCATTTGCTCATGAGAGATGCCCAGATCATCGGCGACCCGCTCGTAGCGCTGAAATTGCGTGCTATGACAGCCCATGCAGTAGTTGACGAACGTACGCGCGCCATCCTGCAGCGCCGACTTGTCCGCCAGGTCAATATCGACTCGTTCCAGCGGCGCCCCCTGCGCCAGCACCACAGCCGGGCTCAGACACATCAGGCATGACAGCAATATGACCTTGATCATAAGGTCACCCGCTCTGGCACAGGCCGAGTGCGTTCCCGACGGGTATAGAACGGCATCGCCATGAAGTAGGCGAAATATACCAAGGTGCACATTCGAGACAGTAGCGTACCCAGCGGCGTTGGCGCCTGCGCGCCCAACGCCCCCAGCACCACGAACGCCACGCAGAACAACGCCAGCGCCACGCGACTGATCCAGCCTTTGTAGCGCATGGACTTGACCGGACTGCGATCCAGCCACGGCAGCACGAACAGCACGGCGATCGCCCCACCCATGGCGATCACCCCTAGCAACTTGTCGGGAACGGCGCGCAAGATCGCGTAAAAGGGCGTGAAGTACCATACCGGGGCAATATGCTCCGGGGTCTTGAAGGCATTGGCCTGCTCGAAGTTGGGCGCCTCGAGAAAGTACCCACCCATCTGCGGAAAGAAAAATACCACCGAGCAGAACACCAGCAGGAAAATGGCCACGCCCAGCAGGTCCTTGACCGTGTAATACGGATGAAAAGGAATCCCGTCGAGCGGCCGCCCTGCCTCATCCTTGTGCCGTCTGATATCGATGCCGTCCGGGTTGTTGGACCCAGCATGGTGCAAGGCCAGGATATGCAGCACCACCAGGCCCGCGATCACGATCGGCAAGGCGATCACGTGCAAGGCGAAGAATCGATTGAGGGTGATGCCCGACACCAGGTAATCGCCGCGAATCCACTGCGCCAGCTCGCCCCCAATCAACGGGATGGCGCCGAACAGCGAAATGATCACCTGCGCGCCCCAATAGGACATCTGCCCCCATGGCAGCAGGTAGCCCATGAACGCTTCAGCCATGAGTGCCAGGTAGATCAGCATGCCGAAGATCCACACCAGCTCCCGGGGTTTCTGATAAGAGCCGTAGAGCAGGCCGCGGAACATGTGCAGGTAAATCACGATGAAAAATGCCGAGGCCCCGGTCGTGTGCATATAGCGCAGGATCCAGCCGTAGGGCACGTCGCGCATGATGTATTCGATCGAGGCAAAGGCACCCTCGGCCGTCGGGGTGTAATTCATGGTCAGCCAGATGCCGGTCAGGACCTGATTGACCAGTACCAGCAATGCCAACGAGCCGAAGATGTAAAAGAAATTCAGATTCTTCGGCACGTAGTAGTGGGTCAGGTGCTCACGAATCGTCTTGATGACAGGCAGGCGTGCATTCACCCAATCCATCAACTTGCCCATCAGGCGTGCTCCTGATCGATACCGATGACGATGATGTCAGCGGACTCATACGCGTGCGGGGGCACCGGCAGATTCAGGGGGGCGGGCTGCGACCTGAAAACCCGCCCGGCGAGATCGTAGCGCGAACCATGGCAAGGGCAATAATACCCCCCCAACCAGTCACCCCCCAGATCGACGGGGGCGACCTGCGGGCGGAACGTCGGCGAACAGCCTAGATGGGTGCAGATGCCAACCACCAGCAGGATTTCAGGCTTGATGGAGCGCAGGCGAGGATCGACGTAGCCCGGCTGCACCGAATTTTGAGACTGCGGATCAGCCAGCTGCGGCGTGACCTGACCGAGATTGTCCAGAATGACTTCACTGCGGCGCAACACGAATACCGGCTGACCGCGCCACTCGGCAACCATCTGCTGGCCCGGCTCCAGCTTGCCGATATTGATGCGCACCGGCGCCCCAGCGGCCTTGGCTCGCGCCCCTGGTGACCAGGAGCCGACAAAAGGCACCGCTACGCCCACTGCCCCTACCGCACCCACCACCGAGGTAGCGGCCACCAGAAAGCGTCGCCGGCCTGGATTGATGCCATCACCGCCCATCGAGCCCTCTGCTGTCAATTGCGCGCCTGCGTCATCACACATCTTCACATTCCATAAGACGAAAAAAAACCCGGCTCGTTTAGGAACCGGGTTCTTCTGGGCTCGAAAGCCAGTACCAGAAAGCGAATTAACGCTTGGAGTACTGTGGACGCTTACGTGCTTTACGCAGACCGACTTTCTTACGTTCAACTTCACGAGCATCGCGAGTCACGAAGCCAGCTTTGCGCAGAGCGCCACGCAGGGTTTCGTCGTACTGCATCAGAGCGCGAGTGATACCGTGGCGGATCGCACCGGCCTGACCGCTGACACCACCACCGATAACGGTGACGTAGATGTCGAACTTGGCGGTGGTCTCGGTCAGTTCCAGCGGCTGACGAACTACCATGCGGGCAGTTTCGCGGCCGAAGAAATTGTCCAGCGAACGGTTGTTGATGGAGATGTTACCGGTCCCCGGACGCAGAAAAACGCGTGCGGTTGCGGTCTTGCGACGGCCAGTGCCGTAATTTTGAGTCGCCGACATAGGTAACTATTCTCTTAAAACTTCAGTTCTTGGGGCTGCTGAGCAGTATGAGGGTGTACAGTGCCCGCATAGACTTTCAGCTTACGATACATGTCGCGACCCAGCGGGTTCTTAGGCAGCATGCCTTTGACCGCGGTCTCGAGCACACGCTCAGGAGCTTTGGCGATCAACTTTTCGAAGTTGATCGACTTGATCCCGCCCGGAAAACCGGAGTGAGAGTAGTAGATCTTGTCGGTGGTTTTGGCACCGGTCACACGTACCTGCTCAGCGTTGATGACGACGATGTAATCACCGGTGTCAACGTGCGGAGTGTATTCAGGCTTGTGCTTGCCACGCAGGCGGCTCGCGATTTCGGTAGCCAAACGACCCAGGGTCTGGCCAGCGGCGTCGACGACGAACCAGTCGCGCTGAACTGTTTCTGGTTTAGCAGTAAAAGTTTTCATTCTTTATAGCCTCAGGGGCCGCCCAACAAAATAGACGGCGGATCTTACTGAATAGTGCGTACTTTGACAAGTCAAAGGCAGCCGGATACAGACGCTATCGGGGGCTCGGGTCAGCGCGTCCGTTCAACGGCAAGATTCTTCGGCGGCGGCGCATCACTTCCACTGCAGAAAGAGCGGGCTAATTATCCAGATTGACGGGGAAATTTCAAGCAGCTTTTTCAAAAGGCTTCAGGTTTCGCCTTGAATTCTGGCATGGCTGGACAGCCGCGCTGAAAAATAAGACGATCCAGCCGTGATCTGACCGCTATCCCCCTTCAGCGGCCCCCTATAAAAATTCGAACAAGAACAAGATACCCATGACCACAATGCCCCCTGCCCCCTCGCGCAGGATTCACATCCTGGTTATCGACAAGGTCTTCGCCACCACCGCGATGCAGGCCAAGGATCTGTTTCATCTGGCCGACTTGCGCCATGGGCGCTTGCCGGAGTCGCCGTCCGACCTGCCATTGCCGCCTGGCGTACCGTGCCTGGAAACTCGCCTGGTCAGCCCCGATGGCCTTTCTGCCTGCACCTTCAGCGGTGTGGTGCTGCCGGTCGATGGCGGCCTGGAAGATGCCGACGTGATCATCCTGCCGGCCTTTGGCGGCGATTTCGCCACCCTGCAGGCGCGCTACCCGCAAATACTGCCTTGGCTACGCGCCCAGCATGCACGGGGCGCTATCCTGTGCGCCGAGGCCAGCGGCGTGTATTGGCTCGCCGAGGCCGGGCTGCTGAATGGCAAGGAAGCCACCACTTACTGGCGGTTTTTCGATGACTTCGCCGAACGCTACCCGCAGGTGACGCTGAACCGCGACAAGCACCTGACCGACAGCGACTCGCTGTACTGTGCGGCGGGCTCGACGTCGTCCTGCGATCTTTACGTGTACTTGATCGAGCGTTTCTGCAGCGTCGCCGTGGCGCAAGCGGTGTCGCGGGAAATTCTGTTCGAGGTGCAGCGAAACTATTCACCCGGCAGACTCGGGTTCGGCGGACAGAAGATGCATCACGACCCGACGATCCTCGGCATCCAGCAGTGGCTCGAGGTGCATTTCGCCGAGAAATTCCGCTTCGAGGATGTGGCGCGGGAGCACGGCATGAGCATTCGCAATTTCATGCGCCGCTTTCATGCCGCCACTGGAGACAAGCCGCTGCATTATCTGCAGCGGCTGCGTATCGAAACCGCCAAAGGGCTGCTGTCGGCAACGCGCGACAGCATCAAGACCATCAGTTACGAAGTGGGCTACGACGATGCGAGCTTCTTCGCTCGGCTGTTCCGCCACCATACCAAGCTGTCGCCGAATCAGTATCGGCAGCAGTTCATGCAGGAATCCTGAGGTTCACTCTGTGGCGAGGGGGGTTGCTCCAGATACGGGAGCAAGCCCCTCCCCGCCACCGGGCTCGACATGCCATCGGGCGCTTGCGAAATCAGGGCTTGTGCGCGCGCGTCAGGAACTCGTGGGACTGCATCTCCAGCAACCGGCTCAGGGTGCGTTGAAACTCGAAGTTCAGGCGCCCACCGGTATACAGGTCCTTGAGCTCCACTTCGGCGGAAATGATCAGCTTGACGTTACGGTCGTAGAACTCGTCGACCATGTTGATGAATCGGCGCGCGATGTCATCGATGGTCACGCTCATCTGCTCCACGTCGCTGAGCAGCACGGTATTGAAGATCTTGCCCAGCTCGATGTAGTCGTTCTGGCTGCGCGGGCCGTCGCAGAGTTCGCGAAATTGAAACCAGGCCACGTCCTCACAGGTACGCAGTGCCTTGATCTCGCGATTCTCGATCATCAGCGGATCGTTTTCCTTGACCTTGGTGCTGTTGTTGGTCAGCGCCTTGAAGCTGTCGCGCATGCTCTTTTCGGCCGCTTCGTTGAGCGGGGAATGGAACAGCTCGGCCTGCTCGAGGTGGCGCAGACGATAGTCGACGCCGCTGTCGACGTTGACCACTTCGGTGAACTGCTTGATCAGCGCGATCGCCGGCAGGAAGCGCGCGCGCTGCAGGCCATCCTTGTACAAGCCGTCGGGCACGATGTTGGACGTCGCCACCAGGGTCACGCCGTTCTTGAACAACTCTTCCATCAAGGTGCCAAGGATCATGGCGTCGGTGATGTCGGAGACGAAGAACTCGTCGAAGCAGATCACCCGCGCTTCATCGGAGAAACGCTTGGCGATCACCGTGAGTGGGTTTTTCTGGTCCTTGAGGGTGCGCATTTCTTCGTGCACGCGCTTCATGAAGCGGTGAAAGTGCGTGCGCACTTTCTGCTCGAACGGCAGCGCGTCGAAAAAGGTGTCCACCAGGTACGTCTTGCCGCGGCCTACCCCGCCCCAGAAATACAGGCCGGTGACCGGTACCTGCTCTTTCTTGCCGAACAGCTTGCTCAACATGCCCGGCTTGCTGTGCTGCGCGGCCACCAGGTCGTCGTACAGACGCTGCAGATGGCGCACGGCGTTTTCCTGGGAGGCATCGTGGAAGAAGTCGGGGCGCTTGAGGTCGGCTTGATATCGTTCTAGAGGCGTCATATTCGTCAGCAAGGCAACAAAAACGGGTCGCCACTGTAGCGGCGCCCCTGATGAATGGCAATGGACTGTGCGACGGGCTGTCGCATCACTCCGCTTGGGGCTTCAGCGCCTGACGCAGAGCCTCTACGGCCTGGTCGCGCGCCGCGCTGTCGGCAAACTGCGGACCGTCGGCCACGCAGGCACCGTCGAGCCACAGGGTGAAGCCGTTATCTGCATCAGCGCGGACATCCAGCTCGGCGCCTTGTAGCAGTTGCTTGCTGACGGCCCCAGCGGCCTTGCCATCGGCAAAACTGCGCGACAGCAGCAGTTGCTCGCCATCGGCGGCCAGCAGGCGGAAGCGGAAGCTGCCGTCGTCTTCACGGAAGCTCACGAAACGCGCTGCCTTGCTGGTCTTTTTCTTGCCAGCGCTAGCCACTTGCACCTGCTCGCGGAACGAGCGCAGACCCACTGCTTCACGCAATTGACCGAGGAACGGGGTGGCGACCTTGCGCGCTTTGGCGGCGCCGGCCTGAAGGATGTCTTCAAGGTCGGCGGGGCGTTCGATCAGCGTCGCGTATTTGTCCCGCGCCTCGCTGAGGTCGGCGTCGAGCAAGGTGAACAAACGGCTCTTGGCCTCGCCCCAGCCCAGGCCCTGCAGCAGGTCGGCACGGAATTCGGCGGTCTGCTCAGGCGTGGAGAAGGCTTCGAACAGGGTGAACAGGTGCGAGTTGTCAGGGTCCTTGGCCTCACCCGGCAAGCGCGAATCGGTGACGATCCGCGAGATGGCCTCTTTCATGTCCTTGGGGCTGCTGAACAACGGGATGGTGTTGTCGTAGCTCTTGGACATCTTGCGGCCGTCGAGGCCCGGCAAGGTGGCGACGCTCTCCTCGATCAGTGCTTCGGGCATGACGAAGAACTCCTTGCCCTGGCCGAACAAGTGATTGAAGCGCTGGCCGATATCGCGGGCCATTTCGACGTGCTGGATCTGGTCGCGACCGACGGGCACCTTGTGCGCGTTGAACATCAGGATGTCCGCCGCCATCAGGATCGGGTAGCTGTACAGGCCCATGGTGATGCCGGCGTCCGGGTCTTCGCCGGTCTCGACGTTCTTGTCCACCGAGGCTTTATAGGCGTGCGCGCGGTTGAGCAGGCCCTTGGCCGCGACGCACGTCAGCAGCCAGGTCAGCTCGGGGATCTCGGGAATGTCGGACTGCCGATAGAACGTCACTCGATCCACATCCAACCCCGCCGCCAGCCAGGTCGCGGCGATTTCCAGGCGAGACCGCTGGATGCGCAGCGGCTCATCGCATTTGATCAGGGCATGGTAGTCGGCCAGAAAATAGAATGAATCGGCATTGCTCTGGCGGCTGGCAACGATGGCCGGGCGGATGGCGCCGGCGTAGTTGCCCAGGTGCGGGGTCCCGGTGGTGGTGATACCGGTGAGGATACGAGTGGTGGTCATGTCGGGTCGCTTAGTCAGGCTGCAGTCAGTTCGAAAGGCGTGGTACGACCAGATCCTTGAGATCGGTCAGCTTGCCATGAAAAAAGTGTCCGCATTCTGCCACTTTCAGCAGCTCATGGGGACGCTCCAGCGCATCGGACCAGTCATACACCAATTGCGGTTCGACCACTTCGTCGCTTTCTGGCTGAATCACGCTGATCGGGCATTTCTGTGGCAGCGAATGTTCGCAGGTGAGGCGCATCACTGCGGGGGCCACCATGAACAAGTGTTTCAGGGTGCTTCCCCGTGCCTCCAGACGCCCGCCGAGGCTGGCGGCCACAAAGCCACCAAAGGAGAAGCCGAACAGCGTCAGCGGCAGCTCAGGGTGCTGGGCCTGCAGCCAGGTGGCCGCCGCAAGGGCGTCATCGACTTCGCCGCTGCCCATGTCGTGGCTGCCGGCGCTGGCACCGGTGCCGCGATAATTGAAACGCAACGTCACAAGACCCGCATCCCGCGCAGTGCGCTGCAGCGTCGACACGACCTTGTTGAGCATGTTGCCGCCCTGCACCGGGTTCGGATGGCAGATCAACGCTACGCCGGTGGCATCGGGGGTATCGAGGTAGAGCGCTTCCAGTTGGCCCAGCGGACCATCAAGCATCAAAGGGGTTTCGCGGGTGAGCAAGGATGAACTCCGTGACCTCTCAATAGGTCGACTCGTCTAGCTGAAAGATCCTGTCTGACATATTTGCCATCGCAATGCAGTGTACAGTGCAGGTCCGAGCCGTTAACGTAAAGCAAAGCCGTTTATAGAGGAAGGACTCGTGGAACACTCGCTCTTAGTTTGGTTGTTGCCTACCCTGGCCTTGGTGGTCGGCGTGGTCGCCGGTTTCCTGATCGCCCGCCTCGCGCCCAACGCCGCGCCTAGTAGCACGCAGCGTCAGCTGGACGAAATTCAGGAACGTTTCGATAACTACCAGCACGAGGTGGTCACCCACTTCAACAGCACCGCCATCCTGGTCAAGAAGCTCACCCAGAGCTACCAGGAGGTTCAAGATCACCTCGCCGAGGGCGCCAACAGCCTGGCCCTCGACGAACTGACCCGCCAGCGCCTGCTGGCCTCGCTGCACTCCGAAGCGCCAATTGGCCCTCGCGAGCGCCTGACCCCGCCGCAAGGCGCCGAGCCACCGCTGGACTACGCGCCCAAAGCACCGAACTCGCCGGGAATGCTGGATGAGCAGTATGGGTTGAAGCGCAAGTAACGCTTTACTCAAAAAAACGGAGCCTGAGGGCTCCGTTTTTTTATGGCTGGTGGATATCACCCTGGCTCAGTCCAGCCAGCGCTGCTTCATAGCGCGCCACGAATCGAATCAGATCCGTGCCCAGCACCGACAGCAGCTCTCTGAGCTGAGCCAGATCCAGCCGCCGCGAACCTCGCTCGACGTCGCTCATGAACGATTGCGGACGACCTAGCGCCTCGGTGCATTGTGCTTGGGTCAACCCAGCCTCGATGCGGCACGTCTTGAGCAGCGCCACGTAGACGGCGTATTCCCGGGAGTAGATAGCTTTGGTCATGGTCTGCGCCGGTATATGTGAAGCCGAGTACGCTATATCCACTTTTCAGATATCTGAAAGTCAGATACAGTTCAATTCAGGTCACACTCACTTGCGAGGACTACACCATGAAAACCAACAAGACCCGCCACCTCCCCTTCCACTTGTCCTGCGCGGACGAACCCAGATTGTTCAGCGTCAATCCTGGGCTTGAGCGGCCGACGCACTTGAGCAGGCGTCTTCACTCCTGCGCTGCGCGACGGCGATAAGTTTTGAAATGACTGATGGCGATCTCATCAACTCCAGGGAGCTGACATGGGCATCGATACTTTTGACTGAGATGGCGGGGGCGTTGGTAGATTCGGTGCAGGATAGAACGACGGACTGTTTCGGGTCAGCCGCATGAGGCAAGTGATACCGACGGCCTATTCGCGGGCAGAGCCCGCTCCCACGGGGACCAACGCAGCTCCTTAAACGACAAAACCCCGCAGCGGCGGGGTTTTGTGTGACGGGCTAGGTCAGATAGCCCCACGCGAACGCAACAACTCCAGCACCTGCTTGACCCCGTCCTCGACCGACGCACTCTGCGTATCGATCACCAGATCGGCATTCAGCGGCACATCGTACGGGAAGGATTCTCCTGGAATGTTGTCGCCATCGGCCGCATACAGACCCTGAGGATCACGCTGACGGCACACCAGCGGCGATGCCTGCACGTAGACCGTGATCAAGCGTTCGGTACCGATCAGGGTTTTCGCCTGTTCGCGACCTTCGGCCGAGGGCGCCACGAAGGCCGCCAGCGTCAGCAGGCCAGCCTCATTGAACTGCCGCGCCACATGGGCGGCACGACGCCAGTTCTCGGTGCGGCCGACGCGGTCCTGCGGCAAGCCCTTGTTGAGGTCGTGACGCAGGTTCTGGCCATCGAGCACAAACACGGCACGGCCCATATCGAACAGCTTGCGTTCAACGGCATAGGCCAGGGTGCTCTTGCCTGCACCCGACAAGCCGGTGAACAGCACGGTGGCTGGCTTCTGACCGAAACGTTGGGCGCGTTCCTCGGTGGCCACGTGGGCCGCCTTGCTGTGCTGACCACCTTGGCCGATCACCGGTGGCGCAATGATCATGCCTGCGCCGACAGTGCCGTTGGTCAGGCGATCGACGACAATGAAGGCGCCCGTGGTGCGGTTGCTTTCATAGCCGTCCAACGCGATGGCGGTGTCCAGCGAGACCTTGACCTTGCCGATCTCGTTGAGGTTGAGAGAGCTCGCGGCGCCCTCTTCCAGAGTGTTGACGTCGACACGGTGCACGATGCTGGCGATCGAGCCAGGCACATAGCTGGTCGCGCGCTTGATGTCGTATTTCTTGCCCGGCAGCATCGGCTCTTCGGCCATCCACACCAGCATGGCGTCAAACTGGTCGGTCACCGGCGGCACGTTATCGGCGTGCACCAGCAGATCGCCACGGGAGATGTCGATCTCGTCTTCCATGGTCAGGGTCACGGCCTGGCCTGGGCCGGCGTGCTCCAGCTCACCTTCGTAGGTGACGATAGATTTGACGCGGCTGCTCTTGCCCGATGGCAGCACCACGACTTCGTCGCCCTTGTGCACGATGCCGCTGGCCAAGGTGCCGGCGAAACCGCGGAAGTTCAGGTTCGGGCGGTTGACGTACTGCACCGGGAAGCGCAGATCGGTCATGTTGCGATCGGTCGAAACGTCAACGGTCTCGAGGATTTCCATCAGCGTCTGGCCGGTGTACCACGGCGACTGCTCGCTGTGATTCACCACATTGTCGCCCTTGAGCGCCGACATCGGCACGAAGGCCAAGGTGGTCGGATTGAGGTTGATGGCCTCGGCAAACTTCAGGTAGTCGGCCTTGATCGACTCGAACACGCCCTCATCGAAGCCCTTGAGGTCCATCTTGTTGATGGCGACCACGATGTGCTTGATGCCCAGCAGGGAAGCGATGTAGCTGTGTCGGCGGGTCTGGGTCTGTACGCCGTAACGGGCGTCGACCAGAATGATCGCCAGGTCACAGGTAGACGCACCGGTGGCCATGTTGCGGGTGTACTGCTCGTGGCCCGGGGTGTCGGCAATGATGAACTTGCGCTTGGCCGTGGAGAA
This sequence comes from Gammaproteobacteria bacterium, assembly GCA_903970465.1. Taxonomy (GTDB): domain Bacteria; phylum Pseudomonadota; class Gammaproteobacteria; order Pseudomonadales; family Pseudomonadaceae; genus Aquipseudomonas. The sequence continues at coordinate 35,636 of CAJCIO010000115.1, forward strand.
ATAGCGGTAGGCGACATCGATGGTGATGCCCTGCTCGCGCTCGGCCTGCAGGCCGTCGACCAGCAACGCCAGGTCGATGTCATCGCCAGTGGTGCCGGATTTTTTCGAATCACGGGTGATGGCTTCCAGGTGGTCTTCGTAGATCATCTTGGAGTCGTGCAGCAGGCGCCCGATCAGGGTGCTCTTGCCGTCATCGACGTTGCCGCAGGTCAGGAAACGCAACAGTTCCTTGCGCTCGTGCTGGGCCAGGTAGGCGAGGATGTCCTCGCTGATCAAATCTGATTGGTGACTCATTGCATTCGAGCTCCAAGTTGTAGGCTTCAAGCGGCAAGCTTGTCGGCCTACAGCTAGTTGGAAATTTTTTTGATCAACCCGCATAGCATATTGGATAGCTCGCGGGACTCCGGTATCCAGTTCGCTGCAAACGAATCGCTGATGTAGCCGATCTCTCTGCCAATCATGATCTGTGTGCGCAACTCCCCCGCATGAGGCCTTTGCGATCCACAGAAACTGACATTTTTCCTTGATCGAGAAACGCTCCATTCCCTCTGCGATATTGCTCGGGACCGACAACGCAGAGCGGGTAATCTGACTGCGAAAAGTCAAATCCCTGCATGAAGCCATTTCTTGTAAACCACAACAGTGAGCCACTTGGCTCGCTGCTACACCACCAGCTTCTCGAAATCCATTTCAAGCCCCAAGTCAACAACTCAAGCACACAGCTTGCCGCCTCTGACTTGTAGCTTGCAGCTCATAACTTGCCGCTAAAAGTAACCTTGACGTTTTTTGTCTTCCATGGAGCCTGCGCCATCGTGGTCGATGACCCGGCCCTGGCGCTCGGAAGTTCGCGTCAGGAGCATTTCCTGAATGATGTCCGTGAGGGTTTCGGCTTCGGACTCCACTGCGCCCGTCAACGGGTAGCAGCCAAGCGTACGGAAACGCACTTTCTTTTTGACGATACGGGACTTTTCTTCCTCGCTGAGGTGCTCGAGGATGCGATCATCGTCGATCATGATCAGAGTGCCGTTCTTCTCGATGACTTCACGCTCGGCGGCAAAATACAGCGGCACGATCGGGATGCCTTCGAGGTAGATGTACTGCCAGATATCGAGCTCGGTCCAGTTCGACAAAGGGAACACACGAATGGACTCGCCCTTGTTGACCTTGCCGTTGTAGACGTTCCACAGCTCGGGGCGCTGGTTTTTCGGGTCCCAGCGGTGCTTGCTGTCGCGGAACGAGTACACGCGTTCTTTGGCGCGAGACTTTTCTTCGTCGCGGCGCGCACCACCGAAGGCGGCGTCGAAGCCGTACTTGTCCAGCGCCTGCTTGAGGCCCTGGGTCTTCATGATGTCGGTGTGCTTGGAGCTGCCGTGGGTAAACGGGTTGATGTCCTGGGCAACGCCATCAGGATTGATGTGCACCAACAGGTCCAGGCCCATTTCTTCGACCATGCGATCGCGGAAGCTGTACATCTCCTGGAATTTCCACCGGGTGTCGACGTGCATCACCGGGAACGGCAGCTTGCCCGGGAAGAATGCCTTGCGCGCCAGATGCAGCATGACGGCGGAGTCCTTGCCGATCGAATACAGCATCACCGGGTTATCGAATTCGGCGGCCACCTCACGAATGATGTGGATACTTTCCGCCTCCAACTGTTTCAGGTGCGTCAGTTTGTCGACCATGGTTACTCACGGGATACATTCTTTATGGACGGCCCACGGGCCGTGTTCGAGCCGCGCACTTTAACATGGGGGCCGGTTCTATGAAAAAGGCGGCCTAGACGCAAAGGTTATAAGGTTATATCTGCTAGTTAGGGTG
>CAJCIO010000116.1 GCA_903970465.1 Gammaproteobacteria bacterium
TCCCGATCCAGCGTCTTGCCGCGGGACAGTTCAGAGCAAATACCAGGCTATCAGCGACCAGGATACGGGGGTAGCGCTGCAGCACTGTGGGGATAACTGCGGTGCGATAGCTGAAGATGCTAATACGGGTACCTACGCCCTTGACCGATGGGTTACGTCACCTGCATTGACGCCCGAAGAGTCTGCGATCGTTGATCACTTCCAAGATCAGAACGAGCACGATTACAATATAGTTGACTACACTTGGCGTCAGGGAGTTTTGGCGCAGATTGTGCCAGGCGTGCTGATAGGGGGACCGATCGGGTTCGCGTCGGCTGAGGCGGAGGCGGGTGCATCGACAGTAGCTGGTGCAAAAGGGGTTGTTACAAAAACCCCAAATGCAACTAGTGCTCTGACTGATTCGGAAGCTGGTACGCTGGTTGAGCGGAATGTTTTGGAGGCGGGTGCAAATAATGCAGCTGCAGAAATTGGAGTCCCTGTTTCCAGATCGAAAAACCCGCTCAGCCCTGTTCTGGAGCACGATGCGTACGGGAATGAAATCATGTATCGCACAATGTCTAAAGAACAGTATTTGCAGTTTACAGAATCTGGTGAGTTACCGCCTACTACTGAAACTTCAATTTCTCCCTCTGTGCTATATTCGTCAAAATATGACGGTGTGACGGTAAAAATCACGGTAGCGCCGGGAACATCCGATGCTCTTCAAGAAATTGGAATTGCAGCAAATAAACCGGCAGCTATTCAGTTTCCCAATATGTCAACTCAGACAGGAAGTTGGATGCAAACAAATGCGCGCTTCAAAGTTGAGGGCGGACAGATGACGACGCAGCTTGGGCAAGGCAAGGCTATCGATATCCTCAATCAAAACATCGTGGACTTTGCGTTGGTCCCTAAAGGAGGTCATTGATGTTGTTGTGCTTAGAAAAGGCGAGCGGGCCGATGAAGTTGGTATATAAGCACTCCGAAAAGCTAAAGGCTGACCCGGAGCGGGTTGCAGCGGCACAAGCGCTTACAGTCAATCAATCTAAACCCGCACTAGGACTTAAAGGCACATATGGGCTTTATGGGTCGCCAGAGTGGTGGGTAAATATCCAGCAGCGAAAAATGCCGTTATTGTTTGTTTCTGGTATCGTTCACCGTGCTTATGTCGCAGGCCAGGACGGCGGCAACGAAAACAATGGTATCGATTTACTTTTGGATGATGGCTCAGTTCGTGCTGAAGGTATTTATGTCAACGATAAGACGGATATTTCACTCTTCCGAGTTGGATGCCGAGTGCAGATTGTTTTTGCTCTAGATGAATTAAAAAAACAGCCTGCACCGGACGGCGGCATAAACTACTTGGAAGTTCCATTAGAAATGGCGGTTTCATTGGAGCCTGTCACCACATCTGTCTAGAGTAAAAGGCAAAGGGTGCGTCCCTTGGTGCAAAAGAGGCTGCCGCCGCCAATGAATTAGCAAGATTATCTGAACGGGCGGTGCAAGTTCGCTCGGAGCTAAATATTGGTAGCGGTAGGAATATTGCTGTTGCTGAGTATTCAATTGATGGACAAAGCGCTGAGCTTGTAGGGGCAAGCGGACTAGCGAAGCGCCCTGGAACGGTCGATGTCCCTGAAAAACAGGTCTTCGACACAATACAAACTGGTAACATCCAAGGACAATGGACTCAGAGTATAAAATATTGTCGAGTTTGGCAGGTAAGCTAACCCCCTCGTCACAAGGGGCCGTGAATATTTACTCAGAGCTCCCAGTTTGCGTTTCATGCAGCGGGGTTATAAGTCAGTTTCAACAAAGGTTTCCCGGTGTGATTGTTAACGTAGAAACAGGAAGGCCAGGATGAAAAACGTTCGGGATATTTTTCATGAGTTAGTGCTGCGGGGAGTAATTTTAGATTCTACTCTTGTTGGTTGCTTCGAAGTGGATATTGCATCAATCGAGCAACATTTTGGTTGTAAAATTCCTTTGGTATATCGTGAATTTTTGACGATTGCGGGGCGTTCAGCTGGTAAGATTTTTTGTGGTGTTGATATATTTTATCCGAGATTACTTAGCCTAAAGTTTGAGGCGGATGAGTTGCTTGATGAGTTAGGTCTCTCTGATTTGCTGCCTACGGATGCTAACTTATTCTGCATGCATCAAGGATATGAAATTAATTATTTTCTACCGGTCTCTGACGATCCGCCAGTATTTCAGTTTTTTGAAGGTCGGAGTTCGATAACTAAAACTTGGGATAGCTTTTCAAGCTTCTTGATTTCATCAATAGGAAACCATTTTTTACAATGGTCGGACTTAAATTAACACGGCTCAAGGTATTGCTTCGAATGCAATAAGGTGCAAAAGACATTACACCTACGGCTAACGATGCAAGCTTTACAGATTCAAAATTCGGTCTTATGTGGTGAGGAGCGATCGTGAGGGAGCGATTGTTCAAGTCTCCAATAAAAATGATTCGACGTGGGTGGTACCATGGGATTAATTGCTGTTGAAGTGGCGGTAGAAGATTTGCCCTTTACTCCTACATTGATGTGGAGTGGTACTCCGTTGTTTGATGCCTATGATGGGATTAGGCTAATCGACTTCTGCAAAATTAATGATATTGCAATTCTCGGTATAGTGGGTTTAAAATTAAGGAGGATAAGAGAGTCCCAAACATGGATTGTATTGTCGATTTTTCTGCATCATTGAATGAGGTGGATTTCACTGCGAAGTCGATCGAAGCGAGCAGGCTAATCACTGAAGGTATGAGTAATAGTGGTGTTTTTATGGGGTTTTTTCTAGTTAGGTTTTAGTTGATGAAAAAAGGCTCGGGAGGTGCCATTGACGCTGGCGTTGATATTATGAATAGCAAATTCCCAGTAATTAAAAATATGTTCTGTGCATACTTGAGTCAGGATTTTGATTTGGATTTCGGTAGTGCAGATTAAGCGATTTTAGCTTTCTCTAGTCATGCTGATTGTATTGATAAAGAGCGTGCTCTGGCGGAGCTGGATGTGTTGTTAAACGCCAAATTGGATGAGGAGCAGTTAAAAAATATAGTTTTTAACGGGCTTGGTTGTTGCTATTTTTACCCTGCAGAGTGGGGCGGTGGCGCAGTATGGTTAAGGCACGTGAGTTCATTGCTAAAAAATAGGCTGAGGATCGAGTAACCGGACCGTGCAAAAGGAATATCCATAACGATTGGCCATGCTTTTAGCCAGAGTTTACTGGGTGAGATCGGAGGCTTTGTACAGCTTGATCAGGCGCGTAGAATGCGCTGCAGGGCAGGCTATCAAGCTGCACATCGAGCCTAGCCAGCCATCCAGCCCACCGCAGGAACGCCACTGCCTTACCAAAACCAATACGGCAAAAATTTCGGCGTCGGCTCCACGGCTAACTCCAAGTAGTAGCCGATGGAGTTGAACAGAAACGCATCCACCGAGAAAAGCGCCACAAGCCCGCACACGATCACGAGTAATTCTTGACGCGGATGCTCTGCGAAGCGACGTTTGATCAGATAGCCGGCCAGCGTCAGTGCAATACAGCTCGCCAAAGCCCCAGGATAATTGGGCTGCAGCGGCACTTTTGCAAAAAAATTGTAGATGAACACAACCACGACCATTCCTATCCCGATCATTGGAAGGTTTAAGCAAAGGCGCAAAAATTGCTCCCGCGTGCGCGCAAAGATCCCGTCCTTATCGACAAAAATATAGCCCGCCAACAAGGCAATCGCCGGCGTGATCGACATGATGTAACGCAGTTTTTTTGAGTTTGGGATTGTCAGCAGTACAAGCACCGCCACGAGCCATGTTGCCAAGTAAAACAACAGTGCTGTGTCTGATTCGCGCGGGGAGTGGAGGAAGGCGCTGTACTTTTTGAATATTACATTCAATGCAAAGAATGCTGTGATGCCATAGGTCGCCAAGCCTAGGGTGAAGTAGAAGTAGTAGCGTGCTCCGTGCTCATTGGTGACCCGCCCGAGCCCTTGCATAATCGCCACGTCCATCATGAACGCCTTGCCCCCTTGCAGGAAAGCGGCCCCCATCAGCAGCGCGAGGAGGGCGAACAGCAACAAGCCGGCCAACACCAAAAAGTAGCACAGCATTCGCCATTGACGGCTCAAGCTGTAGTAAGACGCCAATACCACAGTCGGCACAATCAGCCCAATGGGCCCGCGAAAGGCGAAGCCGAGCGCCATCGAAAGCAGTATCAAGGCTAATCGAGGCTGTCGCAGCTTGAGATTATCGGAATAAACCAGATAAAAGGCGATGATTGTAAACAATGCGGGATAGACATCTAGCGATTGGTACGTCACTCCATCCAGAAACGCCCAGCTAAACAGTGAAAAGAACACGGCGTATACCCCCCACTTACGATCGTGCAGCGCGCCGAGTTTGTAGACGAATACCAGCATCAGCGACGCGGCCATGCAGATAGGGAGACCCATCGACAGAATGGACACGCGACCGAATGGCAGCGAAGCCAGATACTCAAGGAAGGTATTGGCGATTGTATAGTCGGGGTAAGGCTGCAGATTGTCGGCAACAGGGAACAACGTAATGCCATGCGCGAGCATGTACTCTGTGAAATCGACAAATCGCGTGGTGTAATTAAGGATGGCAGGTTTGTACTGCAGTGCCAGGAGCGGCAGCAGAGTCAGGAGAAAGGTGCTCCAACAAGGTTGTTTGGATAATTGCCTTGTTAAGTTATTCATGCGTTTGGCTTGTTCGGGAAAAAACTCAAGATATCAGGGGGGGTGATAGGCGTACCTGAACCTTTGCTGTCGTTTCATGATGTTTTAATATTTTGTTACCGGCTTCTTAGCGAGTTGGTCTTTCAGGGAGTCGCCGGACGCCTCTTCAAATGTGCTGAAATACGCCTGACCATCTGATCCGAGCCATCCACACCCCAGAGGCCCACCATGAAAACCATCCTGATCATCGGCATCGGTGCGGGAAACCCGGACTACCTCACAGTCCAGGCAATCAAGGCCCTGAATCAGGCTGATGTGTTCTTCTTCATGGACAAGGGCCAGACCAAGGAAAAGCTCAATCACCTGCGCAAGGAGATCTGCGAACGCTACATCCAACACCACAATTATCGAGTCATCGAGGCGCCGACCCCGGAACGCGACCGCAACGAAGGCGATTACCTGAAAGCCGTCGATCACTTGAACACTGACAAGCAAATGATTTTCGAGCGCTTGATCATCGAAGAGTTGGAAGAGGGGCAGTGCGGTGCATTTCTCGTCTGGGGTGATCCGTCGCTCTATGACAGCACCATTCGAATTCTCGATGCCATTATCCAGACCGGCCGACATGCGCTCGATTACCAGGTGATACCCGGTATCACCAGCGTGCAAGCACTGACGGCGCAGCACAAGGTGACGCTCAACAACATCGGGCGCTCCGTCGAGATCACCACCGGTCGGCGCTTGGCCGAAGGCTTGCCCGACAATGTCGACAGCGTGGTGGTCATGCTTGATGCCGAGAACAGTTACAAGACGGTCGTCGATCAGAACATCGATATCTACTGGGGCGCCTATCTGGGTACACCTGATGAAATCCTCATCAGCGGCAAGCTCGAAGAGGTCGCCGGCGAGATAGAGCGTGTTCGCGATGCAGCGCGGCAAGCCAATGGCTGGATCATGGACACATACTTGCTCAAACGCCGCTGATCACTCTTGCTGCACTGCCCCGGCCCCAGTCCGCGGATGATGTATAGATAGTTATTATCAAACCCATAGCATTTTTCATTGAACGATTCGCCTCGTACCTCCCGTCCGGATGGGCAAATTCTTATGGACCGTCTGATTAGAGCTATAGCTCCTATTCCATGACCGCACTGCTGTATTTCCTCACGCTTTATCGAGCGAAGTGGTGCCCATGAGAAGAGTAAGCCTGAGGAAATAACCATGTTCTTGCACAACAAGCGTCTGCAATACACCGTTCGTGTAGCTGCACCCAATCCTGGCCTGGCCAACCTGCTCCTCGAACAGTTCGGGGGCGCTCAAGGCGAACTCGCCGCTGCGGGGCGGTACTTCACCCAGGCACTGGCCGAGGATGATCCTGGCCGTAAGGATCTGCTGATGGATATCGCCACCGAAGAGCTCAGCCATCTGGAGATTGTCGGCTCGATCATCGTCATGTTGAACAAGGGCGCGAAGGGTCAGCTTGCTGAAGCCGTCGAGGAGGAAGGTGAGCTGTACCGGGCCATCAACGGCGCGGGTAACGATTCGCACATCACCAGCCTGCTCTACGGCGCGGGTGCGCCGTTGGTCAACTCGGCAGGGGTACCGTGGACGTCGGCCTATATCGATACCATCGGCGAGCCTACCGCTGATTTCCGCTCGAATATCGCCGCCGAGGCACGCGCCAAGATTGTCTACGAACGCCTCATGAACGTTGTGGACGATCCTGGTGTGAAAGAGGCGCTGGGCTTTCTGATGACTCGCGAGATTGCTCACCAGCTGTCTTTCGAGAAGGCGCTGCATGCCATCCAGCCGAACTTCCCACAGGGCAAGCTGCCCGGCATGCCTGAGTTCACCAACAAGTACTTCAACATGTCCGGCGAACCCAACGTTCGTGGTCCATGGAATGAAGGGGATGCTTGGGAATATGTCGAAAGTCCAACACCTGCCGTCGATGGGGGTGACGGTCTGGCCAGCGTGACACTGCCAGCCGCTGATGTGGACGTATTGGAGGCGCTCAAGACTCGGACGATGTCGGATCCGATGAGCAATCCAATCACCGGCGCTGATCTGGGCTCTGGCTTCATGCAGGGCAAAGATGCCTGAGTAATGTCCCGCGACCGTTTTTCAGGTCGCGGGAACCCTTCTGCCGGAATCAGTTAGGCTTCTGAGCATTGATCAACGCCGGGCCCTTGGCGAAGGGCAACTGCCGGACCTGATCCTTGCCTGGCAGGCGTTTACGTGGGAGAGGCTCCAAGGTTTGAGTTTCTCCGGTCGTCAAAGCGCGCTCTACAGCCGCCAGGATTCGCACGTCTCGCCATCCTTCTTCAGCACCCGCTTCGGGTGTCAGATCATTCAAGATGCAGTCGGAAAAATACGCGGTCTCGCCGGCAAACTGGTCGACCACAGGATGAGCATGCTCCTTGGTTTCGCCGTCTATGGTCGCGCGGTAGGTAATGCCCACGCCTTCGCCATAGCCGAAGCAGGGCGCCGCCTCTATCTCGCCTTTGGTGCCGATCAATTGAAACTTTCCGCTGCTCGGCAGGCTGTAGCTGACCGTGAACTGGGCAAGGCGCTCCTCTGGAAAATGTAGAGAGACAGTCACCGTATCCGGCGAATCGAGCGGGCAGCCGGGAGAGTTAATGCCCATGGCGCTGACCTCGATGGGCTCGTCAGCGAACAGCTGGCGCAGCATGTTCAATGGGTAGGGTGCCATGTCCAGCACCGGACCCGCAGCGAAGCCATGCTTCATTCGATGATTGGTCGCGGGGACTTGCTGAGTAAACGTGGACGTGAATAGTCGGGGATCGCCGAAATCCCCAGCTTGCACGCGCTCGATCATTTCCACCGTGCCGGGTTCGCAGTGCAAGCGGTAGGCAATCATTAACTTCGCCGCGCTGTTTTCAGAGGCGCGCAGCATCGCCAGACAATCCTCCTCGCTGCTGGCCATGGGTTTTTCCAGCAGTACATGGATGCCTGCCTCCAGCGCCGCCAGCACGAACTCGCGGTGATCGAAGTTAGGCGTCGCGACGTAGACCGCGTCGATCTCTCCAGAGGCGAGCAAGGTTGGATATTGTTCGTAGCTGTAGCTTTTGAGCCCGTATTGGCTGGCCAGTTTATCGGCCTTGACCGGATCGCCCGTCACCAACGCCGTCATGACCGAGTTCTGTGTCTGCCCTACGCCAGGCATGAATGCATCTTGAGAGATAAAGCCGCCTGCGACGACTGCGTAACGAATTTTGCCGTTTGAATCGGGCATCTGAGCCACCTCCTGTATGGGCCATCGGTAGATCGCCTTGTTAAGAGTTGGCCGCAGAGCACACCGTGAGTTCCGTTTGATTGCGCGAGTTCATGCACTCGGGAGCGCTCGACGCGCAAGAGCCCGGCGACGAGATCCGCCGGGCTCTGAGCGCTTTTACAGGTTGATCGGGTACTGGGTGATGAAGCGCACGTCGTCCAGGTCGCCGCTGAACGAGTTGCGGTAGGTGGCCTGGCGTACACGGAACGACAGGTTCTTCAGCGGCCCGCTCTGAATCACGTAAGAGGCTTCCAGGTCGCGCTCCCACTCGGTCTGGCCCGTGCTGCCGTTGGCCAGGCTGATGTTGTCGCCGCGCAGGTAGCGGGCGAACACGTCCAGGCCCGGCAGGCCGAAGGAGGCGAAGTTGAAGTCATAGCGCGCCTGCCACGAACGTTCATCATCGCGAGTGAATTCGGCGTACTGCACGTAGTTGGCCATGTAATCGGTGTTGCCACCGTCGGTGTAGAACACGTAGCCGCCCTTGCCGGTGATGGCTTGATAGGCCAGGGTAAGCTTGTGTGGTCCGTAGGCGTAGGCGCCCTTGAGGCTGAACGAGTTGCTGTCGATGTCACCACCTTGTTCGGCACCGGTGCTCTTCTGGTTATAGAAGCGAAAATCGGTGGAAAACGCCTGCTTCGAATCGATCGGCTTTACCCAGCTCAAGCCGGCGTATTTCTTCTTCCACAGGTCCTTGACGTCCGAGGCGTACAAGGCGCCGGTCAGAGCCGGGGTGATGTTGTAGGTGGCGCCGAGCACGTCCGCTTCCGTCATGCCGCCGGCGTTATGGGCGCTCTGGGCGTAGGTACTCAGCGAGGTCAAATGCGCGACATCGATCCGCAGGTTGTCGATCTCCTTGCTGCTCAGGTAAAACCCTTCGGTGGTCTCCGGCAGCAGGCGGCTGTCGCCGGTAGAGTAGACCGGCAGGTTGAGGGTCATCTGGCCGTACCTGAGCACGGTCTTGGACAGCTTCAGCTTGACCGCCGCCGCGCCGCGCGAGTAATCATCGGCGGCCTTGTCGGTGCCCGGCGTGTGATTGCCGCTGCTGGGCAGCAGGCCGCTGCCTATGCGGTCCGAACTGCTGTCGAGCTTCATGCCGTACAGGCCGATGGCGTCGACGCCAATGCCGATGGTGCCCGGCGTAAAGCCCGAAGTGAAGGTGCCGATAAAGCCCTGGGCCCATTCGCCGCGGTAGTTCTGGCCGGTGGAACTGGTGTTGTGGAAATCACGGTTGAGGTAGAAGTTACGGGCCATGATCTGGGTGGTGCTGTCCTTGAAAAACGGATTGTCGAGGACGTCGTCTGCGAAGGCTGCGCCGGAAATAGCCGCGCACAGCGTTGCACTGCCAAGCATGAAAGCTGACCGCATGGTGAGAACCCTTATCGAAAAATAATCAGCAGATGCGAAGTCGTGAAGCACAGTTTTTGTTATGCGGCGTCCTTGCCGTGCAGCGTTGAAATCAGGATGCCTCGGCCACTTCGCAGATGCTCAGGATGGCGAGGATGTAAACGCGCACCATGTCCAGGTAATCGCGTTTATGGACGCGTTCATCGGGCATGGTGTTGAACTTGCCACCCGGGCCGCAGACCACGCCCTGCATGCCCAGGCGCTGATGGAAGTGCGCAGCGTCGGTGCCGAAAAACGCCGGTGGGGTGATGATCCCGGTGGGCTGTGGCTCGCCGCGTACCTGCAGGTAGGCCGCGTTCACGGCCTTGACGATCGGCGAGTCGAGGGGCACTTCGAACGGCGGCATCAGCGGCTGGTTGTCGCTGTCGTTGATCAGCCTGGCCTGCAGGCCGGGGAATTGTCTGCACAGCCGGTCGAGCAGGCCTTGCAGGTCGGCCAGCACCGACTCCACGGTCTGCCCCGGGGTATAGCGGGCCGAGCCGCGCAGGCGTAAAAAATCGGCGACCTGTGGGGGGCGCCACTCTTCGAGGTCGCGGCCGAGGGCGCCACGCACCACGCCGATATGGCCGCGGTTGACCTTGGCATGTTCGGGCGAACGGGCACCGCTGAAGGTGATCGCGTTGATCTGCGGGATCAGCACCACGGCGGCACTGATCACGTCCACCGCTTCATCGCGCTTGGACAGGTGGCGGGTGTCGCCAGTCAGCTCGATCACGAACATCAGCGAGCCCACGTGCAGGGTCACGGCCTGCAGGTCGGTGGGTTCGGAGTTGATGAAGTAATCGGCTTTCACGCCCTGCTCGATGGCAGCGATGGTGCCGATGCCGCCCTGCAGTTCACCGACCACGTAGGTGAGGATCACGTCGCCCTTGAGCTTGATGCCCGCGTCGATCAGGGTCTTCAGCGCGCAGAAGTAGGCGGCGTCGCCAGCCTTCATGTTCGACACGCCGATGCCGTAGATGAACTCCTCGTCGACCTTGCCGGCCCAGGGGTCGACAGTCCAGCCCTCGGTCACCGGGTTGGTGTCCAGGTGGCCGTTGAACAGCAGGCTGTGGCCACCGCCCTGGCCCTTGAGGGTGCCGATGGCGTTCAGGCGTTCGCCCGGCACCGGCATCAGTTCGGTGTGCAGGCCCAGCGCATGCATCTGCCCGGCCATGTACTCGGCCAGCTGGCGCTCCTCGGGGGTGGCGCTGTAGCTCTTGTGCTGCACCATGCGCGCAAGAAAGTCCAGGCAGTAGGCCTCATCGATGCTGTGGATCAGCGCATCAGGCGTCATCAAGTTGCTCCAGTTCGGTCAAAGGCTGTGGCACGGCTTCGAGCAGTGCGTGGGTATAGGGGTGGCGTGCGTGGGCGGCCATGTCCACGGCCGGGAGGATCTCCAGCAGGTCGCCGCGGTACATCACGGCGATACGGTGGGCGATCTGCCGGATCAGGTTCAAATCGTGGGTGATGAACAGGTACGCGGTGCCGTGTTGACGGCGCAGTTCGAGCAACAGTTCGATCACCGTGGCCTGCACCGAGACGTCCAGGGCCGCGGTGATCTCATCGCAGATCACCAGTTCTGGCCGGGCGGCGAATGCGCGGGCGATCGCCACGCGTTGCTTCTGGCCACCGGACAGGGCGTGGGGATAGCGGTCGGCGAAATCCTCGGGGAGGCGCACCTCGCGCAGTAGCCGCGCGATGGCCTGCGCTTCGGTTTCACCAGCAGGCAGGCCGTACAGGCGCAGCGGCCGGGAGAGAATCTGGCCGATGGTCTGGCGCGGGTTCAGCGAGGCGTCCGGGTGCTGGAAAATGATCTGCACTTTGCGCCGGTAGTCGCGGTTCATTTGCGCCGGGCCATGGATGTCGCGGCCGTCGAACTGTACCGTGCCGGTGAAGGGCGTGAGCCCGGTGAGGGCCTTGGCCAAGGTCGACTTGCCAGAGCCTGACTCGCCGATGATGCCCAGAATCTCGCCACGGGCCATGCCCAAAGTCATGTTGCGGGCGCCCATCGACGGTTTGCTGTCACGGCGCAGCAAGCTGTCCAGCAGCCCTGGGCGGCCATAGCGCACATTGACGTCGTTGACCTGTAGCAGCGGCGCAGCGCTCGCCAATGTTTCATTCAGCAGGCGCTTGTCGGCGGCGGGTACGGCGGCCACCAGGCGTTGCGTATAGGCATCGCTCGGCGCACTGAAAATCCGCCCGCCACGG
>CAJCIO010000117.1 GCA_903970465.1 Gammaproteobacteria bacterium
TGGTCGCTTCGAGCATGCTGATAATGGCAACCAACGCGTCTGCACAAAGTTATGAACTGCTGGTCGGGACTTACACCCAAGGCGCCAGCAAAGGCATCTACCGTTATCGTTTCGACAGCACTCGCGGTGAAATCAGCGCCAAACCCGAGCAGTTGGTGGTGGTCAGCAATCCTTCGTGGCTGACCCTGTCGGCCGATCAGCGACATCTTTATGCGGTCAACGAAAATGGCCCTGGCCAGACCGACACGGTCGGCAAGGTCACCAGCTTCTCGATCAACCCGCAGACCCATGCCATCGATCAGCTCAATGAAGTCGAAACCCAGGGCGACGAGCCCACCCATGCCAGCCTGAGCAAGGATGGCAGTTTGCTGTTCGTGGCCAACTACGCGGTGCACCCCGAGCCTGGAGGCAGTGCAGTGGCGATGGGCGTCGCGGCAGACGGCAGTCTGTTGCCCGTGGTGCAGCAGGAGCGGCATCCCGCCAGTCATGTCGATGCCGAGCGGCAGTCCGGCTCGCATGTGCACAGTGTGGTGTCGGCACCCAACGGGCGTTACGTGTATGTCAGCGATCTGGGCGCGGACAAGGTGTTCATCTATCGCCTGGACCCCGGCAACAAGCAATGGCCGTTGGGGCCTGCCACGCCCAGTGTGGTGGCGTTGCCGCCGGGCAGTGGTCCGCGCCATCTGATCTTCGACGCGAAGAACAAATACGCCTACCTGACGCTGGAGATGACTGCCCAGGTGGCCAAGTTCGACTACCGCTCCGGCGGGCTGGACATGGGCAACATCAGCAACCTGGATCGCCCGGGCGGGCCGAAGGGCTCAGCGGGCGCGCTGCATTTGTCTGCCGATGGGCGTTTCCTGTACGTCAGCAACCGCGGTGCGGTGAATGAATTGGTGGTGTTTGCGGTGAATCCCGAGACCGGCGATTTGCGTGAGATCCAGCGGCGCAGCGTCGACGGTGATCATCCTCGCGAGTTTGGTATCGACCCGAGTGGGCAGTTCGTGTTGATCGCCAATCAGAAGAGCAACGCTATCGTGGTGGTGCAGCGCGATGTGAAAACCGGCCTGCTGGGCAAGACCGTGCAGAGCTTCGCCATCGACTCGCCCTCTGACTTGAAGTTTCTGGCTCAGTAGGGTGTGACACCGGGAGCGATTATCAATGGCAGTGATAATCGCTACTTGCGTAATGAATTTTCGTTGATGGGCCCCTCGGGCGTACTTTGAATTCACGGCCTCAACGTCATGACTTCAAACCAAATCCCCGAGGGTACTCATCATGAACTTCAATCTCTTCTCGATCATTGCCGCTTCAGCTGTTTCTGTATCGGTGGCTCTGCCCGCCCATGCCAGCGGTCAAACCAGCAACAAACCCAGCACCACTCAGACTTACACGCAAAAATACTTGCAGCAGAGCGCCAACTTTTATGCGGCGCTGGATCACAAGATCAATCATTGATATTGGCTGAATGAATGCGTTGTTATTTCCCCAAGGCCGGAACCGGCCTGCCATGGGCGGGTCTGTAGTGCTCAATGCCTTGGGAAAATTACAATGAAAAAGATCTTCATGCCGCTGCTGCTTGCAAGCAGTGTGACTTTATTCGCGATGTCGGCCAGTGCCGAGAACCAGGCGACCCAGTCCGATGTGCTGATCGGGACTTACACCGGTGCCGCCAGCCACGGCATTTATCGCTACCGCTTCGACAGCGCTACGGGTCAGATTGGCGCCAAGCCCTTGCAAGTGGTCGACGCCGAAAACCCCTCCTGGCTGACGCTCAATCACGACCAGACTCGCCTCTATGCGGTCAACGAGAACGGTCCAGGGGCCAAGGACAATCTGGGCAAGGTCAGCGCTTTTACCCTCGATCCGCGCAGCCATGAACTGAAATTCAGCAGTCAGGTGCTGAGCCGTGGTGACGAACCGACGTATTCAAGCCTGGCCAAAGGCGAGCAGCATCTGTTCGTCGCCAGCTATGCGGTGCAGCCTGACCCGGGTGGCAGCCTGGCGGTGTTGGCGATCGACCGCAAAGGTGATCTGACTTCCGTAGTGCAGCAAGAGACGTATACGGCCTCCAAGGTCAATCCCGAGCGCCAGGTGAGCAGCCATGTGCACTCGGTGGTGTCGTCGCCTGATGGGCGCTTTGTTTATGTGCAGGATCTGGGCGCCGACAAGGTGTTCATCTATCGCTACGATGCCAGCAAGACCAGCCATCCCCTGACCGCCGCCAACCCGGCATCAGTGGCACTGCCACCGGGCAGCGGGCCGCGGCATCTGTTGTTCAGCGCCGATGGCAAGCACGCCTACCTGACGTTGGAAATGGCCGGGCAGGTGGCGGTGTTCGATGTCAATGAAGGCAACCTGGTGCGTACGCAACTGGTGGACCTGGCCCCCGCACAGGCGGCTGATCACAAGGCTGGTGCGGCGTTGCACTTTTCCGCCGATGGCAAGCTGCTGTACGTCACCAATCGCGGCAAAAGCGGCGAATTGCTGGTGTTTGGCGTCGATGGCAAAAGTGGCCAACTGAACGAACTGCAGCGTCGCTCGGTGGAGGGTGTCGAACCGCGTGAGTTCAGTATCGATCCATCCGGCAAGTACGTGCTGATCGCCAACCAGAAGAGCAACCAGATCGTAGTGCTCAAGCGTGATCCGGCTACCGGTCTGCTGGGCGCGACGGTGCAGACCTTCTCGATCGATTCGCCTTCGGATATCAAGTTCTTGCGTTGAGGCTTGAATTGCGGGCTTGCTCCTGCAATGGGGTTGGCTGAACTGACGTCTTCGCGGGCGAGCCTTGCTCCCACAGTGCGTTGGTTTGCCCTTGCAATGGGGTTGGCTGAATTGACGTCTTCGCGGGCGAGCCTTGCTTCCGCAGTGCGTTGGCTTGGTCTTGCAATGGGGTTGGCTGCACTGATGTCTTCGCGGGCGAGCCTTGCTTGCGCAGTGCATACGGCTTCAGCGTCGTACATCTGTGGGAGCAAGGCTTGCCCGCGAAAGCGTTTTCGGGGTTAGCCGACTTCTACCGTGCTCAAACCATTCCCCTGCCGTATCACCCTGATCTGCACCGGGATGCGTTCGTGCATTTCCTGTACGTGGGAAATCACCCCGACCTTGCGGCCCTGCGCCTGCAGGCCATCGAGGGCGTCCATGGCCAGTTGCAGCGACTCGGGGTCGAGGCTGCCGAAGCCTTCGTCGATAAACAGCGATTCGATCTTCAGCGTGCTCGACGCCATCGACGCCAGCCCCAATGCCAACGCCAGCGAGACCAGAAAGGTTTCGCCGCCGGACAGCGAGTGCACCGAGCGCAGTTCGTCGCCCATCTCGGTATCCATCACCAGCAGCCCGAGCATGCTGCCGCCGCGCTTGAGGCGGTAGCGGCGCACCAGTTGGCGCAGCTGCACGTTGGCATGGTGGACCAGCAGATCGAGGTTGTAGGCCTGGGCAATCTTGCGGAAAGTGTCGCCGCTGGCCGAACCGATCAGCGCACTGATACGGCCCCAGCGCTGGTATTCGGCATAGGCCAGGGCGATGCGCTGCGCGAGGGCCTGATTGGCGTCGCGCCGACGTTGATCGTCGACCTGGCGGGCGCGCAGTTCGGCGCTGTGCTGTTCGCTGCTGTGCACGGCGGATTGCAGCTGCGCGAGGGCCTGCTCGAGCTGTTCGCCGAAGGCCTGAATCTCTGTGGGACCGAGCTCTGCCCAGGCAGGCGTCGGGATGGACACAGCAGGGCTTGGAGGGGTGTCAGGGATGGTCCCTTCGCCTGCTTCCACAACGGTTGAGCCAGTCGGCGCTGGGGCAGAGCCCGCCGCCACAGGTTCGACGTGCTCCGCGGCGTGGGCCTGCAGCCGCTGCTCGCGCTCGTCGACCAGCACCTGGGCTTGCTCGATGGCCTTGTCGCTGGCTTGCAAGCGTTGCCGAAGTGCCTGCAATTGGGCCTCATCGACACCCAGCAGTCGCGCCACACCGTCGTCGTCCAGCTCGGGATGGCGCGCGCGCCACTGCTCGATGTCGGCGGCCAGGGTCTGGCTTTCTTCCGTCATGGCCTGCAGGCGGTCGTCGCTGCCCTTGAGTTCGGTGGCCAGTTGCAGCAACTGTCGATCGATCTCCTGTACGCGCTGTTCGCTCTCGGTCTGGGCACTGCGGGCCTGTTCGACCGCTTGTTGCTGATGCTGTTGCCAGTGCTCGGCGCTGGGATGTTCGGCCAGCAGTTGCAGCAGCTGCTCACGCACTGCCTGCAACTGCGCAGTCTGCTCGCCAAGGCGGGTTTGCAGACCTTGCAGTTGCTCCGAGGCATTTTGCTGTTGCAGCTGTTGACGGTCGATCAGTTGCTGGCGTTCGAGCTGCTCGTGGCGTTCGTCGCGGTGTTGCTCGGTGCTGGCCAAGCGCTCGGCGACTTGCCGATCAAGCTGCATGAAGGTGTTGGCAGCATCCGCGCTCAACCTTTCCATCCAGCTGGGCGTCAATACCGCAGCGAATGCCAGGCGATCTTCATCGAGGCGCCGTTGATCGTTATTCAACTGGCTTTGTTGTTCGGTCAGTTGCTGGCTGGCGGTTTCGCTGGCCTGGGTGGCGGCGCGCAGTTCCTGCTGCAAGCGCGCGGCGTCCTGTTGCAGGGTCAGCAGGGCGTTCTGGCGTACTTCGTCCTGACGGATCTGCTGGTCGAGATGGCTCAGTTGCTGATTCAGCCAGGCATCGCGCTGGGACGCGTCGCGATCCAGCAATGCGCTGCCCAGCGCGTGGGCTTCCAGGCTCGGCAGCAGCGCGCTGCGTTCCTGATGCAGGCGCTCCTGTTGCTGCAGCAAATCCTTCTGGCGGGTGATCACGCCGCCGACGCGTTCACGCAGTTCCACGACCTTTTCTTTCAAGGCGTCGACCGCCTGTTGCGCGGTAGCACCTTCCTGTTCGTCGTGTACGGCCATGCCCTGCAGCAGGGCCTCGGGTTGATGCCAGGGATGCTCGGTACTGCCACACACCGGGCAGGGCTCATCGTTCTGCAGTTGCTCGCGCAGGGTTTCGACGCTGGCACTGCGGGCCAGGCGCTGGCGCTCGAGCAGGCCGCGGGTGACGCTCAGGGTCTGCTCGGCCACTTGCAAGGCGTCGCGGGTCTGCAAGCCTTCGCCGGTGAGTTGATCGCGTTGCTGCTGGGCGGTGGCTTGATCCTCCAGCAGGGCCGCGGCGCGACGGTCGAGCTCCTGCAGGCCGGCCCACAGCCGTGACAACTCTTCGAGCCCGCGCTGCTGCTTGCGGTTGTCCTGCAACAGGCTGGCGAGGATCTGCACCTGTTCGGCGACGGCATCCGGCTCGGTATCGGCTTCGCGATACAACACGTCAAGGGTATTGCGCTGGGCCGCCAGGGCCTCGCCGGTATGCTGGGCGCGTTGTTGCAGTTGCTCCAGTTCGGCGCTGCCCTTGGCCAGACGGTTATGCACCAACAAGTAGGCCTGCAGGCGATCGCGCCAGGCACTCCAGGCGTCGGCCAAGGGCGCCAGTTCGGCGGATTTTTCCAGCTCGCCTTGCAGGCGCTCCAGGGTGGTGGCGCTCAGTTGCTGACGGGCGAGCAGGTCGTCGAGGCTTTTGCGTCCGGCCTCGGCGTGTTCGTTATGGGCAGTGACCTGGGCTTGCAGGGCGTCGGCCTCTTGCTGCAAGCGAGCCAGATCGCGCTCGGCTTCGAATGCCTGGCGCAGACGCGGGGCCGATTCGCTTTGTTGTGCCTGGGCCGCGGTCAACGCCTGGCGTGCTTGCTCACCGGCATTCTGCAGCTGGACCTGTTCACCGCTCAGCAGGGTTTGGCGCTCGCGCATCTGTTGCAACTGTTCGGCCAAGGGCGTCAATTGGGCTTGCAAGGCCTGACGGCGGGCGAACAAATGCCGCTGCGGGGCCAGTTGTTCCAGCCAGCCAAGGTCGAGCCGCTCGCCGGCCAGTGCCTGCCACTGCAACTGGGCGCGCTGCTGTTGCGCCACGGCCTCGCTGACCTGAGTGTGCAGGCGCAGGAATTCGGCCAGCCACTGGCGTTGGTGGTCGAGCTGCTTGAGCTGACCGCGCTGGGCTTCGAGTTGCTGCTGGGCTTCACTGAATTGCTGATCGAGCAGGGTGCGCGCCTCTTCGCTGAGCGGTTGCACGCCGACGGCTTCGGACTCGAGCTGACGATGCGCGTCCTGGGCTTCGCGTGCCTTGACGAAGGCGCGGCGCCCCAGCTGGCTGTAGACGGCGGTGTTGGTGAGCTTTTCGAGCAGCTCGCTGCGGTCCTTGTCGTCGGCCTTGAGAAAGGCGCTGAACTCGCTTTGGGCGAGCATCACAGCACGGGTGAACTGTTCGAAGTTGAGACCCAGGCGTGCCTCGATCAACAGCTCGTACTCGCGCTTCTGGCTGGTCAGTACTTGCTCGGCGTCGATGTCGTAGAGGCTCTGTTTGCTGTTCTGCAACTTGCCGTTTGGTTTGTCGCGTGCGCGGTTGGTTTCCCAGCGGGCGCGATAGCGACGGCCATCGATGCCGACGAAATCCACCTCGGCAAAGCCGCTGCCGGCACCACGGCGCAGCAAGGTGCGCGGGTCGTCGGAGCCGATGTCGCTGTCGACATCCGGTACCTTGGTCTCGCGCTTGAGATTGCCCAGGCGCGGCACGCTGCCGAACAGCGCCAGGCAGAGGGCGTCGAGCAGGGTGCTTTTGCCGGCGCCAGTGGGGCCGGTGATAGCGAACAGGCCGGTGCTGGCCAAGGGTTCGGCGGTGAAGTCGACTTCGATCGGGCCAGCCAGGGAGGCGAGGTTCTTGAGGCGAATGGCGAGGATCTTCATGCTTCGCTCTCCAGTTGCACGTCCTGCAACAGCAAGGCGAAATCGCTCAGGGCCTGGTCATCGGCGGCGCTGCCGTAGCTGTCCTGCCAGGCGCGGCTGAACAGTTCCACCGGGCTCAACTGACCGAGCTCGATCAGCGGGCCGTCGTCGTCCTCCTGGCGGCCGCGACCGGCATATTCGGCGGCGATACGCACCAGGCGCACGGCTTTGTTCTGCAGCGCGGTTTCGATCTGCTGGCGCAGGTCCGGTTGGGGCTCGTCAAGGATTACCCGCGCTTCGAGCCAGGGCTGACGCTCGGGGTCGGCCAACAGATCAAGATCAGGCAACTCGCTCAACCGCGTGATCAGCTCGGCCAACGGCGAGGGGCCGACGCGCATCAGGGCCACCGCGCGAGGAATGGGCAGCGCCTCGACACTTGCCAGTTGGTCGTCTTTGCATTCGATCTGAAGGATCTGGTGCTTGTAGGCGATCTCGGAGAACGACAACGGAATGGGCGAGCCGCTGTAGCGAATCCGCGATTCGCCGTTGACCTGTTGCGGCTTGTGCAAGTGGCCGAGGGCAACGTAGGCGATGCTCGCGTCGAACAGGCTGGCAGGCAGGGCTTCGGCGTTGCCGATGATCAGGCTGCGCTCGGATTCCAGCGATACGCTGCCGCCGGCCATGTGCGCGTGGCTGATGGCGATCAGCGCCTGATCGGGCTGGCGGCGGGCGTTGGCGGCTTTGATCAGGGATTCATGCACGTGGGCGATGCCCTTCAGGTAGTCGTCACCCAGGTGCAGGCCGGTGACTTCCGCCGGGCGCAGGAAGGGCAGGGCCAGGCACCAGGCGGCGACCTTGCCGCTGGCATCGGGCAGCGGCAACAGCAAGCGCTCGGCGTCGAGCTGGCCGTCGTCGAGCCACAGTACGCGGCCTAGTGCGTGGGTGCGCAGGCGGCGCATCAGCGGCCCGGGCAGTTCGATGCGCGAGCCGGAATCGTGGTTGCCGGCGATCATTACCATGGTCAGTTGCGGTTGCTGCTCGTGGGCGGCGACGATGAAGTCGTACAGCCGCTCCTGAGCTTTGACCGGCGGGTTGACGGTATCGAAGATATCGCCGGCAATCAGCAGCACGTCGGGCTGGCGGTGCTTGAGCTGGCCCAGCAGCCACTCGAGAAAGCAGGCGTGTTCGAAGTCGCGGTCCTGGCCGTGGAGGCTTTGACCCAGGTGCCAGTCGGAGGTGTGAAACAGTCGCATGGGAATCCTGTCGGGGTTCCTCTGTGTGGCGGTGAAGCCTTCGCGGGCAGAACCCGCTCCCACAGGAGAAAGTAACTATTTGGGGTAGAGCGGCGGCAGGCCGGCATTGTCGCCGCCTGTCGCCTGACGGCGTTCGCTAGGCGGGATGGTACCAATGGCGCGCCACAGCGCCTCGCCTTGCCAGAACTGCCCGGCTTCGCTGTACAGCGCGCCATTGAGGCCGTCCAGGGCGTTGGACAGCGGCACGAAGCGGGCGGCCATGTCGGCCAGGGTTTCCGGCTGTTGGCGGGCCCAGGCATCCAGCGCCTGGCGCGTGGCCTGTGGATCGTTGGCCAGGCTGGCGCGCTTGAGATCGTCAAGGAGTGTACGCGGGCTGGGCCCGGTTTGCGCGACGCGCTGGATCGCCGGTTGCGTGCGGGCGCGCCACCACAGGCCGAAGCCCAGCGCAGTGGTGCAGGTCAGCAGCAAGGTGGCCAGCTTCCAGGGCCACAATGCACTGGCCGTTGCGTTTTGCGCGGCGGTGTCGCCGGCCGGGGTGTCGACGGCCAGGCTCGGGCTGTCGCTGACCTGCAGGCTGCGCGCCGGCAGGCTGCTGTGTTCGAGGTGATCTTCGCGGGTGTTCCACCAAAGCACATCAATGGCGGGGAGGTCGATTTCACCGCTGCGGGTCGGGACCAGCGCGGTGCGCTCTTCACGGCTGCCGATCAGGCCGCGTTCGCTGTTGGCATTGCTCAGTTGTGGCTGGTCGGGGTAGCGGCGCAGGCCTTTGATATCGGTAGCGGGCAGCGGCGGCAATTGTGCGCTGGCCAGGCCATCGGCCTTGAGGGTGACGGTGCGGGTCAGAGAGTCACCGACCTGGCTCTGCTCCGGTTCCGGACTCCAGCTTTCTTCCAGCGCCAGGCTGCGCGCTGGCAGCCAGGGCGCATCGGCCGGGTAGGCCGCAGGTTTGGCTTTGACTTCCAGCGGGATCTGCGCCGAGCTGACGTGGGCCAGCTTGCCCGGCTGGGCGCTGGCAGGGTCATCGGCGGCGTTCATTTGCGCCGGGGTGGCGCTGAACACCAGCGCCGGGATCAACAGTTCGCCGCTGCGCTGCGGGTAGATTGCAAAGCGCCATTCGATCACCCCATGGCGCACGCCGTTGATGAGTTTTTCGTAGGTGCGCGGCGGGCCCAGCGACTCGATGCGGGCATCGGGGATCTGCAATGGCGTGAGGCTACTGTCGTCATACAGCGCCACTGAGTGATAGACGCGCAAGGTCAGCAACGCCTGGGCCTGGACGTAGACCTGGTCCTGATCGAGGCTGGCGTCGATGAAGATCGGCGCCGCGTTCCGTTTGCCGGGCGCGTCGGCTGCCAGCACGGTGAGAGTGATGCTCTGGCTGTGGGCGTCACCCAGTTGCAGCGACGGTATGCTCAGGTTGCCGGTGCGCTGCGCCACGAGGGTTATGATCCAGCGTGTGGTGGCCGGGGCGTCGCCATTGAGGCCTGTCAGGTGGTTGATCTGACGCGTGTCGCGCACTTCGAAGTCGGCTTGCAACGCGGTGAGGTCGGGCTTGCCGAACTGGGTGAAGTCGTCGGAAGCAAGGGTCAGCTCGAAGGTCTCGCCGACGGCCAGTTGGGTGCGATCGACGCTGGCCACCAAGGTCGCGGCCTGGCTGACGCTGGCCAGCAGGCTAAGGATGACGATCGAGAGCAAGGCGCTGATGCGGCTCATTGGGGTTTGTCCTGACGTTGTTGCTGTTCGTACCAGAATTTTCTGCGGAGCAATTCTGAAGGGTGGTCGGGGATTTGTCGCAACCACTGTTCCAGCGCCTGGCGTTGTTCGCCATTGAGGTCCTGATCCGGCGGCGCGGCGGGGGCCTTGGGCGCCGGTTCTTGCGCATCGGCCAATTGTCCGTTGCTGGCGCTGGCTGCTGTGGCCGGTGGTTTCGTGGAGCTGTGGTCAGGCAGGGCGCCGTTGTCGGGATTGCTCGGTGCCGTGGCGGGCGGCGCTGCGCTGGCGGCGGGCGGGCTGCTCGGGGCCGCCGCGCCGTCATCGGCACCCGCCGCATTGCGATTGCTGGTGCTGGCATCGGCATTGGCCGCGCTGCTGGCGCCTTCGCCGGCACCGGCATCGGGGGGCGTCGACGGGTTGCCTTGGGCGGCCTGTTCGCGGGCTTGTTGTGCCTGTGCCTCAGCCAGTTCGCGGGCCTGGCGGGCCTTGAGCAAGTGCTGCACCAAAATACGGTTTTTCAGCGCCGGTTGCAGGTCGGGCTCGCGTTCCAGGGCTTGATCATAGGCATCCAGCGCCGCCGTCAGGTCGCCGCTGTGGGCCAGGGCGTTGCCACGGTTGTAGTGATCGGCGGCGGTGTCGCCCTTGGCGAAGCGTTCCAGGGCCCCAGCGTAATCGCCGGCTTCGTAAAGCGCGATGCCTTGCCAGCGGATGTCCTCGAATTGCCGCGCCGCTTCGGCCGGTCTCTGCGCTTCGAGCAGTTGCTGGCCGCGCTGATCGGCACGCCACCACAGGTCGCTGAAGTCAAAGGCGTAGCTGGGTTGCGGTAGACACAACAGCAACGGCAGGCAGAACAACCAGCCGCGTCTTCCGGCGCAGGCGGCGAGGAACAGCAGCGGCAACAGCAGCCAGTAGCCTTGGTCTTCCCAGGTGTCGAGTTGCAGGGTGGTTTGCAGGTTCTGCCGGCTGTGGGGCGCTTCGAGCAGGCCCAGTTCGCGCAGGTCGAGGCTGTCGACCCGGGCCTGGCGATAATGGCCGCCCAGGGAATCGATAAAATGGTCGAGGCTGGCGCTGTCCAGACGCGGCAAGGCGATGCCGCCGAGGGCATCCTTGAGCAGCTCGCCATTTTCTTCGGTGACCGGCGCGCCCTCCGAGGTGCCGATACCGATCATCAACAGCGGCGGGGTGTTGCGGCCCAGGCGTCGATGCAGGCCGTCGCGCTCCTGATCAGTCAGCGACGAGGCGATCAGCAGCAGCCGGCCCGGGCCCAGCCCGGCTTGCTTGAGCAGCGCCAAGGCACGATCGACGGCCAGGTCGGCGCGCTGGCCGGACTCGGGCATGATCGAGGGGATCAAGGCGTCGAGCAGGTTGCGGCTGGTGATCAGGTCGTCGGACAGCGGCACCAGTACGTGGGCGCTGCCGGCGTAGACGATGATCGCGGTCTGCGCCTGGCCGCGGCTCTCGAGCAGGTCGAGGAGCTTGCGTCGGGCCACTTCGAGGCGGTTGGGGCTGACGTCGGCGGCGAGCATTTCCGGGGTCAGCTCGAACAGCACCACCAGCGGGTCGGCCGGTTTTTGCGTGGTCTGCTCGACCCGTTGCCAGCTGGGGCCCAGCAGGGCGCCGATTGTCAACAGCCAGGCCAGGGCCAGCAACGCCCAAGGCAGTTTGCTGGTGCGCCCGCTGCCACCGCCGAGCAAGACGGCATGGAACGCCGGCGGCAGAATCGCCTGCCAGCGCCCGCTGCGCCGCGGCCGATGCCACAGGCGCCAGAGCAGCCACAAGACCGGCGGCAACACCAGCAGCCACAGAGGGCGAAACCAGAACGGCCATGGCTCGCTCATTTGTGCCTCCGCAGGCGCAGCCGATCGAGGCGTGCGCGCCAGTGCGGGGTGGCCACCGGCAGGAAGCGGCGCTTGGCCAGCAGCCTGTGCAAGGGGTTGTCCGGCCAGTGCTCGCGCAGGATCAGCAGCATGCTCAGTAGCAATGCGGCGGCCAGCGGCCAGCTGTACAGTGCCTGGGCCGGGCGCGCTTCGGTCGGTTGCTGGGCCACGGGTTCGAGCAGGTCGAGGCTGGCCCCGATGCGTTGCAGTTCAGCGCCATCGCGGGCGCGGAAGTAGCTGCCGTTGGTGAGGCTGGCGATTTGCTTGAGGGTCGGTTCATCGAGGTCCAGGCTCGGATTGACCCCGGGCAGGCCGATGGCGCTTTCCTGATCGGGGTCGGCGCCGATGCCGATGGTGTAGATCCGCACGTGTTCCAGTGCCGCCAGGCGCGCAGCGGTCAGCGGATGAATCTCTCCGGCGTTGTTGGCGCCGTCGGTGACCAGCACCAGCACGCGGCTCTGGGTGGGGCGTTGGCGCAGGCGTTTGAGGGCCAGGCCGATGGCGTCGCCGATGGCGGTGTTCTTGCCCGCGATCCCCACTTGCGCATCGTCGAGCCAAGTGTGCACGGTACGCCGGTCGAAGGTCAGCGGTGCCTGCAGGTAGGCGCGGCTGCCGAACAGGATCAGGCCGACGCGATCGCCGGTGCGGTTTTCCAGAAAGTCGCCCAGCAGGTTTTTCACCAGGGTCAGGCGGCTGACGTCTTCACCCTGCCACTGCATATCGGGGTAATCCATGGAGCCGGAGACGTCTACCGCCACCAGCAGGTCGCGGCCACTGGCGGCTATCGGCAACGGCGCGCCCAGCCATTGTGGACGCGCAGCGGCGCACAGCAGCAACAGCCAGAGCAGGATATAGGGCAATTGCTGGCGCCAGGCGGGCAGGTTGATGCGTGCGCGGCGCCCGGCCAGGCCTTCGAGTTCGTCGAGGAAACCGACCTTGAGCACCGGCTCGCCGCTGTCGGCCACGGGCAAGAGAATGCGCATCAGCCAGGGCAGTGGCAGGAAGATGAAGATCCATGGCCAGGCGAGATCAAACATGCTTGCGAATCCAGGTATCGATCGACTGATACAGGCCATTGATGGCCTTGTCGTCCAGTTTGCATTCGGGCTTGTAGACGCCCTCCACCAGAATCATCCAGCGGGTGAGGCCGGCCGCGGGGCAGCGGTTATCGAGGAACGCCAGCCACTCGCGGCCGTTGAGGGTGTGGCTGTTGGCGTTGGGGTAATGATTGCGGCACAGGCGTTTCAGCAGGGCGTTGAGTTGCTGCAGCCAGGCGCCAGCCGGTGCGTCATAAGGGCGAGGCAATACCGCCAATTGGGCCAGCGCTTCGAGGCGTACAGGGTCGAGCGGCAGTTCGCTGCGCTCGGGTTCTGCTGCGCGTTGCCAGCGCCCACGCGAGCGCCACAGACCCCAGGCCAGCACTCCCACGAGCACCGGCAGTGCCCACCAGCCGGGTGCCAGGGGCCAGGCGCTGACGGCCGGGGGCAGCATCAATGGCTGGAGTTGGTCGAGGGCGCTCATTTCGGGCTGACCGGGCGTTGCGGGTTGAGGTATTCGCGCAGCTGCTCGATCATTTCGCTCTGGGTACTGAGGGGCATCAACAGCACCCGCAGTTTTTGCGCCAGCAGCTCCCAGCGCGCAACTCGTGATTCGCCTTGGGCGTGGTAGGCCTGGCGCAGGTCCTGATTGAGCGTGTCCAGTTCCAGGCGCGCGCCGCGTTGTTCGAAACGCAGCAGGCCGGCGGCGGGCAGGGCGTGATCGAGCGGATCGGACACCGGCAACAGCAGCAGATCGCAATGCCGTGCCAGCAGGCTCAACTGTTGTTCCGCCGCATCGGTCAAGGCGCGCTCGTCACACAGCACGATCGCCAGGCTGCCGGGGCGCAGCACTTCCCGGGCACGGCGCAAGGCCAGGTTGAGGGAATCGGGTTCGGGCCGCGCTTCGGTGCTCAGCGAGTGATTGACATGCACCAGCCGGTTGAGCAGTTGCAACAGGCTCTGCTTGCTGCGCCGCGGCTTGATCTCGTAATGCTCGTGGTCGCCATAGACCAGCCCGCCGATACGGTCGTTGTGCTCAAGCGTGGCCCAGCCGATCAACGCCGCCGCCTGGGCGGCGAGCACCGATTTGAACATCAGTCCCGAGCCGAAAAACAGCTGGCGGCTCTGTTCGACGAGGATGAACACCGGCCGTTCGCGTTCTTCGTGGAACAGCTTGGTGTGGGGCTCCTGGGTGCGCGCTGTGACCCGCCAGTCGATGCTGCGCACATCGTCGCCGGCCTGATAGACCCGCACCTGGTCGAAGTCGACGCCGCGCCCGCGCAGCTTTGAGTGATGCAGCCCTACCAGCGGGCTGCGCTGGCCGGGGCCGGAGAACAGTTGCACTTCGCGCACGCGATGGCGCATCTCGATCAGCTCCTGGAGGCTGACGCGGATGCCGGGCGCGGAGGGCAGTGAGCTAGGCATGGCAGGGGATCAGGCGACCGCTACCACATCGAGGATGCGCTGGATCACGCGATCCTGGTCGACCCCCGCGGCCTCGGCTTCGAATGACAGGATGATGCGGTGGCGCAGCACGTCGAACAGCACCGCCTGGATGTCTTCCGGGCTGACGAAGTCGCGCCCGGCCAACCAGGCGTGGGCGCGGGCGCAACGGTCCAGCGAGATCGACCCACGGGGGCTGGCGCCATAGGTCAGCCACTCGGCCAGCTCGGCGTCGAACTTGGCCGGGGTGCGGGTGGCCATCACCAGCTGCACCAGGTATTCCTCCACCGCATCGGCCATGTACAGGCCGAGGATCTCTTTGCGTGCGGCGAAGATGGCCTGCTGGCTGACCCGGCGTTCTGGCTTGGTCTCGCCATTGAGGGCTTCGCCACGGGCCTGCTGGAGGATGCGTCGCTCTACGGCGGCATCCGGAAAGCCGATCTTGACGTGCATCAGGAAGCGATCGAGCTGGGCTTCGGGCAGGGGGTAGGTGCCCTCCTGCTCGATAGGGTTCTGCGTGGCCATCACCAGGAACAGCGGCGACAGGTCGTAGGTGCTGCGCCCGACACTGACCTGGCGCTCGGCCATGGCTTCGAGCAAGGCCGATTGGACCTTGGCCGGCGCACGGTTGATTTCGTCGGCCAGCACCAGGTTGTGGAAGATCGGCCCCTGCTGGAAGACGAAACTACCGGTTTCCGGCCGATAGATTTCGGTGCCAGTGATGTCGGCAGGCAGCAGGTCGGGGGTGAACTGGATGCGATGGAATTGCGCCTCGACACCCTCGGCCAGTTCTTTGATGGCCTTGGTCTTGGCCAGCCCCGGCGCCCCTTCGACCAGCATGTGGCCGTCGGCCAGCAAGACGATCAGCAAACGTTCGACGAGTTTTTCCTGGCCCAGGATCTGGGTGGAGAGAAAGGTGCGCAGCGCGATCAGCGCTTCACGATGTTCCATCGTCGAGGGTTCCTGGAGAGAAGTGCCGAGCGGACAGGGGCGCGGCTGGGCAGGGGGCCACTACTTTAATGGATTTCGGGTTGGGGGGCGATGGAAATAGTGAAGCGAGGCGGCGAAGACGAGCCTAAATGTTATTTATGCGTAACATTAGAAATCGTTTGTTATGCAAACGTCACATGCATAGACAGGATGAAATGTTATCTATAGATTACATCCAACATACAGTGTTACGTAAAGGTAACAAACATGGACCCTGTCCTTATTATCGAGCGCCTTGGCGACCAATTACGCGGCATGCGTCAGCAGCGCGGCATGACCTTGATCGAGCTGGCTGAGCGTGCTGGCATCACGCGGCAGAAGCTGGCCGAAATGGAAAAAGGCAAACCGACGGTTTCGATGTTCTTTTACGCCAAGGTCATCGCCGCCATGAGCTCCGAGGTGAAAATCGTGCCCGCACGCAAGCCCACCTTCGAAGAACTGCGCGAGGTGTTTAAATGAGCGAGCTTGATCGCGTGCGCGTCTTGACTGCCCAAGGGGCTTGTGGGGAGTTGTCGCAGGGAATGGATGGCGACTATCTGTTCCGCTACGGCATAGGTGTGCCAGACGAAGCGCAGATCAGCCTGACCATGGCCGTGCGTGACATGCCGTACCTGAATCGCACGCTGCATCCGGTGTTCCAGATGAACTTGCCCGAGGGGTATGTGCTGGAGCAACTGCGCCATCGGCTGGCCAAGACGGCGACGCTCGACCCCATGCTCTTGCTGGCGTTGACGGGCAGCGGTTCGCCTATAGGCCGGGTGCAGGTGCAGTCACCGGCGCTGGATGCGCTGCTTGATCGAGGCGTCATGCCCCGCGGCGAGCGCCTGGCTGATTTGCTGGCCTGGGACGGCGCCGAGGACCTGTTTACCCAACTGGTCGACAAGTACATCCTGCGCGCGGGCATTTCCGGAATTCAGCCCAAGGTGTTGGTGCCGGAGGACATGACGGCAGATCCCAAGGCGACCCTGCTGACACCGGAACTGATCGTGAAGGCGGGGCGTGAGGATTTCCCTGGGTTGGCCATCAACGAATTCCTGTGCATGGACGCGGCGCGCCGGGCAGGCATGCCGGTGCCGGCGTTTTTCTTGTCGGATAATCGCAAGCTGTTCGTCATGCGCCGTTTCGACCGTGACAAGCATCAGCAACCCTTGGGTTTCGAGGACATGGCAGTATTGACCGGCGTCGGTACCGAGCAAAAATACGGCGCCAGCTACGAGAAGATCGCCCGGGCGATTCGACTGTTCTGCGCGCCAGAGCAGGTTCAGTCATCGTTGCGGCAGTTCTTCGACATCGTTGCCTTGAGCTGTATGGTCGGCAATGGCGATGCGCATCTGAAGAACTTCGGCTTGCTCTATACCGATCCGCTGGGCGCGGACGCCAAGCTGTCGCCCGCCTACGACATCGTCAATACCACTGCCTATATTCCCGAAGACTCCCTGGCCCTGACGCTCGACGGCTCCAAGAGTCTGTTTCGATCGCGGCTCGGGATATTGGCGCTGGCTAAAACGTGTGATGTGGTCGAGCCCCGTCAGCGGTTGCGCGAGTTGAACGCGGCTGTCGAGGCGTCCCTCAGCGCCAACGCGGCATTGGCCGAGCGGGTGCCGCAAGTCGCTGCAGCAATCGCGCATTGCAACGGATTGTTCCGTCAGACGTTTGCTGATCAGGACGCTCAGGTCGGGTTTACAGGCCTTTGACCAGCGTCCCGGTGCCCTGCAGGATATTGGTCAGCGTTTCCAGTACTTCAGGCAGGTCGGCGGCATCGGTGGAGTGTCCGATGTCCAAGGTGTCGCGGCCATTGAACAGCCCGGCATCGACAGCCGCCACTTCGATCAGCAACTGATCGGCGCTGAGGGTGACCTTGATGTCGCGCACCAACTGCGGGTCGTTTTCGCCGAAGGTGATTTCGATCTCGTCCTCATCCGGGAATCGCGTCATGAGGAACAGCTCGCCCATAAGGCCGTAACAGCACAGCATGGCCATGTTGTCTTCTTCATCGTCGCAAGGGTTGGCGAGCAGCTGCAGTACGTCGAGTTTCATGGGGTGGGTCCGGGGCGTGGGAGCGAGCTGGAGATTTTGCCAGTTTTCTTTGATTTGTGCTGGTGCTGATGGCTTCTTCGCGGGCGAGCCATCGAAATCACTGCTATCGCCCAGGGTTTCACCAGGTGCAACCCGTCAATGCCTCAAAATGTCGCATCCCTGCAAGTTATCGTCTGGCCGGTCTTCTAAGCTGGTGCGCCGTACATATTTCTCTCCTTGGCCCAAGGTTGACTAAGGTTGACTCCAGCAAGGGTAGTTCACGCGACGCTTCATTCGATAACAAGCCAAAGCGGAGTATCACAGATGGCGTTCTTCACCGCGGCCAGCAAAGCCGACTTCCAGCATCAACTGAAAGCGGCCCTGGCGCAGCACATCGACGAGCAGGCCTTGCCACAAGTGGCCCTGTTCGCCGATCAGTTCTTCGGCATCATCTCGATGGACGAACTCACCCAGCGGCGGCTCTCCGACCTTGCCGGTTGCACCCTGTCGGCCTGGCGCCTGCTGGCGCGCTTCGAGCATGCCCAGCCGCAGGTGCGGGTCTACAACCCGGATTACGAGCGCCATGGCTGGCAGTCCACTCATACTGCGGTTGAAGTGCTGCACCACGACTTGCCGTTTCTGGTCGACTCGGTACGCACCGAGCTCAACCGCCGCGGCTACAGCATTCACACCTTGCAGACCACCGTGCTCAGCGTGCGCCGCGGTCCTCAGGGCGAGCTGCTGGAAGTATTGCCCAAGGGCAGCACCGGCGCCGATGTGCTGCAAGAATCGCTGATGTATCTGGAGATCGACCGTTGCGCCAACGCCGCCGACATGAGCGCGCTGGCCCGGGAGCTGGAACAGGTACTGGTGGAAGTACGGATCGCGGTCGCTGACTTCGAACCGATGAAAGCCAAGGTCCGCGACCTGCTGGCTTTGGTGGACGAGACGCCCTACGCCGCCGACGAAGAAGAAAAGGCCGAGATCAAGACCTTCCTGCAATGGCTGGTGGATAACCACTTCACCTTTCTCGGCTATGAAGAGTTCGTGGTCGCCAGCGATGCCGACGGCGGCCAGTTGCAATACGACGAAAGCTCGTTCCTGGGCCTGACCCGTTTGGTGCGCAAAGGCCTGACTGCCGACGACCTGCGCATCGAGGACTACGCCGTCAGCTACCTGCAGGAGCCGCTGTTGCTGTCGTTCGCCAAGGCCGCGCATCCGAGCCGCGTGCACCGTCCGGCCTACCCGGATTACGTGTCGGTGCGTCAACTGGATGCGAACGGCAAGGTCGTCAAGGAATGCCGCTTCATGGGCCTGTACACCTCGGCGGTGTACGGCGAGAGCGTCCATCAGATCCCCTACATTCGTCGCAAGGTCGCTGAAATCGAGCGACGTTCAGGCTTTGATGCCAAGGCGCACCTGGGCAAGGAGCTGGCTCAGGTGGTCGAGGTGCTGCCGCGCGACGACCTGTTCCAGACCCCGGTCGACGAGCTGTTCAACACTGTCATGGCCATCGTGCAGATCCAGGAGCGCAACAAGATCCGCGTGTTCCTGCGCAAGGACCCGTACGGGCGTTTCTGCTACTGCCTGGCGTACGTGCCGCGTGACGTCTATTCCACCGAAGTGCGCCTGAAGATCCAGCAAGTGTTGATGGAACGCCTGAAGGCCAGCGACTGCGAGTTCTGGACCTTCTTCTCGGAGTCGGTGCTGGCTCGCGTACAGTTGATTCTGCGGGTCGACCCCCGCGTGCGCCTGGACATCGATCCGGCGCAGCTGGAAAACGAAGTGATTCAGGCCTGCCGGTCCTGGCAGGACGACTACGCGGCGCTGACCATCGAAAATTTCGGCGAAGCTCAAGGCACCAACGTGTTGGCGGACTTCCCCAAGGGTTTCCCGGCGGGCTATCGCGAGCGTTTTGCCGCCCACTCGGCGGTGGTCGACATGCAGCATTTGCAGGCGCTGTCCGACAGTCGTCCGCTGGTGATGAGCTTCTACCAGCCGCTGGCGCAGTCCGGCGAGCGCCAGCTGCACTGCAAGCTGTACCACGCCGACACGCCGCTGGCGCTGTCCGACGTGTTGCCGATCCTCGAAAACCTCGGCCTGCGCGTGCTGGGTGAATTCCCCTACCGCGTGCGCCATCGCAATGGTCGCGAGTACTGGATCCACGATTTCGCCTTCACCTACAGTGAAGGCCTCAAGCTTGATATCCAGCAGCTCAATGACACCCTGCAGGACGCCTTCGTGCACATCGTCAACGGCGATGCCGAAAACGATGCCTTCAACCGCCTGGTACTGACCGCCGGCCTGCCGTGGCGCGATGTTGCCCTGCTGCGTGCCTATGCGCGCTATCTCAAGCAAATTCGCCTGGGCTTCGACCTGGGGTACATCGCCAGCACCCTCAATAACCACACTGATATCGCCCGCGAACTGACGCGCCTGTTCAAGACCCGTTTCTACCTGGCACGCAAGCTGGCCGGCGATGATCTGGACGACAAGCAGCAGCGCCTGGAACAGGCGATTCTCAGCGCCCTGGACGATGTGCAGGTGCTCAATGAAGACCGCATCCTGCGTCGCTACCTGGACCTGATCAAGGCCACCCTGCGCACCAACTTCTATCAGCCGGACGCCAACGGCCAGGCCAAGTCCTACTTCAGCTTCAAGTTCAATCCCAAGCTGATCCCCGAACTGCCCAAGCCAGTACCCAAATTCGAGATTTTTGTCTACAGCCCGCGCGTCGAGGGCGTGCACCTGCGCTTCGGCAACGTCGCCCGAGGCGGCCTGCGCTGGTCCGATCGCGAGGAGGACTTCCGTACCGAAGTGCTCGGCCTGGTAAAAGCTCAGCACGTGAAAAACTCGGTCATCGTGCCGGTGGGCGCCAAAGGTGGCTTCCTGCCGCGGCGTCTGCCGTTGGGCGGCACTCGCGATGACATCCAGAACGAGGCGATCGCCTGCTATCGGATCTTCATTTCCGGTCTGCTGGACATCACCGACAACCTCAAGGACGGCGGCGTGGTGCCACCGGCCAACGTGACCCGTCACGACGACGATGACCCGTACCTGGTGGTGGCCGCCGACAAGGGCACGGCGACCTTCTCCGACATCGCCAACGGCATCGCCATCGACTATGGCTTCTGGCTCGGTGATGCCTTCGCCTCGGGCGGTTCGGCGGGTTACGACCACAAGAAGATGGGCATTACCGCCAAGGGTGCCTGGGTCGGCGTGCAGCGCCACTTCCGCGAGCGCGGCATCAATGTGCAGGAAGACAGCATCACCGTGGTGGGCGTCGGCGACATGGCCGGTGACGTATTCGGCAACGGCCTGTTGATGTCGGACAAACTGCAACTGGTAGCGGCGTTCAACCACCTGCACATCTTCATCGACCCCAATCCCGAGCCGGCCAGCAGTTTCGTCGAGCGCCAGCGCCTGTACGATCTGCCGCGCTCGGCGTGGAGCGACTACAACACGGCGATCATGTCCGCCGGTGGCGGGATCTTTTCGCGCAGCGCCAAGAGCATTGCCATCAGCCCGGCGATGAAGGCGCGTTTCGACATCCAGGCTGACAAGCTGACCCCCACCGAGCTGCTCAACGCCTTGCTCAAGGCGCCGGTCGACCTGCTGTGGAATGGCGGCATCGGTACCTACGTCAAGGCCAGCAGCGAGACCCATGCGGATGTCGGCGACAAGGCCAACGATACCCTGCGCGTCAACGGCAACGAGTTGCGCTGCAAGGTAGTGGGCGAGGGTGGCAACCTTGGGATGACTCAGCTCGGCCGCGTCGAGTTCGGCCTGGCGGGCGGGGCGACCAACACTGACTTCATCGATAACGCAGCCGGCGTCGACTGCTCCGACCATGAGGTCAACATCAAGATCCTGCTCAACGATGCGGTGCAGGCCGGCGACATGACCGAGAAGCAGCGCAATCTGCTGCTCGGCAGCATGACCGACGAGGTCGGCCATCTGGTGCTGGGCAATAACTACAAGCAGACTCAAGCGTTGTCGCTGGCGGCCAATCGCGCTTACGAGCGGATCGCCGAGTACCGTCGCCTGATGGTTGACCTCGAGGGCCGCGGCAAGCTTGACCGTGCCATCGAGTTCCTGCCGTCCGAAGAGCAGCTGAACGAGCGCGTCGCGGCCAAGCAAGGCCTGACCCGCGCCGAACTGTCGGTGCTGATTTCCTACAGTAAGATCGACCTCAACGAAGCGCTGCTGGCATCCCTGGTGCCGGATGACGACTACCTGACGCGCGACATGGAGACAGCCTTCCCGGCCTCGCTGGTGAGCAAGTACGCCGAGCCGATGCGCCGCCATCGCCTCAAGCGCGAGATCGTCAGCACGCAGATCGCCAACGATCTGGTCAATAACATGGGCATCACTTTCGTCCAGCGTTTGAAGGAGTCCACCGGCATGAGCGCGGCCAATGTGGCCGGGGCCTATGTGGTGGTGCGTGACATCTTCCATCTGCCGCACTGGTTCCGCCAGATCGAGGCGCTGGACTACCAGGTGTCTGCCGAGGTGCAGCTCAAGTTGATGGACGAGTTGATGCGTCTGGGTCGACGTGCGACGCGCTGGTTCCTGCGCAGCCGCCGCAACGATCTGGATGCCGGACGCGATGTGGCGCACTTCGGGCCGCATATTGCTGCGCTCGGGCTCAAGCTCAACGAGCTGCTCGAAGGCCCGACTCGCGCCGTGTGGGAGGAGCGCTACCAGGGGTATGTCGCCGCCGGGGTGCCGGAATTGCTGGCGCGCATGGTCGCTGGCACCAGTCACCTCTATACCTTGCTGCCGATCATCGAGGCATCGGACGTGACCGGGCAGCCGGCCGCCAACGTTGCCAAGGCGTTCTTCGCCGTCGGTAGTTCGCTGGAGCTGAACTGGTATCTGCAGCAGATCAGCAGCCTGCCGGTGGAAAACAACTGGCAAGCGCTGGCGCGCGAAGCGTTCCGTGACGACATCGACCATCAACAGCGGGCGATTACCATCTCGGTATTGCAGATGGTCGATGCGCCCGAGGAGATCGAGGCGCGGGTGGCGTTGTGGCTGGAGCAGCATGCGGCGATGGTCAAGCGCTGGCGTTCGATGCTTGACGAGCTCAAGGCCGCAACCGGCACCGATTACGCCATGTATGCCGTGGCCAATCGGGAGTTGATGGACTTGGCGCTCAGTGGGGCTGTCGTGGCTTCTTGAAGTCAACTTTGACCGTCGCGCATCGCGCAACGGTTGCCCCGTAAATGGATGCCCCGCTCGATTCTTGAGCGGGGCATTTTTTTGCGTGCGCTCCGGGCTGCACCAATGTTCAGCAGCAATATAAATCCACTGAATCGCCATAGCATGTTACGGCTTCATCGATAGGGGGAGCGTGTTCTGATGGCGTTACACGTCAAATCCAAGGGCTGTATGGATTGATGGCGTTGTGACTGGAGACGACACCGATTTGGGTGGCGTCTCGCTTGATACTCTTTAAAAAGGATTTGATCATGGACGAATTTATTGGCCGATCATTTATCGCTCGGATACGAAGTGTTACCCCAGGGTTGCAAGGGCCCATCTGCTTTTCCATGCGCCATGAAGCGACCAAGAGCGGCTGGCTGTTACGCGGGGGTGAAGATAGGACCGCCGTGCCACTGCGTTTCGATTATTTGCATCATGCCGACGATCGTATCTATTACGACATCTGCGCGGCGCCGGCCCGTCATGAGTATGCGGGAGCCAAGCTTGGAGTCAGTACCAATGGTTATCTGGGGTTTTATCACCATGCCCGAGTCAGCGACCCTTGGAAAATCCAACTGATTGGCGAAGGGTCGCTTGAGCAAGGGTTCCGCTTTTATCTGCGTGACAGTTATGGTCAGCGGGTAGCGGTTTCTTCGGAAGAGGAGCGGTTAGGTAATCAGGCGAACCTTCATCCGGGCAATCTCAAGCGCTACGATTATCTCAACGTGAGTTACGGTGAGGTGATAGAGCTACAAGCGCAGGTTCTGGAGGTTCTGTAATTGCCGGGATATAGCCCCATCCTGATCAATTAGAAGGCCCAAGCGCAAAAGGAACACAATAAAAAACCCGCCAGCGGTTGCGCTGGCGGGTTTTCTTTACTGCGGGTTACTGATTAAGCCTGAACCACCGGAATGTTTGCGTTGGCAGCTGCCTCGCGGAACTCGGCGATCTGGTCGAAGCTCAGGTAGCGATACACGTCCGCTGCCATGCTGTCGATGCTGGCGGCGTACTCCATGTACTCCTCGACGGTCGGCAGCTTGCCCAGGATCGAGGCAACGGCGGCCAGTTCGGCGGAGGCCAGGTAGACGTTGGCGCCATCGCCCAGACGGTTCGGGAAGTTACGGGTCGAGGTCGACACCACAGTGGAGTTCGGTTCTACCCGTGCCTGGTTACCCATGCACAGCGAGCAGCCCGGCATTTCCATACGTGCGCCAGCCTTGCCGTAGATGCCGTAGTAGCCTTCTTCTGTGAGCTGATGCGCGTCCATCTTGGTCGGCGGCGACAGCCACAGACGGGTTGGCAGCTGGCCCTTGACCTTTTCCAGCAACTTGCCCGCAGCGCGGAAGTGGCCGATGTTGGTCATGCACGAACCGATGAACACTTCGTCGATCTTCTGGCCTTGAACGCTGGACAGCAGGCGGGCGTCGTCTGGATCGTTCGGCGCGCAGAGCACAGGCTCCTTGATGTCGGCCAGGTCGATCTCGATGATCTCGGCGTATTCGGCATCGGCGTCGGCGGCCAGCAGGTCCGGTTGGGCGATCCAGGCTTCCATCGCTTGGGCGCGGCGTTCCATGGTCCGGGCATCGCCGTAGCCTTCGCTGATCATCCAGCGCAGCAGGGTGATGTTGGACTTCAGGTACTCGGCGATGGCTTTTTCCGGGAGCTTGATGGTGCAGCCGGCAGCGGAACGCTCAGCCGAGGCATCGGACAGTTCGAAAGCTTGTTCGACGGTCAGGTCGTCAAGGCCTTCGATTTCCAGGATGCGCCCGGAGAAGGCGTTGATCTTGCCCTTTTTCTCGACGGTCAACAGGCCCTTTTGAATACCGTAGTACGGAATCGCGTGAACCAGGTCGCGCAGGGTGATGCCAGGGTTCAGCTTGCCCTTGAAGCGCACCAGTACCGACTCCGGCATGTCCAGTGGCATCACGCCAGTGGCAGCGGCGAAAGCCACCAGGCCGGAACCGGCCGGGAAGGAAATACCGATCGGGAAGCGGGTGTGCGAGTCGCCGCCGGTGCCGACAGTGTCAGGCAGCAGCATGCGGTTCAGCCAGCTGTGGATGATGCCATCGCCCGGACGCAGGGACACGCCGCCACGGGTGCGGATGAAATCCGGCAGGGTGTGGTGGGTGGTAACGTCGATCGGCTTCGGATAGGCCGCGGTGTGGCAGAACGACTGCAGCACCAGGTCGGCCGAGAAGCCCAGGCACGCCAAGTCTTTCAGCTCGTCGCGGGTCATCGGGCCGGTGGTGTCCTGGGAGCCGACGGTGGTCATCTTCGGTTCGCAGTAGGTGCCAGGGCGCACGCCCTTGTCGGCTGGCAGGCCGCACGCCTTGCCGACCATCTTCTGCGCTAGGGTGAAGCCCTTGCCGGTATCGACCGGGGCTTCAGGCAGCTTGAACAGATCGGTTGGGCCCAGGCCCAGCTCGGCACGGGCCTTGTCGGTCAGGCCGCGACCGACGATCAGCGGGATACGGCCACCGGCACGGACTTCGTCCAGCAGTACCGGGGTTTTCAGTTCGAAAGTGGTGATCACTTCGTCGCTGTCGTGCTTGCAGACCTTGCCCAGGTGCGGGTACAGGTCGATGACGTCGCCCATGTTGATGTTGCTGACGTCGAATTCGATCGGCAGAGCGCCGGCGTCTTCCATGGTGTTGTAGAAGATCGGAGCGATCTTGGAACCGAAGCAGAAACCACCGGCGCGTTTGTTCGGCACGAACGGGATGTCGTCGCCGAAGAACCACAGCACGGAGTTGGTCGCCGATTTACGCGACGAACCGGTACCGACCACGTCACCGACGTAGGCCACCGGGAAGCCGTCGCCGTACATCTGGGCGATCTGTTTCATCGGGCCGATGGAGCCTTGGACGTCCGGAACGATCCCGTCACGGGCCATTTTCAGCATGGCCAGGGCGTGCAGCGGGATGTCGGGGCGCGACCAGGCATCGGGAGCAGGGGAGAGGTCGTCGGTGTTGGTTTCGCCGGTGACCTTGAAGACGCGCAGGCTGATCTTGTCGGCCAGGGTCGGACGCTTCTTGAACCACTCACCGTCGGCCCAGGATTGCAGCACGCCTTTGGCGTGGGCATTGCCGTTCTTGGCTTTTTCAGCGACATCGTGGAAGGCGTCGAACATGAGCAAGGTGTGCTTGAGTTGTTCGGCAGCGACGGGGGCCAGATCGGCATCGTCCAGCAGCTCGACGAGGGTGGCGATGTTGTAGCCGCCCTGCATGGTGCCCAGCAATTCGGTGGCGCGCTTCTTGTCGATCAGGGGGGAGGTGACTTCACCTTTGGCCAGGGCGGACAGGAAACCGGCCTTGACGTAAGCCGCTTCGTCCACACCCGGTGGCACGCGGTTGGTGATCAGGTCGACCAGTACGGATTCTTCGCCGGCAGGAGGATTTTTCAGCAGCTCGACCAGGCCTGCAGTTTGTTCGGCGTTAAGCGGCTGGGGCACGATACCCTGGGCGGCACGCTCTTCAATGTGTTTGCGGTAGGCTTCAAGCACAGTCATTACCCTCATCAGTGGTCCCGGATCGGGACGCTCATCCAGTCAATCCCCGCACCCATGCGCTGCACGGCTTCTTGGGCCGTTTAGCCGGGGTGACGGACATTCCTTGCAGAAGCTGCTTTCAAAGTTTTACGCCTGCAGGACGGGAGGCTTGATGAGGGCTGGGGCAAGTTAAAGGGGATAAACCTGCTTCCATTCCGTCCTGCTGGATCGACTGTGCTCGTGACGCTTTGAAAACAGCTTCCAACGGATATTTTTGTTGCCTTGGAAAGGCTGCATGATTCTACGGCAAAAAAACAAGAAAGGTAAGTTAAGCCCTACGACTTCTGGGGTGACCCTCGTTAGACAAAGGGCTAACATGGGTGCCTGTTCCGCTTGTCAGTGCTCTGTGTCGCCATGTCCAATAACTCCATCAAGACCCCCTGCGTCGGCCTTTGCTCCACTGTTTACGGGGACTTGGTGTGCCGCGGCTGCAAGCGCTTTCATCATGAAGTGATCCACTGGAACGGTTACGACGAGGCCGCCAAGCGGGCCGTCTGGTTGCGCCTCGAACAGCTGTTGGTGCAGGTGATGGAGGCCAAGCTCGAGGTGTTCGATGCGGGGCGCCTGCGCGAGCAATTGCTGCAACGCAAGATCCGCTTCGTCGAGCAGCAATCGGTCTATTGCTGGGCATATCAATTGATTGCGCGCGGTGCGCGAGTGATCGTCAATCTTGAGGCTTATGGCATTGTGCTGTTGCCGGAGTTTCGCGACTGGGACCTGCCGCAATTACGCGATGCCATTGATCGGGAATTCTTCATCCTTTCCGAAGCGCACTACGAGCGCTATATCGCGCCGGGCTTTCTC
This sequence comes from Gammaproteobacteria bacterium, assembly GCA_903970465.1. Lineage (GTDB taxonomy): Bacteria > Pseudomonadota > Gammaproteobacteria > Pseudomonadales > Pseudomonadaceae > Aquipseudomonas. Next base: position 26,653 of record CAJCIO010000117.1, read on the forward strand.
GAGGACGC
>CAJCIO010000118.1 GCA_903970465.1 Gammaproteobacteria bacterium
GAAATGCGTGAGGGCGAAGCCCGCCGCCACAATGATCAGCAACAGCCCGAGTACGATGAGCCCCAGGATTTTGCCGAACGCTTTCATAGGCGAGTCCTTGTAGTTCGAAGTTCAGAATTCAGCCTGGGAGTATAACGTCCCTGCCAACTTTTCTGGGCAGTGTAGAGGGCTGCGTGACGAATAAGACAAAATGCACTGGCAATGTGCTTTCACTGGACATGTCAGATGGTAATCTTCCCACCGGATTCTGCTTTTATGCGACTAACTGTCGCATAAAATTTGAGCTTTTCCGCAAGCCTGCCGATAAGACGATCGATTGGTTGCGTGCAATGGAGATCGCAGGGCAGCGGATGCTTCATGCGTCATATAAAAACTTGAAGGGGTAATACAAATGAGCACCACAGTTGCGGGCGGCGCGGATTCAGCGCCGGCTTTCCTGTCCAAGGAGAGAATCATCGCCAAGCCCGGTTTCAACCGCTGGCTTGTGCCACCGGCCGCGTTGGCCATCCACCTGTGCATCGGCATGGCCTACGGCTTCTCGGTGTTCTGGATCCCACTGTCCAAGGCGCTGGGCGTCACCAAGGCGGTAGCTTGCCCGGCGGACATGTCGTTCATCAGCCAAGTGTTCTCGTCCACCTGCGACTGGCCGATCTCCATGCTCGGCTGGATCTACACGCTGTTCTTCATCTTCCTCGGTTGCTCGGCAGCCATCTGGGGTGGCTGGCTGGAACATGCCGGCCCGCGCAAGGCCGGTGTGGTCTCGGCACTGTGCTGGTGCGGTGGCCTGGCTATCTCGGCGTTGGGTGTGTATACGCACCAGATCGTGCTGATGTGGCTGGGCTCCGGAGTGATTGGCGGTATCGGCCTGGGGTTGGGCTATATCTCGCCGGTGTCGACCCTGATCAAGTGGTTCCCGGACAAGCGCGGCATGGCGACCGGCATGGCGATCATGGGCTTCGGCGGCGGCGCGATGGTGGGTGCACCTTTGGCGGCAGCGCTGATGGGCCACTTCGCGACCCCGACCAGCGTTGGCGTGTGGCAGAGCTTCGCAGTCATGGCGCTGATCTACTTCGTGTTCATGATGGCGGGCGCACTGCTGTACCGCGTGCCACCGACCGGCTGGAAGCCTGAAGGCTGGACCGCGCCGGCCAAGAGCACCAAGGCGATGATCACCAACCGTCACGTGCACGTCAGCGTGGCCTGGAAAACCCCGCAATTCCGGCTGGTATGGCTGGTGCTGTGCCTGAACGTTTCCGCCGGTATCGGCATCCTCGGCATGGCTTCGCCGCTGCTGCAGGAAGTGTTCGCCGGCAAGCTGCTGGGCAACAACCTGACCTTCAGCGAGCTGGACGCCGGGCAACTGGCGCAGATCGCTGCCATTGCCGCTGGCTTCACGGGCTTGCTGAGTCTGTTCAACATTGGCGGGCGGTTCTTCTGGGCGTCGTTCTCGGACTACATCGGTCGCAAGAATACCTACTTCGTGTTCTTCGCCCTGGGCGTGGTGCTGTATGCATTGGTGCCGACGCTGGGGCATGTGGGCAGCGTGGCCTTGTTCGCCGCAGCGTTCTGTGTGGTGTTGTCGATGTACGGCGGCGGTTTCGCCACAGTGCCGGCCTACCTGGCGGACCTGTTCGGCACGCAGATGGTCGGCGCTATCCACGGTCGTCTGCTGACCGCCTGGGCAGCCGCTGGCGTGCTGGGGCCGGTGTTGGTCAACTATCTGCGCGAGTATCAGCTGAGCATCGGCGTGCCGCGTGCTTCGGTGTACGACATCACCTTGTACATTCTCTCGGGCCTGCTGGTACTGGGCTTCATCTGCAACGCCCTGGTGCGTCCGGTGGCCGACAAGTACTTCATGACCGACGAGCAGCTCAAGGCCGAACAGGCCATTGGTCATGACAAAGGCGCGGGCGGTTCGACCGTGCTGGAGTGGAAGGCCGATCCAAGCACCAAGCCATTCGCCGTGGTGGCCTGGCTGGTGGTGGGTATTCCGCTGGCGTGGGGTATCTGGGTGACGTTGCAGAAGACGGCAGTGTTGTTCCACTGATCCAGTAACATTCTGCAGCAAACGCTGTGTTGAGGGGGCTTGCTCCCGAGAGGGCTGTTCTGACACTCCTGTTGAGTGTCGGGGCTGGCTTCTCGGGAGCAAGCCCCCTCATCACATTGGAGTGTTGTGGTTGTGTAGCCTTTTATCCGATTTTTCGCCCATTTCACCGTTCTGTTTCTGTTTGGCGCCCGGCGGCCTATAATGCTCGCCTTTTTTCGCTCAAATGAGTTGCGGAGCTGGTGATGGCCGAACGTAAGGCGTTCGTCGAGCGCGATACCCTGGAAACCCAGATCAAAGCCTCGATCAACCTGGATGGCACCGGAAAGGCTCGATTCGATATCGGCGTGCCTTTTCTTGAACACATGCTCGACCAGATCGCCCGTCACGGGCTGATCGACCTCGACATCGAGAGCAAGGGCGACCTGCACATCGACGACCACCATACGGTCGAAGACGTAGGCATTACCTTGGGCCAGGCTTTTTCCAAAGCCATCGGCGACAAGAAAGGCATCCGTCGCTACGGCCACGCCTATGTGCCGCTCGATGAAGCCCTGTCGCGTGTAGTCATCGACTTCTCGGGCCGCCCCGGCCTGCAGATGCATGTGCCCTACACCCGTGCCACCGTCGGTGGTTTCGACGTCGACCTGTTCCAGGAATTCTTCCAGGGCTTCGTCAACCACGCCAACGTCACCTTGCACATCGACAACCTGCGTGGGCACAACACCCATCACCAGATCGAAACCGTGTTCAAGGCGTTCGGCCGCGCGCTGCGCATGGCCGTCGAGCTCGACGACCGCATGGCCGGGCAAATGCCGTCGACCAAGGGCGTGCTCTGATGCAGACGGTAGCCGTGATCGACTATGGCATGGGCAACCTGCACTCGGTGGCCAAGGCCCTGGAGCATGTCGGTGCCGGCAGGGTACTGATCACCAGCGACGCGGCCGTCATCCGTGAAGCTGATCGCGTGGTGTTCCCAGGCGTTGGCGCTATCCGCGACTGCATGGCCGAAATCAAGCGCCTGGGCTTCGACGAGCTGGTGCGTGAGGTCAGCCGCGACCGGCCGTTCCTCGGCATCTGCGTGGGCATGCAGGCCTTGATGGACCGCAGCGAAGAGAACGCCGGCGTCGATTGCATCGGCGTATTCCCTGGCCAGGTGCGCTTCTTCGGCAAGGACTTGCATGAAGACGGCGCGCACCTGAAGGTCCCGCACATGGGCTGGAACGAAGTTGCCCAGGCGGTGGATCACCCGCTGTGGCACAACATTCCGGACCTGGCGCGCTTCTATTTCGTGCACAGCTTCTACATCGAGGCGGCCAAGGCCGGCCAGGTGGTCGGCCGCGGTCATTACGGCCTCGACTTTGCCGCCGCGCTGGCGGAAGGCTCGCGCTTCGCCGTGCAGTTTCACCCGGAAAAAAGCCACACCCACGGCCTGCAGCTGCTGCAGAACTTCGCCGCCTGGGATGGTCGCTGGTAAATGGCCAAGCCGAAAAAGCCGCCGATTCTCACGCTCACGCCCGAGCAGGAGAGCGAAGCCAATCACAAGATCAAGCGCTTGATGCAAGAGCGCTTCGATCTGGACCTGGGCACCTTCGAGGCGGCCGAAATCCTTGAGCTGTTTACCCGCGAAATTGCTCCGCACTATTACAACAGGGCGATTTTCGACGCTCAGGCGCTGGTCAAAGAGCGCTTCGAGAGCCTCGAAATCGACCTGTGGGCGCTCGAGAAATGACGGCAGCTTCAAGCTTCAAGCTTGAGCCGGGGCCATACGGCGTACCTCAACTCGACGCAAAACCTCTTGCAGCTTGCAGCTAACAGCTTGCAGCTCTTTTGACGAAGGAAAAAGCATGCTGATTATCCCCGCTATCGATCTCAAGGACGGTGCCTGCGTGCGTCTGCGCCAGGGCCGTATGGAAGATTCCACGGTGTTCTCCGATGACCCGGTGAGCATGGCTGCCAAGTGGGTCGATGGCGGTTGCCGCCGGCTGCACCTGGTGGACCTCAACGGTGCCTTCGAAGGCCAGCCGGTCAACGGTGAGGTGGTCACCGCCATCGCCAAGCGCTACCCGCATTTGCCGATCCAGATCGGCGGCGGCATCCGCTCCCTCGAGACCATCGAGCACTACGTCAAGGCCGGCGTCAGCTATGTGATCATCGGCACCAAGGCGGTCAAGCAGCCAGAGTTCGTCGCCGAGGCCTGCAAGGCCTTCCCGGGCAAGATCATCGTCGGCCTGGATGCCAAGGACGGCTTCGTCGCCACCGACGGCTGGGCTGAAATCAGCACCGTGCAGGTCATCGACCTGGCCAAGCGTTTCGAGGCCGATGGCGTCTCGGCGATCGTCTATACCGACATCGCCAAGGACGGCATGATGCAAGGCTGCAACGTGCCGTTCACGGCCGCCCTGGCCGCTGCCACGCAGATCCCGGTGATCGCTTCCGGCGGCATCCACAACCTGGGCGACATCCGCGCGTTGCTGGACGCCAAGGCACCGGGCATCATCGGCGCCATTACCGGCCGCGCGATCTATGAAGGCACGCTGGATGTGGCTGAGGCGCAAGCCTTCTGCGACAGCTATGACGGCAGCGGCAAGCTTTAAGCTGCAAGCTGCAAGTTAAGGCAGTTCGTGAGTGCTTTCACTTGCAGTGCAAGGCTTAATGTCTGCCACGTATCACCAGCCACCCGCGATCAGCTTGAAGCTTGTAGCTAACAGCTTGCCGCTCTTAATCGGAGATTAAGCCCATGGCCCTGGCCAAACGCATCATTCCCTGCCTCGACGTCGATAACGGTCGGGTGGTCAAAGGCGTCAAGTTCGAGAACATCCGTGACGCTGGCGATCCGGTAGAAATCGCGCGCCGCTACGACGAGCAGGGCGCGGACGAAATCACCTTCCTGGACATCACCGCGAGCGTCGATGGCCGCGACACCACCCTGCACACCGTCGAACGCATGGCCAGCCAGGTGTTCATCCCGCTGACCGTGGGCGGCGGTGTGCGCACCGTGGCAGACATCCGCAACCTGCTCAATGCAGGTGCCGACAAGGTTTCGATCAACACTGCAGCCGTGTTCAATCCCGAGTTCGTCGGCGAGGCGGCAGCGCGTTTCGGCTCGCAGTGCATCGTCGTTGCCATCGACGCCAAGAAGGTCTCGGGGCCGGGTGAAGAGCCGCGCTGGGAAATCTTCACCCATGGCGGCCGCAAGCCCACCGGGCTGGATGCGGTGCAGTGGGCGATGAAAATGGAAGGCCTGGGTGCGGGTGAGATCCTGCTGACCAGCATGGACCAGGACGGCATGAAAAACGGCTTCGACCTGGGCGTGACCCGCGCCATCAGCGATGCACTGGGCATTCCGGTGATCGCGTCAGGGGGCGTGGGCAACCTGCAGCACCTGGCCGACGGCGTGCTGGAAGGGCATGCGAGCGCGGTGCTGGCGGCGAGTATTTTCCACTTTGGCGAGTACACGGTGCCTGAGGCCAAGGCGTTCATGGCCGCGCAGGGGATCGTTGTTCGCTGAATTTCCGCAAGGCGTGACGGCCTCTTCGCGGGCAAGCCTTGCTCCCACAGTGTGTAATGATCTGAGTTGTGCACCTGTTGTGCTTCCGGCCTCTTCGCGGGCAAGCCTTGCTCCCACAGTGTGTAATGATCCTGAGTTGTGTACCTGTGGTGGTCCCGGCCTTTTCGCGGGCGAGCCTTGATCCCACCGGGTTTGCGTACACCTGTGGGAGCAAGGCTTGCCCGCGAAGGGGCCCGTACATGCAACACACATCTCCCTGAGTGATGGCAATTAGCCTCATTCCCGCTGGACAGATCCGCAATCCCCCGGCACTCTGCGTCTTGCCGTGACTGTGGGGGAAATGTTCATGTTCAATCGTCTGATCATCGTATTCTTGGGGCTGCTCTGCCTCGCACCTGGCGTGCGCGCTGACCCAGGCAACAGTCAGCCCTTGGTCCTGCTGACCGAAAACTTCCCGCCCTACAACATGGCCGACGACGGCAAAAATTTCGCCACCGATACCCATATCCAAGGTATCGCCGCCGACCTGGTGCGCGAGATGTTCAAGCGTGCCGAAATACCCTACAGCCTTACGCTGCGATTCCCCTGGGAGCGGATCTACAAGCTTGCCTTGGAGAAACCCGGTTACGGCGTCTTCGTGATGGCGCGGTTGCCCGAGCGGGAGAAGTCGTTCAAGTGGGTTGGGCCTCTGGGGCCGGATGACTGGATTTTGTTAGCGCGCCCGGACAGCCTCATCAAGCTCGAAAACCTCGCGCAGGCCCGCCGCTACAAGATCGGCGCCTACAAAGGTGATGCCATCGCGCTCAGCCTGACCGAGAAGGGCATGAAGCCGGTGATCGCTCTGCGCGATCAAGACAACGCCAGCAAGCTCAAGTCCGGGGAGATCGATCTGTGGGCCACCGGTGATCCGGCGGGGCGCTATCTGGCGCGGCAACTGGGCATTACCGATCTGAAGACCGTGCTGCGTTTCAACAGCGCGTCGCTGTATCTGGCGCTGAACAAAAGCACCCCGGACGATCTAGTCGCCAAGCTACAGAAAGCCTTGGACGAAATGCGCAGACAGGGCTTTGTGGACGAGGTGATGGGGCGGTATCTCTGAGTTTGGGAGATACGTCGAAGTCGATATCGACCCTGTGGCGGGGGAGCCAGTCCCCTCGCCACAAGGTAACGCTCAAGGCTTGCCTTGCTCCAGCTGCCGGCCGGCCGCTGGGTCCATAGGGGTAGGGTCAGGCGAGCCGAAGTCCGGATCCGGTCCAGGCTCTGGAACCTCGTTCGGATCGCCAGACGGTACGGTGATCGGTGGCGGCGCAGGTATTGCCACCGGCACTGCGACCTTGGACGTGCTCGGCTTCTCCGGCTTCGGTGGCGCAACGGTATTAGCCGCTGCATTGTGATAAACCCCGTCCTTGCCATGGCCCGCGATCGCCCGATTACCTCGTTCGGTCACCATTTCCTTGATCGGAATCCACGTCACGCCAAGCCCGGCCAGTTTCGGCAGTTCACGTTCCAGCACGTCGAGCGTCTGTGGGTACGGGTGGCCGATGATCACTACGCTACCGTGCTTGCGGGCGAACTTGATGGCGCTTTGCAGCTGGTTGTTGATGGCTTCGGGCGTACGCACGTCGTCGAGGAACACATCCCGCGACAGGCTCGGCAGGCCGATTTCCTGGGCCTTGGCAGCGGCCACGGTCTTGGCGGTGGTGCGGCTGTCGAGGAAGAACATCCCGCGCTGTTTCAACTGGCCCATGAGCATGGCCATCGCTTCAGGCTGGACGGTCATGCCGCTGCCTTCATGATTGTTCATGCCGGACGCGAAGGGTACGGCCTTGAACGCCGCGTCGAGGCGCTTCTGCAGTTCGGCCATGGGCAGCCCGGGGTGCCAGGCGAAAGGCCCGGTGGCCGGGTCCATGGGCATATGGATGATCACGGTCTTGCCGGCCTTGTGGGCCTGGCCAGCAAAGTCGGCAGCGTGGGGGGTGTCGGGCATGATCGCCAAAGTCACCGGGCCGGGCAGCGCCAGGGCGCGGCTGTCGCGCGCTGGCGTTTGGCCCAGGTCGTCGATGATCAGCGTCAGATAGGCCGGGCTGTCCGACGCGGCATGGGCCGCGCCGGTCAGGCAGCAGAGCAACAGCAGGCAGAGCGTACGCATACTCAATTGCTGCGGGTCACGCTCAGCCCCTTGAGCAGGCTCAGGGCCTGACTCAGCTGGAAGTCGCTGTCCTGCGGACGCGCCTTGTCGGTCTTGGCCGGTGCCTTGCCTGATGGGCTCGGCCGCTCGGCACCGCCGTTGCCATTGCCCAGGTGACCCTGCAGGTCGGCTTCCTTGAAGCTCTCGGGGTCGGACTCGTTGGTGATCTTGGCGGGGCGCACCTCGACATCCGGCACGATGCCCTGGGCCTGGATCGAGCGGCCGTTGGGGGTGTAGTACAGCGCAGTGGTGATCTTCAGGGCGCGGTCGTTGGCGAGCGGCAGCACGGTCTGTACCGAGCCCTTGCCGAAGCTGTCGGTGCCCATGAGGATGCCGCGCTTGTGATCCTGCAACGCGCCGGCGACGATTTCCGAGGCCGAGGCGCTGCCGCCGTTGATCAGCACCACCAGCGGTACGGCTTCACTGAGGTCGTGGCCGGTGGCCGAGAAGCGCAGTTCGGAGTTGGCGATACGGCCCTTGGTGTAGACGATCAGGCCGCTGCTGATGAAGTGGTCGACCACCTCGACTGCCGCCTGCAAGACGCCGCCGGGGTTGTTGCGCAAGTCCAGCACCAGGCCGTTGAGCTTCTTGTTGTTGTCCTTGCGCAGTTTGGCCAGGGCGGCGGCGACTTCTTCGCCGGTCTTGACCTGGAACTGGGTGATGCGGATGTAGCCGTAGCCGTTATCCAGCATCTGCGCCTTGACGCTCTTGACCTGAATGGTGGCGCGGGCAAGGGTCACGTCGAAGGGGTTGCCGCCGTCGCGCACCAGGGTGAGGGTGATCTTTTCGCCAATCTTGCCGCGCATCTTGTCGACGGCTTCGGTCATGGTCTGGCCGCGGGTCGGCTGGCCGTTGATCTTGACGATCAGGTCGCCGGCCTGGATGCCCGCCTTGGTGGCTGGGGTGTCGTCGATGGGCGAAACCACCTTGACGAAACCGTCGTCCACGCCCACCTCGATGCCCAGGCCGCCGAACTCGCCGCTGGTGCTCTCCTGCAGCTCCTGGAAGTCTTCCGGGCCAAGGTAGGCGGAGTGCGGGTCGAGGTTGCTGAGCATGCCCTTGATGGCATTTTCCAGCAGGGTCTTGTCATCCACAGGTTCGACATACGCGGCCTTGATGCGGTCCATGACCTCGGCGAAGGTGCGCAGCTCTTCGAGCGGCAACGGCGGCTTGGCCGCAGGCGCAGCTGGCGAAGCGGCCGGAGCCTTGGCCGGGACGGTCGTCGCCGGGATCGACGCGGGAGGCGTCGCCGACGGCGCCACTGGGTCCGCGGCATGGGCCAGGGGCGCGCCGATGGCGACGGCGATCGTCAGGGCCAGCGAGGTAAGGCGGGACAGATGCAGCATGTCGAACAACTCCTAATCCTGGTTTTGCGCCTTTCGGGGCATCGGCGTGACAGTCAATGACCGCCAGAACGCCCTTGTTGAGGTTTCGCGCTTAACCACGACACCATTGCTCAGGGTCGGCGGGCCGTCCCTGCTGGCGTATGGCGAAATACAAGGCGGGGGTATCCTGCCCACCACTGGTACCGACCGTCGAAATCGCGTCGCCGGCTTTTACTACGTCACCAGCGCCCTTGAGGAGGGTCTGGTTGTGTCCATACAGGCTCAGGTAGCCGTTGCCATGGTCGAGAATGACCAGAAGTCCGGCGCCGCGCAACCAGTCCGCAAACACCACGCGACCACCATGCACGGCGCGTACCGTACTGCCGGCGCTGGCGCTGATCATCACCCCGTCCCACTTGGTGCGGGCATCGTCTCCGCGGGTTTCGCCAAAGCGTGCGAGCAATCGACCATCAACTGGCCATGGAAGTTTGCCCTTCGCCGCAGAAAACTCGCCGCCGAAGGTCGCGCCGCCGCTGGAAACCACTGCACCGGGCGTCGCTTTGGGGCGTTGCGGTGCCGGGGCAGCGGCTTCTTCCTGCTCTGGCTTGGCCTTCGCGGCGGCTGCTGCTGCGGCTTCGCGCGCGCGCTTGTCGGCTTCCTGCTGGGCGAGGAGGGCTTTCTGGCGTGCCTCTTCGGCTTCGCGGGCCTGGCGGGCGAGGGTTTCTTCGATAGTCTTGAGGACGTTGGCGAGGTCGGCCTGATCCTGTTGACGGGCCTGGAGCTTCTGGTCGCTGGCCTTGTATTGATCGTTGAGCTTGGCCAGTGCGGCCTGGCGTTCCTTGCGCACGTCGTCGAGGGCTTGGCGCTGGCTGTCGAGGTTGCCTTGCTGGGCGAGCAACTGGGCCTGCTGCAGGTCGATATCTTTCTGCACCGCGGCCTGTTGAACCAGGGTTTCGTTGAAAGCGTGCAGTTGCGCCAGCCGCGCCTTGCTCATGTAGTCGTAGTAGGTGAGCGTGCGGGCAAACTTTTCTGGATTCTGCTGGTTGAGCAGCAGCTTCAGGTATTCCTGGCGCCCATTCTGATAGGCCGCGCGGGCCTGAATGGCGATCAAGCGCTGCTGTTCCTTGCGGGCCGCTTCGAGCTTCTGCTTCTCTTCATCGAGACGCTGGAGCTCGGCTTGGGTCTTTTTTAGTTGCTGTTGCAGGACCTCTACCTGCTTTTGAAGCTCGCCCATCTTGGTCTCGGTGGTGCGCAGGTCTTTTTGCACGCCGGATTTCTCCTGCTGCACCTGGGCAAGGGCCTTCTTCAGCTCGGTGATGTCTTGACGCGTGGCATCGAGCTGTTGCTGGGTTTGTGCGCGTTCGTCGGCATAGGCCGTGCTGAACAGGCAGGTCAAGGCAATGAGTATCAGGGCGCGAAGCATGGGGCGGGCGATACCAGGGAGAGGGACGGGCCTAGTATGCCCGCCGCGAGCGGCAAAAAAAACGCCTGCGGGCCATTGGCACCAAGGCATTACATGAAACATGCAGCGAGGGGGCTCGCTCCGATAGGCAGGATCAGAGAAAACACAAGGTGTCTGACCTATCGGATCGGGGGCAAGCCCCCTCGCTACAGGTGGGTGCACTGACCGTTGTCAGGCTTTGACCAGAATCGAAGTACCGGTCATTTCCTGCGGCTTGTCCATGCCCATCAGGTACAGCATGGTCGGTGCCACATCGGCCAGCACGCCGCCTTCACGGACCTTGAGCGGCTGCTTGCCGACATAGATGAAAGGCACCGGCTCGGTGGTGTGCGCGGTGTGCGCCTGACCGGTGCTTTCATCCGACATCTGCTCGCAGTTGCCATGGTCGGCGGTGATCAGTGCTTCGCCGCCAACCTTGTCGAGGGCCTCGACGATGCGTCCGACGCAGGTGTCCAGGCATTCCACGGCCTTGACTGCCGCTTCGAGGATGCCGCTATGGCCGACCATGTCGCCGTTGGCGTAGTTGACCACGATGACGTCGAAGCGCTGATTCTCGATGGCGTCGACAATTTTGTCGGTCACTTCCGGGGCGCTCATTTCCGGCTGCAGGTCGTAGGTGGCGACCTTCGGCGACGGAATGAGGATGCGCTCTTCGCCCGGGAAGGGCTCTTCGCGACCGCCCGAGAAGAAGAAGGTCACGTGGGCGTATTTTTCGGTTTCGGCGATACGCAGTTGGGTCTTGCCGTTATCGGCCAGGTATTCGCCGAGCACATTGTGCAGGCTGCCAGGGGCGAACGCCGCCGGGGCAGGGATTTTTGCCGAATACTGGGTCAGGCCCACATAGCCGGCCAGTTTGGGCTGGCGCTTGCGCTCGAACTCGCTGAAGTCGGCTTCGACGAACGGGCGGCTGATCTCCCGGGCGCGGTCGGCACGGAAGTTCATGAACACCACAGCGTCGCCGTCTTCAACCCTGACGGCCTCGCCAATCACGGTGGCCTTGACGAACTCGTCGCTCTCGCCGCGCTCGTAGGCGGCTTGCAGGCCCTCTACGGCGCTAGCGGAGTGGAACTCGGCGCTGGCGTCGACGATCAGGTTGAACGCGGCGCTGACGCGATCCCAGCGGTTGTCACGGTCCATGGCGAAGTAGCGGCCGATGAGGCTGGCGGTGCGGCCTTTGCCCAGACGCTTGTAGGTGGCATCCATCAGTTCGAGTGACGACTGCGCGCTTTTCGGCGGGGTGTCGCGGCCGTCGAGGAAGGCGTGCAGGTAGATTTTTTCGGCGCCACGCTGGGCGGCCAGTTCGACCATGGCCACGAGGTGATCCTGATGGCTGTGCACGCCGCCTTCGGACAGCAGGCCCATGACATGCACGGCCTTGCCGGCGCTCACAGCCTTGTCGACGGCGGCGCAAATGGTCGGGTTCTCGAAGAAGTCGCCGTCGCGAATCGCCTTGGTCACCCGGGTGAAGTCCTGGTACACCACGCGCCCGGCGCCGAGGTTCATGTGGCCGACTTCCGAGTTGCCCATCTGGCCATCGGGGAGCCCGACGTCCATGCCTGAGCCCGAAATCAAGCCGTTGGCCTGGGTCGCGACGAGGCGATCAAGGACCGGCTTGCGCGCCGAATAGACGGCGTTGTCGTCATGGCTTTCGCTGTGACCGAAACCATCGAGGATGATCAGGACCAGAGGTTTAGGCGTGGCAGTCATTAGATCCCACTCATATTGTTAGAGGAAAGAAGGGCATTTTAGGGCATCTTGGCGGTAATTGCCGAGCTTCTGATTGCACCCCACAGTTGCCCGTGGGAGCGGGCTCTGCCCGTGAAGACTTCAGCAGTCTCATCGCAATGGTTCGCCTGGCTGGCCCCTTTGCGGGCAGAGCCCGCGCCCACAAAGGCGTCCACTGTTGCCTCAGCAGACAGCCGACCGCCTATCACAGTTCCCGATTAAACCGGTGTCATGGGCATACTGCATGCTTTGGCCCACCCCGGTGCGCGTGTATACTGGCCGGCATTTTAACGCCCTGGAACCTCCTGATGGTTGCTCACCTGATCGAATTCGCCACAAATCACTACCTGCTGGTCGGCATCTTCGCCGTGCTGCTGGCTTTGCTGCTGTCGCTGGAGACCAGTCGTGGTGGTAAAAGCCTCAGCTGCCGCGAACTGACCGCACTGGTCAACAGTGACCAAGGCGTAGTCATCGACATCCGCGCCAAGAAGGATTTCAGCACCGGCCACATCGTCGATTCGCTGAACATTCCCCAGGACAAACTGGCCTCACGCATGGCTGAACTGGAAAAACACAAGGCCAAGACCTTGATCGTCGTCGACGCCATGGGCCAGCACGCCGGCGCCACTGCGCGCGAACTGCTCAAGGCCGGCTTCACTGCCGCCAAGCTGTCCGGCGGTGTTTCCAGCTGGAAGGCCGACAACCTGCCTTTGGTGAAGTGACATGAGCGTCGTCGTCTATTCCAGCGATTGGTGCCCTTACTGCATGCGCGCCAAGGCCTTGCTCGAAGGCAAGGGTGTCGATTTCACCGAGATCAAGGTCGACGGCAAGCCCCAGGTGCGTGCCGAGATGACCAGCAAGGCCGGGCGCAGCTCGGTGCCCCAGATCTGGATCGGCGAGACTCATGTGGGCGGCTGCGACGACCTCTATGCCCTGGAGCGCGCCGGCAAGCTCGACACGATGCTCAGCAAGGCCTGAACCCCATTCCCGTTAGACTTTGAAGTGACAAGGATCCCGCAATGACTGACCAACCGAACACCGCAGCGAGCACCGAAGACGAAACCGCTCCGCAATTCTCCCTGCAGCGTATCTACGTACGCGACCTGTCGTTCGAAGCGCCGAAAAGCCCGGCCATCTTCCGTCAGCAGTGGGAGCCGAGCGTTGCGCTGGATCTCAACACCCGTCAGAAATCCCTGGAAGCCGACTTCCACGAAGTTGTGCTGACCCTGTCGGTTACCGTCAAGAATGGTGACGAAGTCGCCTTCATCGCTGAAGTTCAGCAGGCCGGTATCTTCCTGATCAAGAACCTCGACGACGCATCGCTGAGCCACACCTTGGGCGCGTTCTGCCCGAACATCCTGTTCCCGTATGCGCGCGAGACGCTGGACAGCCTGGTGACCCGTGGTTCGTTCCCGGCACTGATGCTGGCCCCGGTCAATTTCGACGCCCTGTACGCGCAAGAGCTGCAGCGCATGCAGGAAGCTGGCGAGACTCCATCGGTTCAATAAACGAGCCTGCAGTCATGAAAAAACGCCCCTCGGGGCGTTTTTTTGTAGTGCTACGGCGCGCGTGCAAGGGCGCTGCTGATGGCAAGCCTTGCTCCCACAAGCGTACACCTGTGGGCGCAAGGCTTGCCCGCGAAAGGGCCCGATCAGGCAAAACCCTGTTGGCGCCATGCCTCGTAAACCGCCACTGCCACGGTATTGGACAGGTTCAAGCTACGGCAGCCTTCGCGCATGGGCAGGCGCAGGCGATGGCCGTCGGGTTGGGCGTCCAGCACCTCGTCGGGCAGCCCGCGGCTCTCCGGCCCGAACACAAAGGCGTCGCCGGGTTGGAACGCCACGTCATGGAAGGGCCGGGAGCCCTTGGTGGTAAACGCGAACAGGCGCGGCTGGCCCAGGCTTTCAAGGCAACTGGCCAGGTCGGCGTGGCGCTTGAGCGGGGCGTATTCGTGATAATCGAGCCCGGCGCGGCGCAGGCGCTTGTCGTCCAGCTCGAAACCGATCGGCTCGATCAAGTGCAGGTGGCAGCCGCTGTTGGCGCAGAGCCTGATAATGTTGCCGGTATTCGGCGGAATCTCTGGTTGAAAAAGGATGACGTGAAACATGCACGGCTCCGAACTGAAAGACGGGCAGCATTCTACCCCTGATGAGCAAGACCCACGATCAAAACTCTGGCCCAAGTTCCTTGGCGCCATCGCCCTGTTCAGTCTGCTGGTCGGGATGATGATTGGCAAGGTGAGCACTCCCGAGCCGCGATCGCTGGACCGGATAGAAATCCAGCCCGCGGGCCTGGTGCTGTGGTTCAACCAGGAACCCAAGGTGCATGGCGAGTTCACCAATGGCACCTTGGCGATCGTCTTCGATGCCCACGGCCGCCCTGGGGCCGGGCAGTTGCCGGTAGACGGGCGACAAGCCAACTGGAAGGTGCAGCAGGGCGATCAGGGTTTATTGCTGACGGTGATCGCCGCTCGCGCGCTGCAAGGCGATTGGTCTGGCACCGATGTGGATGGGCGATGGCGTTTTGAAGTGAAGGTGCGCGAGGCGCCGGCCCCTTGAGGGGGAGGCATCGAGGTGGGGAGTTGACGAATAAAAGAGGGAAGCCCCGGCCTGCCTGTACCAAGGTCCCCAAAGCGCGTGAATGGCAGCGCAGCCTTTGGGCTGTCGCATGCTCGATGTAAAGAAGGGTTCTCCGGCCTGCCTGTACCAAAGCCCCCAAAACTGTTGCGCATCGCCGGTGGTGCGGTTCGGCGTCTGCGGTGTTGCGGTGTAAAAGAGGGAATCCCCGGCCTGCCTGTACCAAGGCTCCCAAAAACTGCTGTGCATCGCCGGTGTAGTGGCCAGCGTCTGCGGTGTAAAGAAGGGAATCTCCGGCCTGCCTGTACCAAAGTCCCCTGAAACTGGGTGGAATATCGGGTCTTACCTGAGTGCCCGTACGTTCCGGTATAAAGAAGGGGATTCCCGGCCTGCCTGTACCAAGACCCCCAAAACTGTGTCTTGCAAGGGTTATTGCAGGCGTCGTGCCAGTTTCGTTTCAGGATGTAATAAAATTTATCCAGATGTGTTTTTCTGCGCTGCAGGCCTTTGTTTGTGGGCCTTGAGGGATTTTCGAGGTGGGCGTATGTCACCTGCGGGGATATTCGGGTGATGCGTTCGGCTTTGTCCGTTTTGGTTCATTACGCCTTGCAGCGGTGCATACGGGTGCGGGTGTGCACCAAAGCGCGGAGTTTTCGAACAGATAAACACTACTTGCGGATGCGCACATTGGATTGTTGCCGTACTCAAGGATCAGGCGTCTTCGCTATCATCCTCGTCGCCACCATCGATCTTCATGCCCAGTTCCTTGATCTTGCGTGTCAAGGTGTTGCGGCCCCAGCCCAGTAGCACCGCGGCATCGCGGCGACGCCCGGCGGTGTGCTTGAGCGCGGTCTCTATCATGATCCGCTCGAAACTCGGTACCGCGCTGTCCAGCAGGCTCGACTGCCCACGCGCCAAGGCCTGATCTGCCCACTGGCGCAGCGCTTGTTCCCAGTTGGTCACCGGGGCGCTGTCCTGCGGCAGGCTCAATAGTTCCGGCGGCAGGTCGCTGACGTGCACTTCACGACCCGAAGCCATCACCGTGATCCAGCGGCACGTGTTCTCCAGTTGGCGCACGTTGCCGCCCCAGGGCAGGTTCTTCAAGTACTCCTCGGTCTCGCTCTTGAGCAGCTTGGGCTCCACCGACAGCTCTTGCGCGGCGCGGCTGAGGAAGTGCTTGGCCAGGGTCGGGATGTCTTCGCGACGGTCCGACAGGCGCGGGATATGAATGCGGATGACGTTGAGGCGGTGGAACAAGTCTTCGCGGAACTTGCCGGCATGCACCAGGGTTTCGAGATTCTGGTGAGTAGCAGCGATGATGCGCACATCGACCTTGACCGGCGTATGCCCGCCCACCCGATAGAACTCGCCGTCGGCCAGTACGCGCAGCAGCCGCGTCTGGGTGTCGGCCGGCATGTCGCCGATCTCGTCGAGGAACAGCGTGCCGCCATCGGCCTGTTCGAAGCGGCCGCGGCGCAGGTTGGCTGCTCCGGTGAACGCGCCTTTTTCATGGCCGAACAGCTCGGACTCCATCAGGTCCTTGGGGATCGCTGCCATATTCAAGGCAATGAACGGCGAGGCCGCCCGCGGGCTGTGGCGGTGCAGTGCGTGCGCTACCAGTTCTTTACCGGTGCCCGACTCGCCGTTGATCAACACGGTGATGTTGGAGTGGCTGAGTCGGCCGATGGCACGGAAAACTTCCTGCATCGCCGGCGCTTCGCCGATGATTTCCGGGGTGCGGGTCAGGGCCGGGACTTCGGCCAGGCCTTGCTGTTCCTGGGCGTGCTGGTTGGCGCGCTTGACCAGCGACACCGCCTCGTCGACGTCGAACGGCTTGGGCAGGTACTCGAAGGCACCGCCCTGATAGGACGCCACGGCGCTGTCCAGGTCCGAATGCGCGGTCATGATGATCACCGGCAGGCGCGGGTGCTGTTCGCGGATACGCGCCAGCAGGTCCAGGCCGCTAGCGCCGGGCATGCGGATATCGGAAATGATCACATCAGGTTGCTGGCGAGCCAGGCGACTCATGACGCCATCGGCACTGTCGAAACTCTGTGTGGTCATGCCTTCTTGCTGCAAGGCTTTTTCCAACACCCAGCGGATGGAACGGTCGTCATCGACGATCCAGACAGTTTCACTACGGCTCATGACGAAGCGGCTCCTTGTTCCAGCGGCAGGAAGATCGAAAATGTGGTGTGGCCAGGGTGGCTCTCACACTCGATCAACCCTTGATGCTGACTGATGATGTTCTGGGTAATGGCCAGCCCGAGACCGGTACCGTCGGGCCTGCCGCTGACCATTGGATAGAAGATTGTTTCCTGTAGTTCGGCAGGAATGCCGGGACCGTTGTCGATGATCTCGATCTTGCTCACCAGGCGATGGCGCGTGTGGCCGATGGTGAACTGACGCATGGCGCGAGTTCGCAGGCTGATCCGACCCAGGCGCAGCTCGTTCTGGCCACTGATGGCTTGCATGGCGTTGCGCACAATGTTCAGCACGGCCTGGATCATCTGTTCACGGTCGATCAACACGTCCGGGATGCTTGGATCATAGTCGCGCACCAGGGTGATGCCACCCTGGGTTTCGGCGTCCACCAGACTGCAGACCCGTTCGAGTACCTCGTGGATGTTGGTCATCGCCAGCGACGGCAGCTTGTTCGAGCCGAGCATGCGGTCGACCAGATTGCGCAGGCGGTCGGCCTCTTCGATGATGACGTTGGTGTAGTCCTTGAGGCTTTCTTCCGGCAGCTCGCGGGCCAGCAACTGCGCCGCGCCGCGAATACCGCCCAGCGGATTCTTGATTTCGTGGGCCAGGCCGCGCACCAGCATCTTGGTGGTTTCCTGCTTGGAAAGCTGCGCTTCTTCTTTGGTGATACGCAGCAGTCGGTCGCGCGGGTGGACTTCGAGCAGCAGCAAGGTCGCGCCTTTGCTGAGAATCGGGGTCACGGCGTAGTCGACGGTCAGGGTCTGACCGGTCAACGCGGTCAGCATCGCTTCGCGCTTGGTAAAAGGGTGGGCTTTTTCGACGGCCTGGCGCAGGGAGCTCAGGGCTTCGGCCGACTCGGTGAACAGTTCGCTGATGAATTGCCCATGGCTGCGCTGGCCGCTGATGGCCAGCAGCATCTCGGCTGCCGGGTTCATGTACTCAAGGCGCAGGTCGGCATTGAGCAGAATAGTGGCAGTGGTGAGGTTGTCGAGTAACAGTCGGTGCAGTGCATCACTGATGGTCATTAGCTGTCGTTGACCCCTTTTGGCCCATTGCAAAGCCCGGCGTGTCCGGCTTGCGTGCGCGAATAGTGTGCTGATGCACTGAAACTGCAAAAACCAAACCAAGGCTCCGAAAAGAAGCGCTTATTTCTCGAAATAGTGCAAATGCGGCCCATTTGGTGACGCGACCTCCCGAGGAACGGCCTATCACGAACCAAAATGGGCTAATGGGCGATCTGACGCCCAAAATTATGCACCAAAATGTTTCATCGTCGTTCAGGTTCGGCTGGGGCGGGGAAATTTCTTAGAGGAGGGGGGTGTGTTGCACCGCAGAGGCGTCGAGGCGATCCGGCAGCATCACCATAGCGCTGCCGGGCAACGCGGGTCAGTGGAATGAGGCTTACTCGGGCACGGCAATCGACGGGGGCATGTCCTTGCTGCCGGCATAGAATACGATCAACTCGGTGGGTGTCGCGCCTGAGGTGCCGCGGTGATGGCGTTCAACCATCTCGGCCAGCGCATCGCCCTGGCCCAGCACCTTGCGTTGCTTGCCGTCCTGGGTTTCTACGGTCAGTTCACCGGACAGGACATAAGCCGCATTGGGCATCGGATGCTTGTGCCAGGCGAGCGTGGTGTTTGCCGGGATGGTTATTTTCAGCACCGATAGCTCAGGCGTACCCGTCGGGTAGGCGCCATAGGCGGTGCCTTCCCAGGACGACTCGCTTTTGAGCAGCACTGAAGACTGCACACTGGCGGGTTGATCGGCGCTGGCATGGGTGGCCGCGACAAGCATGAATAGCGCGCTGGCAAGGCAAGTGAAGGGACGTAACATGGGCTGTTTGCTCGGCTGTAATTGTTGTGAGCGGCGCAGCTTAGGGGGGTGCCGGTATGCCTTTAACCCCCTTTCATTTCCTTTTGCCGGCGCAGTGAGTGCGGCTTTGTTACAAACCTTGACTCAGCTGTCTGCGGGTTTCATTGACAGCGGGCATTGTGGCCGGACGCCGTAGTCGTCCTTCGCGCACGGCTTGGCCGACAGCGGGCATTCGGGGCGCACGCCCCAGTCGGCGTCTTCGCAGGGATCGTTGCGGCGTTTCTGCGCCAGGGAGATACGTTGCATGTTGAGCTTCTGGGGGGGCGTGCGTTCGACGGTTTCGCCGTCGCTGTCGATGATTTGCGCGGCCAGTTGGTGCAGGCCACGGTCCACGGACTTGATCATGATCACCGGGCTGGTGCCGGGTGAGCCGACCGGATTGCCATCCAGCAGGATCTGGTACTGGTCGCCCGCATACAGTTGCGGATCGCTGGTGACGGTCACCACCAGTTCGCCGCTGCTCTGGTTGACCGTGCCATCGGGCTCGGGGGCCAGAATGCGCAGCATGTCGTAGTGCGTCACCACCTTGAGTGGGGCTTTCTTGGCAGGTGTCGCCGGGCTCTTTTTGACCGTGAGAGGGGTCTGGTTGAGGTTGTTGCTGGGTGGCAACGGCACGCGCTTGGCGTTTTTGCGCGGCTGATCGGTGAACACCTGATTGCCCTGGGCGTCGGTGTAGGTGTAGACCTCGGCGTGGATGCCGCTGGCCACCGACAGCAACAGGCAGAACAGGGTTATCAGCGCGGGGGGCTTCATGGCTTGGGTCGAGCCGGCGAGTTGACGCTGATGCGCTGCACCGTGAAGGTCTGCGTAGCGCTGGTCTGCATGACTGTGCCGTTGTTGAGCACTTGCACCGCAAGGCTGTGATCGCCGCGGTCGATGTCTACCAACTGCATGTACGGCACATTGCTCGGTTGGCCATACGGCTGCCCGTCGAGCACTAGCTGCAGCAAGTCATCGCCGAACAGTTTGGGTTCGAGGTGCACGCTCACCGTGAAGTTGCCGCCATTGGCGCGCAGGGCTTCCGCGTTAGGGAGGCCGGTCAGCTCCAGCACCGCATAGGGCGGCTGCTGAGGGACGACGGGAGGCGTTTGCCTGCTGGGGCCAGGCGCCGTGTGCGGCTGGCTCTCGATGCTGTTGAGTGGCTGCAGCTCGACTGTTTCGGCCTTGATGCCTTCGGGCTTCTGGCTGCTGTAGGCCGTGTTGCCAGCGGCATCGGTGTACTTGTAGATCTGCGCCGAGGCCGGCAGAGCGACCGCCAGCAGCAGACAGATAATGCATGAACGCATGAAGGTTTCCATGGCAAGAATAGGCGCGATCGCGGGTAGCCTTGATCGGCATCAGCATAGAGTACATTGCGCCCCATCGGTACCGCTTGAATTCCCTCAGGGGCGGGCGCACAGCTCGGCGGTGGCGCGGATCAGCGCCAGGCGCTGCAGTTCATCGCCGGCGGCCTTGTGCGTCGCGGCGGCCAGCCACTGGGGGCACTGCGGATCGGCACGCGAGACGGCGAACGCCGCCAGTTGCTGCAGCAAGCGCTTTTGCAGCACGTCGAGTTGCGGGCGAATGGTCCCGAGCAAGTCAGGGCGAGGCGAATCCGGCGCGGCGCCTGCCAGTGTCCAGCGCGACAGCAACGCGTACTGACGCAGCTTGTTGGCTTCTATCTGGGCGGCGAAAAACTGCCCGACCATGGCGCCATCCAGCTGGTATTGCGGCGCCAGGGCCACGGCAGCAGCGATGACCGTCTGCTCGCGAGGGCGATCTTCGACGGCCTTGCGGCTGTCCCATTTGCTCAGGGCCACTTGATCGGCGATGGCGAGGCGCTGTTCGATGCTCTGCATCAAGGGCTCGAGGCTGGCAGGGGCAGGCGCAGGGGCGGCGATGGCTTGGGTGCAGGCGGCGATAGCGCTCAGGAACAAAGGCAAAGTGAGGAATCTGGGCATGGGGCAGCTCGATCTTATTGGAGTGGGTTCAGGCATTGTCTGCAAGTGACGGGGCAGCGGCAAGTCTTGATCGGCAGCAGACCTATGCAAGATGTTTGCTCGGCGGCGCCCATAAAAAAAGCCACCCGAAGGTGGCCTTTTTCAAATCAAGCTGGGTTTAGACGCTGTAGTACAGGTCGTATTCCAGAGGGTGCACGAAAGTGCGGACCTTGATTTCTTCTTCGCTCTTCAGCTCGATGTAAGCATCGATGAAGTCGTCGCTGAACACGCCGCCCTTGGTCAGGAACGCACGGCCTTTGTCCAGTTCTTCCAGAGCTTCTTTCAGGCTGCCGCAAACTTGTGGGATCTCTGCTGCTTCTTCTGGCGGCAGGTCATACAGGTTTTTGTCGGCTGCATCGCCAGGGTGGATCTTGTTCTGGATACCGTCCAGGCCGGCCATCAGCAGTGCTGCGAAGGCCAGGTACGGGTTGGCAGCCGGATCCGGGAAGCGTGCTTCGATACGACGGCCTTTAGGGCTGGAGACGTAAGGAATGCGGATCGAAGCGGAACGGTTGCGAGCCGAGTAGGCCAGCATCACGGGAGCTTCGAAGCCTGGTACCAGACGCTTGTAGGAGTTGGTAGCCGGGTTGGTGAAGCCGTTCAGGGCCTTACCGTGCTTGATGATGCCGCCGATGAAGAACAGTGCGGTGTCGGACAGGCCGGCATAGCCTTCGCCAGCGAAGGTGTTCTTGCCATCTTTGGAGATGGACATGTGAACGTGCATACCCGAACCGTTATCGCCGTACAGAGGCTTGGGCATGAAGGTCGCGGTACGGCCGTAAGCGTCGGCAACGTTATGTACGCAGTACTTCAGGGTTTGAACTTCGTCGGCTTTCTTCACCAGGGTGTTGAAGCGCACGCCGATTTCGTTCTGGCCGGCGGTCGCTACTTCGTGGTGGTGAACTTCGACGAATTGGCCCATTTCTTCCAGTGCGTTGCACATGGCAGTACGGATTTCGTGGTCGTGGTCGACCGGTGGCAGCGGGAAGTAGCCGCCTTTGATGCCAGGACGGTGGCCTTTGTTGCCGCCGTCGACGTCGCCGTCGGTCATCCAGGCTGCTTGTTCAGAGAAGATCTTGAACATGGAACCGGAGATGTCGGACTTGAATTTCACTTCGTCGAAGATGAAGAATTCGGGTTCCGGGCCAACGAATACAGTGTCACCAATACCGGTAGTCTTCAGGTAGGCTTCGGCGCGGTGAGCGATTGCACGCGGGTCGCGGTCGTAGCCTTGCATGGTCGACGGCTCGATGACGTCGCAGACCAGGATCAGGGTCGGTTCTTCGGTGAACGGGTCCAGGACGGCAGTCTCGTCGTCCGGCAGCAGGATCATGTCGGACGCTTCGATGCCTTTCCAGCCAGCAATGGAGGAACCGTCGAACATCTTGCCGACTTCGAAGAAGTCGTCATCCAGTGCATCACGCGCTGGCATGGTGACGTGCTGCTGCTTGCCTTTAGTGTCAGTGAAGCGCAGATCAATCCACTTAACGTCATGATCTTTGATGAGTTGAACCGACTTCGACATGTTGTCCTCCGGGGTGGATTAGGGCTGGTAGTGGTTAGCCCTGTAATTTTGGTGATGCCGGGCGAGAATAGTCCGCCAAGGCAACCTGCCTCACAAGAGAGCAATTTGCATGCCAGTGCCCCGAGATGGGCTTTGACGCCAAAATTCAGAATTTAAGGGCACTTAGAGCGTTTTTTGTACAGGGATGCGCACCATAATAGCGCTCGTTATTTTTGGATTGTTCTGTTTTGGTGCGCGACAATCCATTTGTACGATATCTGGTTAAACCTTGAGCAATTTCCGCTATAATCCGCCCCCCTGTTTTCAGACCGAACCTTCGCGCCCAGTTTTCATGAAACTAATCGTAAAAGTCTTCCCCGAGATCACCATCAAAAGCCCGCCTGTGCGCAAGCGATTCATTCGCCAGCTGGCGCGCAACATCCGGCTGGTTGTCCGCGATCTGGACCCACAGCTGGTAGTCAATGGTGTCTGGGACAATCTCGAAGTCGAGACCCGCGAGGAAGACCCGAAGGTATTGCGCGAAATCACCGAGCGCCTGAGCTGCACGCCGGGTATCTCGCACTTTTTGCACGTCAATGAGTACCCGCTGGGCGATTTCGA
This sequence comes from Gammaproteobacteria bacterium, assembly GCA_903970465.1. Taxonomy (GTDB): domain Bacteria; phylum Pseudomonadota; class Gammaproteobacteria; order Pseudomonadales; family Pseudomonadaceae; genus Aquipseudomonas. Next base: position 23,013 of record CAJCIO010000118.1, read on the forward strand.
CGACATCGTCGCCAAGTGCAAGGCCCATTTCGGCGACCAATTGCCCGGCAAGATCTTTTCGATCCGCTGCAAGCGTGCCGGCAAGCACAGCTTCACCTCGATGGATGTCGAGCGCCATGTCGGCAGCCAGTTGCGCCGTGAATGCGGGGCCGCCGGTATCGATCTGAAAAAGCCCGATGTGGTGGTGCGCATAGAAATTCGCGACAAGCGCCTGTTTGTCATCCACGGTCAGCACAATAGCGTCGGTGGTTTTCCCCTGGGCGCGTTGGAACAGACGATGGTGCTGATGTCCGGTGGGTTCGACTCCACGGTGGCCGCCTATCAGATGATGCGCCGTGGCCTGATGACCCACTTCTGCTTCTTCAATCTGGGCGGCAGGGCCCACGAATTGGGGGTGATGGAGGTCGCGCACTTCCTCTGGAAGAAGTACGGCAGCTCCCATCGGGTACTCTTTATTAGTGTCCCTTTCGAGGAAGTCGTCGGCGAAATCCTAGGAAAAGTCGACAACAGTCACATGGGCGTCATTCTCAAGCGTATGATGTTGCGCGCAGCCACGCATTTTGCCGAGCAATTGCAAATCAATGCGCTGGTGACCGGAGAGGCGATTTCCCAAGTGTCGAGTCAGACCCTGCCCAACCTCTCGGCCATCGATCGGGCGACCGAGATGCTGGTGTTGCGGCCGCTGTTGGCCAGTCACAAGCAGGACATCATCGACCAGGCGGTCGAGATCGGTACTGCAGATTTTGCCCGGCACATGCCGGAATACTGTGGGGTGATTTCGGTCAACCCCACCACCAACGCCAAGCTGCCGCGTGTGGTCCATGAAGAACAGAAGTTCGACATGGCCATTCTGGAGCGAGCGTTGGAGCGCGCCAGGCTGGTGTCGATCGATAACGTGATCGACGAGCTGGGCCAGGACATCGATGTCGAAGAGGTCGCCAACATCACGGCGGGCCAGGTCGTCATCGATATCCGCCACCCCGATGCCCAGGAAGACCAGCCGCTCGAGCTGGACGGCGTCGAGGTTCAGGCGCTGCCTTTTTATGCCCTGAACAACCGTTTCAAGGAACTGGATATCACCCGCCAGTACCTGTTGTATTGCGACAAAGGCGTCATGAGTCGCCTGCATGCTCACCATTTGCTCAGTGAGGGGCATGCCAATGTGCGCGTTTATCGACCGAGCTAAGTGCCCGGGGCTGTTTGCCTGTGGCCTGCGTCACCGGCCCCCCGACGCCGCCTTACGGCTGTAACGGCCGTCAGGACTCTACTGTAATCGCTGCCATGACCTGTCAGCACACTGAACACTAAACGAGACACACAAGTGATCGAGAATCTACGTAACATCGCCATCATCGCCCACGTTGACCATGGTAAAACCACTCTGGTCGACAAACTCCTGCGTCAGTCCGGCACTCTGGAGCGCAACGAGCTCAACGACGAGCGCGTGATGGACTCCAACGACCAGGAGAAAGAGCGCGGTATTACCATTCTGGCGAAAAACACCGCCATCAACTGGAACGGCTACCACATCAACATCGTGGACACCCCGGGCCACGCCGACTTCGGCGGCGAAGTTGAACGCGTGATGTCGATGGTCGACTCCGTTCTGCTGCTCGTCGATGCTCAAGACGGCCCTATGCCGCAAACCCGTTTCGTGACCAAGAAGGCTTTCGAAGCCGGCCTGCGTCCGATCGTGTGCATCAACAAGGTCGACCGTCCGGGCGCGCGTCCTGATTGGGTTCTGGACCAGATCTTCGACCTGTTCGACAACCTCGGTGCCACCGAAGAACAGCTGGACTTCAAAGTCGTCTACGCCTCGGCCCTGAACGGCATTGCCGGTCTGGACCACAACGAGATGGCCGAAGACATGACCCCGCTGTACCAGTCGATCGTCGACAACGTACCTGCGCCGAAAGTCGACCGTGACGGTCCGTTCCAGATGCAAATCTCGGCACTGGACTACAACAGCTTCCTGGGTGTCATCGGCGTTGGCCGTATCGCTCGTGGTAGCGTCAAGCCGAACACCCCCGTTGTGGCTATCGGCGCCGACGGCAAGAAGCGTAACGGTCGTATCCTGAAGCTGATGGGTCACCACGGTCTGCACCGTATCGACGTCGAAGAAGCTTTCGCCGGCGACATCGTGTGCGTCAGCGGTATGGACTCGCTGTTCATCTCCGACACCCTGTGCCAGCCGGACACTGTCGAGGCGATGAAGCCTCTGACCGTCGACGAGCCAACCGTTTCCATGACCTTCCAGGTAAACGACTCGCCTTTCTGCGGTAAAGAAGGCAAGTTCGTGACCTCGCGTAACATCAAGGACCGTCTGGACAAAGAACTGCTCTACAACGTTGCTCTGCGCGTTGAAGAAGGCGATTCGGCTGACAAGTTCAAGGTCTCGGGCCGTGGTGAGTTGCACCTCTCGGTACTGATCGAAACCATGCGTCGCGAAGGCTTCGAAATGGGCGTTGGTCGTCCTGAAGTGATCATCCGTCAGGTTGAAGGCGTCAAGCACGAGCCGTTCGAAAACGTCACCATCGACACCCCTGAAGAATCCCAGGGCAAGGTCATGGAAGAGATGGGCCTGCGTAAGGGCGACCTGACCAACATGGTGCCGGATGGCAAAGGCCGTGTTCGTCTGGAATACAACATCCCTGCTCGCGGTCTGATCGGTTTCCGTAACCAGTTCCTGACCCTGACCAACGGTGCTGGCATCCTGACCTCGATCTTCGATCGTTACGACGTCATGAAGTCGGGCCACATGTCCGGTCGTCAGAACGGCGTACTGGTTTCGGTAGAAACCGGCAAGGCACTGACCTACTCCCTGGAAACCCTGCAGGCGCGCGGCAAGCTGTTCGTCGAGCACGGCCAGGAGATCTACAACGGTCAGATCGTTGGTCTGAACAGCCGCGACACCGATATGGGCGTCAACCCTACCAAGGGCAAGAAGCTCGACAACATGCGTGCTTCGGGTAAAGACGAAACCATCGCTCTGGTTCCACCGGTGAAATTCACCTTGGAACAAGCTCTGGAATTCATCCAGGACGACGAGCTGTGCGAAGTCACGCCTAAGTCGATCCGTCTGCGTAAAAAGATCCTGGACGAAGGCGAGCGTACCCGCGCTGCCAAGAAAGCCAAGAACTGATAAGCAGTCTGGTTGAATGAAAACGCCCCCCGGCAGTGATGCCGGGGGGCGTTTTTTTTGGGCCAGGTTTTGTATGGGGATCATCGGGGGCCAGCCTCCTCCGCTACAAGGTGCAGATGTAGCGAGGTGCTGGCCCGCGAAGCTTTTAGCGAGGGGTCGTCTTGCCACTGTCCTTGAGCAAACAGAACACCAGCAGCGCCGCGATGATTTCCAGCGCCGCCACAAAATACAGGCCAGCTGCCAGGCTGCCGGTCAGGGTGCGCAACCAGCCGATCATGTACGGCGCCACGAAGCCCGCGAGGTTGCCGATACAGTTGATCAGCGCAATCCCGCCTGCCGCTGCCGTCCCCGCCAGGAAAGCGCTGGGGATCGACCAGAACACCGGGAAGGCCGCCAGTATGCCAGCCGCCGCGACGGTCAGGGCCATCAGCGCCAGGGTGGCATTGCCAAGTAACAGGCCCGTGGCGATCAGCCCCAGCCCCGCCAGCAGTGCGGCGCTGGCGCAGTGCAGCCGACGCTCGGCGGTCTTGTCCGAATGCTGGCCGTTCCAGATCATCGCCAGGGTGCCGACGATGAAAGGGATGGCCGACAGCAGGCCAATGTTCATGGTATCGCTGATGCCGAGCGACTTGATCACCGATGGCGTCCAGAACGCGATGGTGGCGTTACCGGCGACGATGCAGAAGTACACCGCCGTGCACAGCCAGATCCGGGGATTGCGCACCAGGGCGGACAGCTGGGTATGTTTGCCCGGTGCCGCTTCTTCCTGTGCGATGTTGCTGCTGACCAGTTCGCGCTCGCTGGCGCTGAGCCACTTGGCATTGACCGGTTTTTCCGGCAGATAGCGCAATATCGCCAGGCCCGCCAGCACCGATGGGATGCCCTCCAGAATGAACAGCCATTGCCAGTTGGCCAGGCTGCCGACGCCGACCATGCGGCTCATGATGAAGCCTGCAATCGGCCCACCGACCACACCGGCAATCGCGAACGACGTCATGAACAAGCCGTTGATCTTTGCCCGTTGCGCCGCCGGGAACCAGTAGGTGAGGTACAGCACTATCCCCGGAAAGAACCCCGCCTCGAACATGCCCAGCAAAAAGCGCAGCAGGTAAAACGACCAGGCGCTCTCGACATAGGCCATGGCCATGGAGGTCACGCCCCATAAGATGGTGATGCGCGCGAGGGTCTTGCGTGCCCCGATCTTTTCCAGCAGCAGGTTGCTGGGTACTTCGAAGATGAAATAGCCAATGAAGAAGATCCCGGCGCCTACGCCATACACGGCTTCACTGAAGCCCAGGTCGCCAAGCATGGCCAACTTGGCGAAGCCGACGTTGACCCGGTCGATCCAGGCGAGGATGAACAGGAACACCAGAAACGGCAGCAGCCGCCAGGCGATCTTGCGGTAGGTCGCGAGGGTGTCGAGCCCGGCCTCGTGGGTGCCTGCCGCCGTGGCAGGCAGCGCAGTGTTGTGGTTCATGAGCAACTCCATCGTTTCAAGCGTTACGTTGATGGCAGATGTGCCCCGTCAGGGGCTGGATAAAACAGTCAGGCTGGCGGCGGGCTTTGGCCCGTCTATGTGCCAGCCTGGCTTTGATCAGCAACCGCCCAGCAGCGCCTCGACGCTGCGCGCCACTTGCAACACGCGCGCATCCTGGCCGTTCAAACCGCCGATGCTCAGGCCCACGCTCAATTCGCCGGGTGCCTGACACGGCAGGCTCAGCGCACAGCCATCGAGAAAATTCAGCACGCTGGTATTGCGCAGTACCAATCCATTGGTCGCGAAGAAATGGCTATCGTCCTGCGCAAGTGGCGCCAGACGCGGCGCCACCGTGGCGACGCTGGGCATCAACCATGCGTCGGCATCGCCCAGCCGGGCTTTGGCGACTGCAATCAGGCGGCGACGATGGTCCAGCAAGTCCAGATAGTCAGCGGCGCTCAGCAGCGCACCGCGGCGAATACGCTGGGCGACTCGGGGGTCATACCGGTTGCCGGTTTCGCCCTCGAGCCAGGTTTTATGCAGATGCCAGGCCTCGGCCGCAGTCAGGCCGCCGGCGGCATTGATGGCGGGAAGCTCGTGCAACTCCGGGAAGTCGAACCAGCGCAGGGTCGCACCGGCGGCGCTGAGCCGGTCGAGCGCGCGTTCGAAAGCGTTGCCGACCAGAGTGTCGACGCCGTCCATGACGAAGTCCCGGGTCACGGCCAGGCGCACACCGGCCAGCGGCGCTGCGCGGGTATCGAGGCGCTGGCCGGACAGCACTTGATCGAGCAGCACGCAGTCATCGACATTGCGGGTCAGCGCGCCGATCGAATCAAGGCTGCCGGCCAGCGGCAGTGCACCAGCCAGCGGTACCCGTGAGGCGCTCGGCTTGAAACCGACCAGGCCGCAGAACGCCGCTGGAATCCGCAGTGAACCCCCGGTGTCCGTGCCCAGGCCCGCCACGGCCATGTCCAGGGCAACGCTCACCGCCGCGCCGGAACTCGAACCGCCGGCGATACGATCCGGGGCCGCAGGGCTGACCGGCGTACCGTAATGGGGGTTGAGGCCAAGCCCCGAGAAGGCGAACTCGCTCATGTTGGTGCGCCCCAGCAGCACCGCTCCGGCAGCCCGCAAGCGCGCGACCACGGGTGCATCCTGGCGAGCCGCAGCGCTGTGGGCCAGCACCCTGGAGCCCGCAGCGGTGACCTGGCCAGTGACATCGAACAGATCCTTGATCGACACCGGCAACCCGGCCAGCGCCGAGGGCACATAGCCGGCGGCGCGGGCCAGATCACTTGAACGAGCGGCATTCAGCGCCGCTTCGGCGTCAACGCTGATGTAGGCACAGCCGTCCTGATGGCGATGTTGCTTGATACGCTCCAGCGCCTCGCTGACCAGTTGTTCACTGGTGGTCTTGCCGGTGGCCAGATCGTCGGCCAACGCACTGATCGAGTTCATCCGGGTTACTCCGCGACGCTCAAGGGCTCGACCTGATAATCGTGACGCAGGCTGCGCTGCAGCACCGGATCGGCCAGCTCCATCTCGAACGCTTCGCCATAGCCCAACTCACCAATGACTGGCTGCGTGCCGCAGAACATTGCCGTGCCGTGGGGCAGGGCGCCGGCAGCGTTGAGTTTGCCCAGCAAGGTATCGGGCGCCAGCAGGCTGGTCACCGGGCCTTCCTGATACAACTCGCGCACGCCGTTACGCACCCGCCAGGTGCGCATGATCAGTTGATCCCAGTGCGGTTCTACTTCGTCATAGCGCCACACCTGCGAGGCGATCGGCTTGTCGCACATCTGCTTGGACACGGTGACGTCATAGGCCTCGACTTTGCGGTCGGTATGATCGGAGCCCAGCCCCACCAACATCCCTGCCGGGCTGTTGATCAACACGAACTCGGTCTCGCCGGAGGAGTCTTTGCCCGGTACCTGGATGCTGTTGGCCGGGTTCAGCAAGGTGGCGGCCACCCGGTAGAAGCACGGGATCTGCGTGGGGCGCCGAACGCCGATCGCCTCCAGTTCGGCGATGTGGTGCTCGACCGCCGCACTGTCACGCCCCGCCCAGCCAGCGATGATCAGTTGTTCGATCTCGACCGGCATTTCGCCGTGGCCTGCTACCTGAAAAGTCATTGTGGTCATGGTCTTGGTCCTGATGCGTGGCGCTTGAGCCGGCAAAAGCCCTGCAAGCGCCTGAAGTTACTCTGATATATCACAGTATCTTTACAAGCATTTTGAATGCCAGATTCAGAGCAATGGATAAAGCCATTAGCTTTCAACAGGTTGGGCCGGGGGGATGGATCGGGCTTGGGCACTCAGTCCGTTACTCAGGTACCCATCGCGCTGGAATGGTGCGCCAGGTGCCCAGGTTCAGGGCGCACCCTGCCGGGCACGAAATCCTCCGGGTTTTGTAGTACCGTGATATATCAGTGGTAGACAAATAGGGTGAGGCCGGGTGACGACATCAGAAACCGACGGGGCAAGCGGGCACACAGAGATGCCGCTCAAAAGCGCGGCGAGCCTGCGCGAACTGGCCTACAAGCAAATCAAGCAACGAATCATCTCCTGCGATTTGCGCCCGGGTGAAGCGATCAACGAAACGCAGCTGATCAACCTGCTCGGATTGGGCCGCACGCCTATCCATCAGGCGCTGCACCGTCTGGAAGTCGACGGCATGGTGACCATCCTGCCGCGCAAGGGCGTGATGGTGACGCCCGTTTCCCTCAATGACGTGCTGGACATGATCGAAGTGCGTGTCTGCAACGAACAGCTGTGCGTCAAGCTGGCTCTGGAGCGCGCGCAGGACAGCGACTTCAAGGCGATGCGCGCCATTCTGGATCGCACTCCGGCGCTGCTCGCACAGCGCGACGTGCCAGGTTTGATGGAGCTCGATCTGCAGTTCCACTTGGCGATTTCGGCGGCTGCGCGTAATCGCGTGCTGGCTGAACTGCTACGCAACCTGCACGAAAAGCAGGCTCGCTTCTGGTTCCTGACCTTGTCGGAGGCCCATCACTGCGAACGCATCTATCACGAGCACACGCTGATCCTCAATGCCATGGAGGCACGGGACAGCACCGCAGCCATTACCGCGATACACGACCATATCGACGACTTTCGTCGGGCCATCATGCGCACTCTTTGAGCGCTGCTCGCCTGGCTGTTGCGCGGTGAACGCGACGCTACTCCATGATGTGTTTGCCTTTCGCAGCCGAGCGCGCGTCCAGCTCCAACAGGGGAGCGTCGCCTTTGATGGGGGGCTCCAGGGTCTCCGGCAAGTCGCAGCGGCCCCTTCGCGGGAAGAGGCAGGCTGGAATGCAGACTCCGCGGGAGCGGGCTCTGCCGCGAAGTGTTTGATCTCAGCGGCGCACAACCGCCGGCTTGGGAATATAAGCGCAGTACCCTGGCCGCGGGCCGATCTTGGGGTGATTGCGGCACGTGTCCGGGCGCTGCTCGTAAACCGTGCAAAAACGCGTCTTCTTGTCCAGGAACAAGCAATCGTTGTTGCTCATGCGCTGCAAGGTGAAAATTCCCGACTTCTGATTGAAGCGCTCCACCACCCCGTCCTTCTGCAAGCGCTTGGCGATGTTCTTGGGCGGGTCGCCGAGTTCGAATTCGTCCACCAGGCCCAGGCGCACCAGGTCCTTGACCTTCACTTCCACCGGCAGGGTGCAGCAGCTCGAAATGCAGCCTCCGCACATATGGCTGGAGTATTTCTGCCAGGTATCCAGGCGGTCCAGCTCGGCGGCGGCGATCAGGTTCGATTTCATCAGGGGTTCTTCAAGTCGGTAACTAAGGCTATCGGGCGCGCGATGATACGCCCGCTGGTGAAAAAGTGAACAACGGCAACGCGAATATTTTCACCTTTAATCTGAAAAAAGACCCGAACCCGCACCCCCGTGTCCTGTCGAACCGTCTAGTCTCAGGAATCGTCATATTTAAAACCTTCCATATTGCCGAGGACGTACCAATGTCTCAGGAACCGCTTGCACGAGAGGTCGAGGTAGCCGAGTTTCGGGCTGCTGTACTCGCTAAACTCACATACGCGGTGGGCAAGGATCCCGATCACGCGTTCGACCACGACTGGTTCGAAGCCATTGCACTGGCCGCTCGGGACCACATGGTCGACCATTGGATGGATCACACCCGGCAGATCTACCGCAACAATCAGAAGCGGGTCTATTACCTCTCCCTCGAATTCCTGATCGGCCGGTTGCTGTTCGACAGCCTCAGCAACCTGGGCATCCTCGACATCGCGCGCGAAGCCCTTACCGAGCTGGGCGTCGACCTGGAGCGCATCCGCCGCCTGGAGCCGGATGCGGCACTGGGCAACGGCGGCCTCGGGCGCCTGGCCGCGTGTTTCATGGAAAGCATGTCGACCCTGGGCGTCGCTGCTCATGGTTACGGCATCCGTTACGAACACGGCTTGTTTCGCCAGGCCATCGTCGACGGCTGGCAGCAGGAACAGACCGAAAACTGGCTGGATTTCGGCAACCCCTGGGAGTTCGAACGTCCTGAGGTGATCTACCCGATCAGCTTCGGCGGCCACGTTGAAACCGTGCCGGATGCCGCGGGTCAATCCAAGCAGGTCTGGTGGCCGGGCGAGACCGTGCGCGCCGTTGCCTACGACACCCCAGTGGTCGGCTGGAAAGGCGCCAGCGTCAATACCTTGCGCCTCTGGCGGGCGCGAGCGATGGAAGAGTTGCACCTGGAGCGTTTCAACGCCGGTGACCACTTGGGCGCCGTTGCCGAAGTGGCACGGGCCGAGAGCATCTCCCGCGTCCTCTATCCTGCGGACAGCACCGAGGCCGGCCAGGAGCTGCGCCTGCGGCAGGAGTACTTCTTCGTCTCGGCGTCGCTGCAGGACTTGATGCGCCGCCACCTGAACATGCACGACACGCTGCTCAACCTGGCGGATTCCGCAGCCATCCAGCTCAACGATACCCACCCCTCGATCGCCGTGGCCGAGCTGATGCGCCTGCTGGTCGATCAGCACAACGTGCCGTGGGATGCGGCGTGGCGGATCACCGTGGCCACCCTGGCCTACACCAACCACACGCTGCTGCCCGAAGCGCTGGAAACCTGGCCGGTGGGCCTGATGGAGCGCTTGCTGCCGCGCCATATGCAGATCATTTACCTGATCAACGCCTACCACATCGACGACTTGCGGGCCAAAGGCATCGTCGACTTCGACGTGCTGCGCGAGGTCTCGCTGATTCAGGAAGACAACGGCCGGCGCGTGCGTATGGGCAACCTGGCGTTCCTTGGTTCGCACAGCATCAATGGCGTTTCCGGGCTGCACACTGAGCTGATGAAAAGCACGGTGTTCTCTGAACTGCACAAGCTGTATCCGGATCGCATCAACAACAAGACCAACGGCATTACCTTCCGCCGCTGGCTGTATCAGTCCAACCCGCAGCTCACCGCGATGCTGATCGAAGCGCTGGGCCCGCAAATTCTCGATACGGCCGAAACCGGCCTGACGGCGCTGGAGCCCTTCGCCGAGAAACCGGAGTTTCGCAAAGCTTTCGCCGAGCAGCGTCTGGTCAGCAAGAAGAAGCTCGCGCGCATCATCCATGAGCGCCTGGGCATCGCCGTCAACCCCGAGGCGCTGTTCGACGTGCAGGTCAAGCGCATCCACGAGTACAAGCGCCAATTGCTCAACCTGTTGCATACCGTGGCGCTGTATCAGGCCATTCGTGCCGAACCGGGTACTGCGTGGGTGCCGCGGGTCAAGATCTTCTCCGGCAAGGCCGCGGCCAGCTATCACCAGGCCAAACTGATCATCAAGCTCACCAACGACATCGCCCGTACCGTCAACAACGACCCGACCGTGCGCGGCTTGCTCAAGGTGGTGTTCCTGCCCAACTACAACGTGACCCTGGCCGAGAGCATCATTCCTGCCGCTGACTTGTCAGAGCAGATTTCCACCGCCGGCTACGAGGCGTCGGGTACCAGCAACATGAAGTTCGGCCTCAACGGCGCGCTGACCATCGGCACCATGGACGGCGCCAACGTGGAGATGTGCGAACATGTGGGGGCCGAGCATATGTTTATCTTCGGCCTGACCTCGCAGCAGGTCGAGGAGCACAAGCAGCACGGCGACTTCAGCGCCCATTCGGTGGTGAGCGGCTCGCGTCGGCTGGACGATGTGTTGCAGGCGATCCGCGGCGGGGTGTTCTCGCCGGACGACCCGCAGCGTTATGTCGGGCTGGTGGATTCGTTGGTGAACTACGACCGCTTCCTGTTGTGCGCCGACTTCGACTCCTACTGGGATGCCCAGAAGAAGGTCGAAGACCTGTGGCACAACCCGACCCAGTGGTGGCGCTCGGCGGTACTCAATACCGCGCGCATGGGCTGGTTCTCGTCGGACCGCACGATCCGCGAATACGCGACCGAGATCTGGAAAGCGTTGAAGTGAACTGAGTGACGCGAAGTCTGCCAAGGCCCCGCAATTGCGGGGCCTTGTCTGTATACTGCCCGGCGATTTGTGCGCGGGTTGCAGATATTGATGGTGACTCTGACGGCCTCTTCGCCGCCGAACGCGGCGCATCTCGGAAATTCACATCAAGCAGGCCATTCAGGGATAGCGTATGCAGTTGATCTTGATGTTCATCGGGCTGCTGGTCGGCTTGGGGGTTGAAGCCTCCTTCACTTCGGCGCTGCTGGGGGCCTTGACCGGGCTGTCGGCAGGGCAGGCCATACGCTTGTTCAAACTGGGCTATGAAAGCCGCACGCAGCGGGCCTTGCTGGCGTCGATGCGTACTGCTCTGGATGAGGTCAGCGGCCGTCTGCAGCGCCTGGAGGCCAATTCGGGCGAGGCCGTTCAACACGCTGCCGTGGCGCCGCCAGTTGTCAGTGCAACTTCGCCTGTGGTTGAAGAGCCCAAGGCCTGGTCCTCCACCAAGGCTCACACCGAAGTCCCTGAGCCGGTCAGCGAAAGCCAGTGGTATGCCTCAAGCGCCCCAGTCGAGCCTGCCGAACCCCGCGCTCCCCAATCACCGGGCCTATTCGCTAAAACAGTCGCCAAGACAATCGCCAGCGCCCGCCAATGGCTGCTGGGCGGCAATACCGTGCTGCGCGTCGGCGTGGTCCTGTTGTTCATCGGTCTGGCCTTCTTGCTGCGTTACGCCAGCGAAACCTATTCGATCCCGGTAGAAGCGCGCTATATCGCCGTAGCGCTGGTCGCGCTACTGTTGCTGATCCTCGGCTGGCGAATCTTCCCTACGCGACCCCAATACGGCTTGATCCTGCAGGGTGCCGGCGTGGCGGTGCTGTACCTGACGATCTTCGCTGCGATGACCCTTGATCATCTGCTCGCGCCGTTGCTGGGCATGGCACTGATGGTCGGCATTGTGGTGCTGTCTGGCGTCCTGGCGGTGCTGCAGAACGCCATGTCGCTGGCCTGTGTCGCGGCTTTGGGCGGGTTTGCCGCGCCGGTGCTGGCGTCGTCCGGTGGTGGCAGCCATATCGGCCTGTTCACTTATTTCGCGATCCTCGACTGCGGCATTCTCGGCATTGCCTGGTTCAAGGCCTGGCGGCCGTTGAATCTGATCGGTTTCACCGGCACCTTCGCCATCGGTTTCGCCTGGGGCATGCGCAGTTATCAACCGGCGTTGTTCTGGAGCACCGAGGCCTTCCTGCTGCTGTTCTTCTTCATGTATCTGGCCATCGGCCTGCTGTTCGCTCGCCAGCGTCTGCTCGAGGGCGCCCGACTAGGCAGTCGTTTCGATGGTTACTACGTCGATGGCAGCTTGTTGTTCGGGCCGCCCTTGGCCGCGTTCGGCCTGCAATGCGTGCTGGTCAAGGGTTTCGACCTGGCGACCGCGTTCAGCGCCTTGGGCCTGGGCGCGTTGTACCTGGGTCTGGGCTGGGTCCTGCGGCGTCGCGACGGTGTGGGGCTGCGCTTGTTGATCGACACCTGCGTGGCCATCGGCATGATATTCGCCAGCCTGGCCATCCCCCTCGCGGTGGACAATACCTGGACCTCTGCGGCCTGGGCGGTGGAAGGGGCAGGGCTGATGTGGCTGGGTTTGCGTCAGCAGCGCGTGTTGATGCGCTGCTTCGCGATGTTGCTGCAACTGGGCGCCGCTATCGCCTATTTGCTGACCCTGGATTTTGGCGCATCGAGTCTATTCGAAGGTTCGGTGCTGGGCTCGCTGCTGCTGGGTTGTGCGCTGCTGTTCAACTTCTATCGTCTGCACGTTGCGGGCGCTGAGCAGGTCCGCGCTTGGGAGCGTTATGCCCTGCCGCTATGGGCCTGCATGGGGCTGGGCTTTATCTATCTGATCTCGCCGCTGAGCTTCGACTATCAGGGCACTGCTGCCTGGTGGGCGTTCAGTGGCCTGCTGACGGTGGTAGCGGCGCTGCATCTGGTCCACCGCCAAAGCCTGCCGCGCCCCGCAACTCTGCGGGAGCGCGCGCTGCCCGCGAAGGATCCAGCACCGTCGGTGGTCCCGCGCAGCCTCGTGTGCGCCACGTGTAGCGTGTTGCTGTGCGGCTGCCTGATCCAGTTGTTGGCCGGCGGCCTGCTGCTGCTGTTTGGCCAAGGTCTGTGGGGTGATGTAATCAATGACGGCTCGGCACCGTTCGCTCAAGGGGACTTCTGGGTGGCGACGAGCCTGGCTCTGGCCGCGCTGCTGGCGGCCTGGGCTGTCCATCGCGATGCACTCGCGGGCAACGTCGACTGGCGCCGGGTGCGCCACGGTCTGCTGGCCTGGGGCGCGCTGTGGTGGTGGCTGGGGTGCAGCAGCGAAATCCTGCGCAGCGCGCCGTTCTGGTTGCAGAGCGGGCTCGCGTTGGTGGTCCTGGCGCTCAGCGTGGCCCTTGGTGCGTTTCTGGCGCCGCGCTTGCGATGGCCGGCGTTGGCGCATTTGTGTCTGACGCTGATGCCGTTGGCACTGTTGTATCTAGCGCTCGACAGCCTCTACCCCGGCTACTTGCAAAGCGCCCCGGCGCTGTTGGTCTGGGCGTTGGTATTTGCGGTGCATTTCGCCAGCCTGCGCCGCGTGCAACCGCTATTGCGCGGCTGGGCCGAACAGGGCGCCCATGTCCTCGGCTGCTGGGTGCTGATCGTGGTAGTGGCGTTGCAACTGCGCGGGGTGCTGCTGGCGATTGCCGATCAACATAATGCCTGGCGCTGGTTGGGCTGGGCGTTGGCGCCGAGCCTGTATCTGCTGGCGATGGCGGCGCAACGTCAATGGCCATGGCCGGTCTCGGCGCTGCCGCGCACCTATCGATGGCTGGCGGCCTGGCCCGTGGCCGCGGTGCTGCTGGTGTGGTTCTGGCTGGCCAACCTGTTCAGCGATGGCGCGGCGCGGCCGTTGCCGTATGTGCCGATCATCAATCCGCTGGAGTTGGCGCTGCTGTTCGCGTTGCTGGCGCTGGTGCGCTGGAGCCGCGCGGGAGAAGCGCAGCAACGCTTGTCACCTCGCTGGCAGTGGTTGCTGGGCGCTTCGGCGTTTGTCTTCGCCACTGCGGCTGTCATGCGCGCCGTGCACCATTGGGCCGGGGTGCCCTATGATGCCCTGGCGTTGCTGGCGTCGATGCGGGCGCAGGCCGCGCTGTCGATCCTGTGGACGGTGATCGCGCTCGCGCTGATGGTCCATGGCTCGCGGCGGCAGCGGCGCAGCATCTGGCTGCTCGGCGCGGCATTGATCGCCGTGGTGGTGGCCAAACTGTTTCTGGTCGAGCTGGGCAATCAAGGCGGCCTGGCGCGAATCATATCGTTCATCGGCGTAGGGGCCCTGCTGCTGGTGATCGGCTATTTCGCGCCGCCGGTTACTCGCGAGAGTGCACACAAGGGGCAACAGAATTGAGTGCAGGCATGGGCTTTAAGTGGTTGGGGCTGATGGCAGTTTTCATGACGACCTGGGTGAGTCTGCACGCCGTTGCGGACGTGGGCCAGGACAGCCCCAAGGCGGCCGATTTCAGCGTTCAGGTGCCGCTCGGTCTCAGCGGCGAGGGGCCCTGGTACCGGCTCGAACTGCCCTTGGCGTTGCAGCTCAGTACTCGACGTTCCGACACCGAAGACCTGCGCATTTTCGATGCGGGCGGCGAGCCGCAGGCCTTTGCGCTGTTCCGCGAGCAGCCGGCGGCGCAATCGCGCTCTCAAGAAAACACCGTGCGCTGGTTCCCGCTCTACGACCGCAGCGAAGCGGTTGGCAGTGCCCCTAGCGTCAAGGTGCAACTGAGCCCGGCGGGTGAGGTGGTCGACGTGGTCTCGAGCAAACCGGCCGATGCGGGCAAGCAGGTGCTGCGCGGTTGGTTGATCGACACCAGCGCCATCGTCCAGCCGCTCACGCGCTTGGCCCTGGACTGGGCTGGCGAGCAGGATGGTTTTCAGCGTTTCAGTATAGAAGCCAGCGATGATCTGCAACATTGGCAGCCCTGGGGCGAAGGTCAGGTGGCGCGGTTGTCGTTCGCCAATGAGCGGGTCGAGCAGCACGATGTGATCTTGCCGGGGCGCTCGGCGCGCTATCTGCGCTTATTGTGGCAAAGCCCGGTCACCGCGCCGATGCTCAGCGTGGTGCAGGTGCTCAGCAGTGAGGTCCGCGCGCTGGCACCCGCCCTCAATTGGAGCGCGCCGCTGGCGGGTATCGCCACGGAACAGGCGGGCGAGTATGTCTGGCGGCTGCCGGCGCAACTGGCGGTGGAGCGGCTGAAACTGGATCTGGTGCAACCCAACACACTGGCGCCGGTGGTGGTGTCGGGGCGCGGAGGGTCGACTGAGCCCTGGCGACGGTTGCGCTCGGGACTGTTCTATCGTCTCAGTCAGGGCACGCAGGAGAGTGTCGAAGACGAAATGCCGATGGCGGGTGAACCGCTGCGCGAGGTGCAGATCAAGGTCGACGAGCGCGGTGGTGGCCTGGGCACCCGTGTGCCGACGCTGCGAGTGGCCGTGCGCGCCACCGAAGTGGTGTTCCTGGCCAGGGGCAAGGGGCCCTTCACCCTGGCGGTCGGCAATGCTCAGGTGCAACCGGCCAGCCTGCCGTTGAACATCTTGCTTGCGGCCAATCCCAAGCCCCTGAACGAGCTGGGCGTGGCACGGCTGGCAGGGACGCCGATGATCGCCGGCGGCAATGAAGTGGTACCCACACCTGCGACCGACTGGAGGCGTATCGCACTGATCGCAGTGTTACTGCTGGGCGTCGCGGTGCTGGCCGCCATGGCCCGCAGCTTGCTTAAAAAGCCGTCGTAGGACCGTTTGCAACGATTGTGACCGGTGAACCTTGCACCCCGTGACCGGTCTGATTGGCGTATCCCCTGTCCATGGCTCGCGTGCGTTTGGCGCACCAGTGTAAACTGCGCGAGTTTTTCATCCCTACCCACCGGAGCCTTCCATGTCCCGCGTTACTCTAAGTCGCTATTTGATTGAGCAGACCCGCAGCAACAATACCCCTGCCGATCTGCGCTTCCTGATCGAAGTGGTGGCGCGTGCTTGCAAGGAAATCAGCCACGCCGTGTCCAAGGGCGCGCTGGGTGGTGTGCTGGGCAGCATGGGCACTGAAAACGTCCAGGGCGAAGTGCAGAAGAAGCTGGACGTGATGTCCAACGACATCCTGCTCGAAGCCAACGAATGGGGCGGTCACCTGGCCGGCATGGCGTCCGAAGAAATGGACAACGCCTACCAGATCCCGGGCAAATATCCGAAAGGCGCGTACCTGCTGGTGTTCGACCCGCTGGACGGCTCGTCGAACATCGACATCAACGCTCCGGTCGGTACCATTTTTTCGGTGCTGCGTTGCCCTAACGAATACCTCAGCCAGAACGAAGCCCTTAACGAAAAGGCCTTCCTGCAGCCGGGCACCGAGCAGGTCGCCGCCGGCTACGCGATCTACGGTCCGCAGACCATGCTTGTGCTGACTCTGGGCAATGGCGTCAAGGGCTTCACTCTGGATCGCGAGATGGGCAGCTTCGTGCTCACCCACGAAGACATCACCATTCCTGAATCCACCCAGGAGTTCGCCATCAACTCGTCGAACCAACGCCACTGGGAAGCCCCGGTGCAGCGTTACGTCGACGAACTGCTGGCAGGCGAAGATGGCCCGCTGAAAAAGAACTACAACATGCGCTGGGTGGCCGCGATGGTTGCCGACGTGCACCGCATCCTGACCCGTGGTGGCTTGTTCATGTACCCGCGCGACAGCCGCGAGCCATCCAAGCCGGGCAAGTTGCGCTTGATGTACGAAGCCAACCCGATGTCGTTCCTGGTCGAGCAGGCCGGCGGCGCGTCCACTGACGGCCACCAGCGCATACTCGATATCCAGCCTGAGGGTTTGCACCAGCGCGTGGCGGTGTACCTGGGTTCGAAGGAAGAAGTCGAGCGTGTGACCAGTTACCACAAAGCAGGTTGAGCGATACCCCTGTAGCGAGGGGGACTTGCCCACTCGCTACATTGGGTTTGCTTCAGATCCTGAAGCTGCCCACCAGATGCTTCAAGCGCGTGACCTGGCTTTCCAGGTCATTGCACGCCCGCAGCGTCGACTGCAGGTTTTCCACCCCTTCCTGATTCAGGGTATTGATCTCGGTAATGTCGACGTTGATCGCCTCTACCACTGCGGTCTGCTCCTCGGTCGCCGTGGCCACCGACTGATTCATCCCGTCGATTTCACCAATGCGTTGCGTCACGCTGCCCAGCCGTTCGCCAGCCTGGTTGGCGATGGTCATGCTCTGCTCGCTCTGCACCTGGCTCTCGTTCATGGTGCCCACCGCCTCGCGCGCGCCCACTTGCAGCTCTTCGATGATCTTCTGGACTTGCTGCGCCGAATCCTGAGTGCGGTGCGCCAGATTGCGCACCTCGTCGGCGACCACGGCAAAACCGCGCCCGGCCTCACCGGCACGTGCAGCCTCGATCGCCGCGTTGAGGGCCAGCAGGTTGGTTTGCTGGGAAATCCCGCTGATCACGTCGAGAATCTGGCCAATGTTGACGGTGCTGGCGTTCAGCGTCTCGATGTTGGCGCACGAAGCACTGATGCGATTGGACAACTGCCCCATCACCACGATGGTCTTTTCGACCACCTGTTGGCCTTCGGTGGCCAGGCTGCGCGCATCACTGGAGTGCTGCGAGGCGAGCGCGGCGTTCTGCGCGATTTCCTGAGCGGCGGCGCCCAGTTCGTTGATCGCTGCGGCTACGCTGTTGGTGCGGTTGGCCTGTTGGTCGGAGTTGCTCATCGACGCGTTGGAAGCGCTCACCACCCGCAGCGCTACTTCACCCACTTGCACGGTGGCCGATGACACTTCACGGATCGATTCATGGATACGTTCGACAAAACGGTTGAACGAGGTCCCCAAGGTGCCGAACTCGTCCTGGGCGTGGATGGTCAGGCGCTTGGTCAGGTCGCCCTTGCCCTCGGCGATGTCATGCATGGCACGGCCCATCACGTGCAGAGGCTCCATCAACACGCGAATCAGCAGGCCCAGCAGGGCGATGATGATCACCATGGCGATCACGGTCGCTACCAACGCGGAGGTGCGGAAATCGCTGAGCATCGAGTAGGCCGCGTCGCGGTCGAGCACCAGCGCCACGTACCAGTTGGCCGAGGGGATACCTTTGACGGGCGTGAAGGAGATGAACTGGGTCTTGCCGTCGACCTCTACTTCCTTGAGCCCGGTGCTGATCACTGGCGCGCCGTTGGGGTAGGCGTCGGCCAGGGACTTGAGCACCAGCTTGGCGTCCGGATGAACGAGGATCTTGCCAGCGCTGCTGACGATGAACGCATGGCCGTGACCATTGAAGTTCAGCGAGTTGATGATGTCGCTGATGCTGCTCAGGTCGATGTCCGCGCCGGCGACGCCGAGGAAGGCGCCATCGTGCTGCACTGGCGAGGCAATGGTGACCACCAGCTTGCCCGACGAGGCGGCGATGTAGGGTTCGGTGACTACAGTCTGCTGGGCGGCACTGGCGGCCTTGTACCAGCCCCGAGCGCGCGGGTCGTAGTCGGCCGGGCGATTGCCCGCCGGCACCGAGAACATTACGCCGTCCTGGCCGCCGAAGTAGCTGAGCTGGAAGTTGCTGGCATAGGCGGGCAGGCCGACGATGCGCTTGAGGCTCTCGCTGCTGTTGCCATCGATTGCCACCTGCTGGCCCATGGACTGCAGCAACTGGATCCGGCTTTCCAGCCAGGTCTGGATGTTGCTGGTGGTCAAGGTGCCGAGCGATTGCATCGACGAATCGGTGCTGGCGTGCAGCGTCTGGCGTTGCCGGTAGTCGTTGAACAGGATGAAACCGGCGAATGCCAGAGCAACGATCAACGCTGCGGCGATGAGGATTTTGTGGCTGAATTTCAGGGTTCTGGTCATGAGTGCAATCGCAAGGGTTTTGTTCGGAAGTGTCTCTCGTGCGGACACCGTGCACGGGATGTCGGCGGCGTTGGGCAAAAGATTAATCGGACTGGGCAGTCAGTCGCCCAACGGTGTGGCCGCTGGCCTTTTCGCGGGCAAGCCTTGCTCCCACAGGTGTACGACTCAAGAACTGCCAACCCTGTGGGAGCAAGGCTTGCCCGCGAAGAGGCCGGCCCCGCTTGCGATGATTAAGAGGCCCGTCCCACAAAGAAACCCGGCCCACGCCGGAACCCGTTCATACTTTGCTCTTCTAATCAGCAGTTTGATCGCTCGGCGATCGTCCCTGTCCAGGAGCACTACCCATGTCCTTTCGTTCCCTCGCGCTGTTGTCGTTGTGCGTGTTGTTGACGGCTTGCAACAAGATCAATCAGGAAAATTACTCGAAGATTCACGCCGGCATGAACAAGGCCGAGGTCGAACAACTGCTCGGCACCGCCACCGATTGCTCGGGTGCACTGGGCATGTCCAGTTGCACCTGGGGCAACAATGAGGCCTTCATCAGCGTTCAGTATGCCGGTGACAAGGTGGTGGTCTATTCGGGGCAAGGCTTGAAATGAAACGTCTGACGCTGATTTGCTCTGCGGCCTTCGCTGCGCTGACCCTCATGCTCATGGCCGGTTGTGCGCATACCGCCAGTGCCGACCTGCAGCCTCATACCGTGGGTACTGTCGACCTCAAGCGCTATCAGGGCACCTGGTACGAGATCGCGCGGTTGCCGATGTTCTTCCAGCGCAACTGCGCGCAGTCCGAGGCCCATTACAGCCTCAAGCCCGATGGCAACGTCGGCGTGCTGAACCGCTGCCGGACCGCTTCGGGCGAATGGGAAGAAGCGACCGGGACCGCATCGCCGCAAGTGGCCGGCAAGACCGACAAGCTGTGGGTGGTGTTCGACAACTGGTTCTCGAAGTTGCTGCCGGGTGTCGCCAAGGGCGATTACTGGGTGCTGTACCTGGGCGATGGCTACAAGACCGCCGTCGTCGGCAACCCGGATCGCAAGTACCTGTGGCTGCTGTCGCGTACGCCGACGGTGTCCGAGCGCGTGCGCGAAGAGCTGCTGGCCAAGGCGCAACAGCAGGGCTATGACACAACGCGGCTGATCTGGCGCACGGCGGACAAGGATATCGCCAGCAAGCCTTGAATCGCTTCTGTAGCGAGGGAACAAGCCCCCTCGCTACAGTGGGATGTTCACCCCAACAACTCGCGCAACACCTTGACGAACGCCCGGCTGCTCTCGGCCTCGTCGGCATGCCGGCCGTCCTGCACTGCCCAGCGGCCGTTGACCATCACATCCCGCACCTGCCGGTCACCACCGGCGAACAGCCAGCGGTTGAGCACGCCGTCACCCTTGGCAGTGGCCAGGTAGGGATCCTCGCCATCCAGTACCAGCCAGTCAGCCCGATGCCCCGGTGCCAGCGCACCGACAGCCTGCCCCATGGCCTGAGCACCACCCCTGAGCGCCGCGTCATAAAGCGTCCGACCGACCATCGGCTGCTGCGCGCCATATAGCCGATTACGCCGCTGATCGCGCAAACGCTGCCCGTACTCCAGCCAGCGCAACTCCTCGACCACGCTCAACGACACGTGGCTGTCCGAGCCGATACCCATGCGTCCCCCCTGGGCCAGATAGTCCACGGCCGGGAAGATCCCGTCGCCCAAGTTGGCCTCGGTGGTCAGGCAGAGCCCTGCTACGGCACCGCTGCGCGCCATCAGACTGACTTCGCCGGCATCGGCGTGGGTGGCATGCACCAGGCACCAGCGTGGATCGACGGCAACGTTCTCGTACAGCCACTGCAGCGGCCGGCGCCCACTCCAGGCCAGGCAGTCGTCGACTTCCTTCTGTTGCTCGGCGATATGGATGTGCACCGGGCACTGTTTGTCGCTTGCCGCCAGCACCTGTTCGATCTGCTGCGGTGTTACCGCGCGCAAAGAGTGAAAGCACAGGCCGAGGGTTTGTGCCGGCTGCTGCGCCAGCAAGGGCGCCAGGCGTTGCTGCAAGCTCAGATACTGCTCGGTCGTGTTGATGAAGCGTCGCTGGCCATCGTTGGGGGTCTGACCGCCGAAGCCGGAGTGGCTGTACAGCACCGGCAGCAGGGTCAGGCCGATGCCGGCTGAGCTGGCGGCCTGACTGATGCGCCCAGCCAGCTCGGTCGGGTCGGCATAGGGGCGGCCATCGACGTCGTGATGCACGTAGTGAAACTCGGCAACGCTGGTGTACCCGGCCTTGAGCATCTCGATGTACAGCTGCCGCGCGATCACCCCCAGCTGCTCGGGGCTGATCTGGCCGACCAGGCGATACATCAGGTCGCGCCAAGTCCAGAAACTGTCGTTGGGGTTGCCGGCCACTTCCGCCAGCCCGGCCATGGCGCGCTGGAAAGCATGGGAATGCAGATTGGGCATGCCCGCCAGCAACGGCCCGCGCAAGCGCTGCGCGCCTTCATCGCTGGCGTCCGCCTGCACCGCGCTCAACATGCCTTGGGCATCGACCAGCAGGCGGACATTGTTCGCCCAGCCGTCAGGCAAAAGGGCACGTTCGGCGAAGTAAACCGGCATGGTCAGGCGCTCATCGGGGTATTTGTCTATACATATACAGACCTTTGCCTGCTCGGTAAACTCCGGCAAGCTACGCACATTCACTGAGCAGGGATTTCTTGTGCCGACTCCACCCGCCGTTCCCAACCTGGCCTCGCAGATGGGCGACAGTCCCGCGCCGTTGTACGCGCGGGTCAAACACATGATCACCCAGCAGATCCAGAATGGCACCTGGCCGCCGCATCACCGCGTGCCGTCGGAGAGCGAACTGGTCACCCAGTTGGGTTTCAGCCGCATGACCATCAACCGCGCCCTGCGGGAGATGACTGCTGACGGCCTGCTGGTGCGCATGCAAGGTGTGGGCACGTTCGTCGCTGAGCCGAAAAGCCAGTCGGCGTTGTTCGAGGTGCACAACATCGCTGACGAGATCGCCGCGCGCGGCCATCGTCACAGTTGCAAGGTGGTGCTGCTCAACGAAGAGGCCGCCGGTGCCGAGCGTGCTTTGGCGCTGGATTTGCGCGAAGGGCAGCGGGTCTTTCACTCGATCATCGTGCA
Organism: Gammaproteobacteria bacterium; assembly: GCA_903970465.1. Lineage (GTDB taxonomy): Bacteria > Pseudomonadota > Gammaproteobacteria > Pseudomonadales > Pseudomonadaceae > Aquipseudomonas. The sequence goes on from CAJCIO010000118.1 coordinate 45,055, forward strand.
TTACGAGAACGACATCGCTGTGCAGATCGAAGACCGCTACGTCAACGCCCTGGTGGCGCCGAACTATCTGCAGCAAGACTTCCTCGTGCAGACGCCCTACGCTTATCTCAATGCGGTAGCGCCCTTGACCGAGGGCGAGCACGTGGTCGAGGCGATTCTCGCCGAGCCGCAGGAATGCGAGTTGTTGCAGATCCCGGAGGGTGAGCCGTGCCTGATGATCCGCCGGCGTACCTGGTCGGGGCGCCAGGCCGTCACGGCTGCGCGTTTGATCCATCCCGGATCGCGTCATCGCCTGGAGGGGCGTTTCAGCAAATGAGCGAATTGACCATCCTGCGCGCCGCCCACTATCCACGTATGCCGTGGAAGAACGGGGGCGGCAGCACCGAAGAAATCACCCGCGACAATGCCGCCGCTGGCGCCGCGCTGGACGGTTTTGGCTGGCGGGTGTCGATCGCCGATATCAGTGCCTCGGGGGATTTTTCGCGCTTTGCCGGTTACCAACGGATCATCACCGTGCTGCAGGGCGATGGCATGGTCCTGCGGGTCGATGGCAAGGACAGCCGCGCGTTGCTGCCTTTCGATGCCTTTGCCTTCAGCGGTGACAGCGAGGTGGCCAGCGAGCTGTTGGGCGGGGCGATCCGCGATTTCAACCTGATCTACTCGCCACAGCGCTTTCGGGCGCGATTTCAATGGTTCGACGGCATCCTGCCGGTGACGCTGTTCACCTCGGCGGATACGGCGCTGGTGTTCAGTGCTTGCGACGATCTGCAGGTGCGAATCGCCGGCCATGAGGCACAGATGTTGGGGATCTATGACAGCGTGCAACTGAGTACTCAGGGCCAACTGGTGAAGGTAGGCCTGGCGGGGCGTTGCTGTGTGATCGAGTTGAGCGCGGTTTGAATCCTGCCTGCTGAATTTGCATAGGCAATGACGGCCTCGTCGCGGGCAAGCCCTGCCCCCACGGCGATATGTGGGAGCAAGGCTTGCCCGCGAAGAGGCCGGTACAGTCAACCCGGTTCCCAACGCCCCAACATGTTACCCAACGCCTCATCCTGGGGCGTAACCATCCTCCGGTAACGCCCACTCGCAATCCCGTCTACGCTCTCCAAGCCCCGGTTCTCCTGCGCCGCGCGCAAAAAAACCAAACTTGGCAATTCAATTGCATATGCTTGTACATACAAGTAAATATGTGTCCCTCGAATTGCAGGAGCCCACCATGTCCGACGCCCAACGCCCCACCCGTTTTCGCGATGTCGAAATCCGTGCTGCACGCGGTACCACGCTGACTGCCAAAAGCTGGCTGACTGAAGCGCCGCTGCGCATGCTGATGAACAACCTCGACCCGCAAGTGGCCGAAAACCCCAAGGAGCTGGTGGTGTACGGCGGCATCGGGCGTGCGGCGCGCAACTGGGAGTGCTACGACAAGATCGTCGAGAGTCTCACCCATCTGAATGACGACGAGACCCTGCTGGTGCAATCCGGCAAGCCGGTCGGCGTGTTCAAGACCCACACCAACGCCCCGCGGGTATTGATCGCCAACTCCAACCTGGTGCCCCACTGGGCCAACTGGGAACACTTCAACGAACTGGACGCCAAGGGCCTGGCCATGTACGGCCAGATGACCGCCGGCAGCTGGATCTACATCGGCAGCCAGGGCATCGTCCAGGGCACCTACGAAACCTTCGTCGAAGCCGGTCGCCAGCACTACGGTGGCGACCTCACCGGCAAGTGGGTGCTGACCGCGGGCCTGGGCGGCATGGGCGGCGCGCAACCGCTGGCCGCCGCCATGGCCGGGGCCAGCTCGCTGAACATCGAATGCCAGCAGAGCCGCATCGACTTCCGCCTGGCCAGCCGGTATGTCGACGAGCAAGCCAGCGACCTCGACGACGCTCTGGCGCGCATCGCCAAATACACTGCCGAAGGCAAGGCCGTCTCCATCGCACTGTTGGGCAACGCCGCCGAGATCCTGCCGGAACTGGTCAAGCGCGGCGTACGCCCGGACATGGTCACCGACCAGACCAGCGCCCACGACCCACTCAATGGCTACCTGCCCAAAGGCTGGACCTGGGACGAATACCGCGCCCGCGCAATGACCGAGCCCGCGGCGGTGGTCAAAGCCGCCAAGCAGTCCATGGCCGAGCACGTCGAGGCCATGCTGGCCTTCCAGAAAGCCGGCGTGCCGACCTTCGACTACGGCAACAATATCCGCCAGATGGCCCAGGACGAAGGCGTCAAGAATGCTTTCGACTTCCCCGGTTTCGTACCGGCCTACATTCGCCCGCTGTTCTGCCGCGGCGTCGGCCCGTTCCGCTGGGCCGCACTGTCGGGCGACGCCGAAGACATCTACAAGACCGACGCCAAGGTCAAAGAGCTGATCGCCGACGACGCGCACCTGCACAACTGGTTGGACATGGCCCGTGAGCGCATCAGCTTCCAGGGTTTGCCGGCGCGAATCTGCTGGGTCGGGCTGGGCCAGCGCGCCAAGCTCGACCTGGCGTTCAACGAGATGGTGCGCAGCGGCGAGCTGTCGGCCCCGGTGGTGATCGGCCGTGACCACCTGGATTCCGGCTCTGTGTCGAGCCCCAACCGGGAAACCGAATCGATGCAGGATGGCTCCGATGCCGTGTCCGACTGGCCGCTGCTCAACGCCTTGCTCAATACCGCCAGTGGCGCGACCTGGGTGTCGTTGCACCATGGCGGTGGGGTCGGCATGGGCTTTTCACAGCACTCGGGGATGGTGATCGTCTGCGACGGTACCGACGAGGCGGCCGAGCGAATTGCCCGCGTGCTGCACAACGATCCGGCCACCGGGGTGATGCGCCATGCGGATGCCGGTTATCAGATCGCTATCGATTGCGCCAAGGAGCAGGGGCTGAATCTGCCGATGATTACCGGCTGAGATTTGTGCCAGGCGTGCCGGCTGCTTCGCGAGCACGCTTTGCTCCCACAGAGGTTCACCGTCCTGTGGTGCAAAGCGTGCTCGCGAAGCAGCCATCAGCAACAACGCAGTTCCCACAGTCAGCACAACGGTGTTTCATGAGGTCTGAGCCTATGCCAACCTGATCGAGATCCGCCTATGTTCCCGGACCGCTTCACCTTCTCCATCGCCGACTGGGTCAATGACGCCGTCGACGCCTTGGTCGGCCGCTACGGCGATGTGTTTCGGCACATCTCCGACACCCTGCTGTGGGCGATCGTCAAACTCGAAGCCGTGCTGCAACAGACGCCCTGGTGGCTGATGTTGATCATTGTCGGCCTGGTCACCTGGCACGCCACACGCAAGGTATTCACCGCCGTGCTGATGGTCGGCTTGCTGTTCCTGGTGGGCGCGGTGGGGCTCTGGGACAAGCTCATGCAGACCCTGGCGCTGATGCTGGTGGCAACGCTGATGTCGGTGATCATCGGCATTCCGCTGGGCATTCTGTGCGCGCGCAGCAATCGCCTGCGCGCGGTGCTGATGCCCTTGCTCGACGTCATGCAGACGCTGCCCAGCTTCGTGTACCTGATCCCGGTGCTGATGCTGTTCGGCCTGGGCAAGGTGCCGGCCATCTTCGCTACGGTGATCTACGCCGTGCCACCGCTGATCCGCCTGACGGACCTGGGCATCCGCCAGGTCGATCGCGAAGTCATGGAGGCGGCCAACGCCTTCGGCGCCAACCGCTGGCAACAGCTGTTCGGGGTGCAGTTGCCGTTGGCGCTGCCGAGCATCATGGCCGGTATCAACCAGACGACCATGATGGCTTTGTCGATGGTGGTGATCGCCTCGATGATCGGTGCTCGCGGCCTGGGTGAAGATGTGCTGGTGGGCATCCAGACGTTGAACATCGGCCGGGGGCTGGAAGCCGGGCTGGCCATCGTCATCCTTGCCGTGGTCATCGACCGCATCACCCAGGCTTACGGTCGCCCGCGGCGGGGGGGCACTGTATGAGTGCGCCTAGAATCGAGCTGCGCAACGTCTACAAGATCTTCGGCAGCCGCGAGCGTCAGGCCCTGGAGCTGATCCGCAGCGGCCAGAGCAAGGAGCAGGTACTGGCTGCCACGGGCTGCGTGGTGGGGATCAACGACCTGTCGTTGACGGTCAATGCCGGGGAGATTTTCGTCATCATGGGGTTGTCGGGGTCGGGCAAGTCGACCCTGGTGCGCCATATCAACCGGCTGATCGACCCCAGCAGCGGCGCCATCCTCATCGATGGCCAGAACGTGCTCGACCTCGACATGGCACAACTGCGCGATCTGCGCCGCCAGCGCATCAGCATGGTGTTCCAGAGCTTTGGCCTGATGCCGCATCGCACCGTGCTCGAGAACGTCGCCTACGGCCTCACGGTGCGCGGCGAAACCAAGGCCCATTGCCGCGAGCGCGCCCAGCACTGGGTGGCGGCCGTCGGCCTGCAGGGCTATGAACACAAGTGGCCCGAGCAGTTGTCTGGCGGTATGCGCCAGCGCGTCGGGCTGGCGCGGGCGCTGGCGGCCGACACCGATATCATCCTGATGGACGAGGCCTTCAGCGCCCTTGATCCGTTGATCCGTGCCGAAATGCAGGACCAGTTGCTGACCCTGCAGGGCACCCTGCACAAGACCATCGTATTCATCACTCACGACCTCGACGAGGCCGTGCGCCTGGGCAATCGCATCGCCATCCTCAAGGATGGCCGGTTGATCCAGGTCGGCACGCCGAGGGACATTCTGCAGGCGCCTGCCGACGACTATGTCGATCGCTTCGTGCAGCGCCGGACCGCGACGTTTTGAGGGCTTGCTCAGATGCATAAGAGACTTTGGCAGAACTGCCATGCCGCCACCATGGTGGGCGGCACTTATTCGATCATCGAGGACGCGGCCATTGTCACCGCAGGCGAGCGTATCCACTGGATTGGCCCACGCAGCGAGGCACTGGCCCAACAAGGTGAAGAGATCATCGACCTGGGGGGTGCCTGGGTGACTCCGGGGCTGATCGACTGCCACACCCACACGGTGTTCGGCGGTAACCGCAGCGGCGAGTTCGAACAGCGCCTGCAAGGGGTCAGCTATGCCGAAATAGCCGCAGCCGGGGGCGGCATCGCCAGCACCGTGCGTGCTACCCGTGCGGCCAGCGAAGACCAACTGTTCGCCAGTGCCCGGCAGCGTCTGGATGCACTGCGCCGCGATGGCGTGACCACGATAGAGATCAAATCCGGCTACGGGCTGGACCTCGCCAACGAGGCGAAGATGCTGCGCGTGGCGCGGCGCCTGGGCAGCGAATTGCCGGTGACCGTGCGCGCCACCTGCCTGGCAGCCCACGCGCTGCCACCGGAATACCTTGAACGTGCCGATGACTACATCACCCATATCTGCGACGAGATGCTGCCCGCGCTGGCTGCCGAAGGGCTGGTAGACGCGGTGGACGCCTTTTGCGAGTACCTGGCGTTTTCGCCCGCGCAGGTCGAGCGGGTGTTCATCAAGGCGCAAGCGCTGGGGCTGCCGGTCAAGTTGCACGCCGAGCAGTTATCGTCGCTGGCGGGTGCCACATTGGCGGCGCGCTATCAGGCGCTGTCGGCGGACCACCTGGAATTCATGACCGAGGCCGACGCTATCGCCATGGCCGCCAGTAGTACGGTGGCAGTGCTATTGCCGGGGGCCTTCTATTTTTTGCGCGAGACCCAACTGCCACCCATGGATGCCCTGCGCGCACACGGCGTTGCAATCGCCATCGCCAGCGATCTCAACCCGGGCACCTCGCCGGGGCTGTCGTTGCGGCTGATGCTCAACATGGCCTGCACGCTGTTCCGCATGACCCCGGAGGAGGCCCTGGCCGGTGTCACCGTGCACGCCGCCAAGGCCTTGGGCTTGCAGGCCAGCCATGGTTCGCTGGAGGCGGGCAAGGTCGCCGACTTTGTCGCCTGGAACATCGAACGCCCCGCCGACCTGGCCTACTGGCTGGGCGGCGATCTGGACAAGCGGGTCGTGCGACATGGCCTTGAAGTGATTTTTTAAGCAGGAGAACACTGTGGACAACGTATTCAGCTTCAAACAGGGCACTGTGCCGCTGCTGATCAGCATGCCCCACGCGGGTCTGCGCCTGACGCCGACCGTGGAGGCCGGGCTGGTACCCGAAGCCGCTGGGCTGCCGGATACCGACTGGCATATCCCGCGTCTGTACGATTTTGCCGAAGCCATGGGCGCCAGCCTGTTGAGTGCCGAGTATTCGCGTTTCGTCATCGACCTCAATCGGCCGTCTGACAACAAACCACTGTACGCCGGGGCGACCACCGGGTTGTTTCCCGCGATCCTGTTCGAGGGCGATCCGCTGTTCAAGGACGGTCAGGCGCCAAGCGATGAAGAGCGTGCCTCTTATCTGCAAAAAATCTGGGGCCCTTACCACCGCGCCTTGGCTGCGGAGCTGGAGCGCCTGCGCAGCGAATTCGGCTATGCGCTTTTGTGGGATGCGCATTCCATTCGTGCGCAAATCCCTCATCTGTTCGACGGCGAGTTGCCGGACTTCAACCTAGGCACCTTCAACGGCGCCAGTTGCGATCCGAGCCTGGGTGCAGAACTGGAAGCGGTCTGCGCCAGCAATCCAGCCTTCACCCACGTGCTCAACGGGCGTTTCAAGGGTGGCCATATCACTCGCCATTACGGCGATCCGAGCCGCGATATCCATGCGGTGCAGTTGGAGTTGGTGCAACGGGCCTACATGGAAGAGTTCGATCCGTTCAACTACCGCGAGGACCTTGCCGAGCCGACTCGCCAGCAGATCAAGGCGCTGCTGCAGACAATGCTCGACTGGGGCGCCGCGCGCTACGCCTGACCGCCCTGTGGAGCAGGGTCTGCCCGCGAAGCGCTTTGTGAGACACAATGGCGCGCTTGACGATGACCCTTCAGGGCTTTGGCTGGCGCCTTGGCGGCAGAGGCCACTCTCACAGGGCGCAGCGGCGCGGATATCCCCCTATCTCCAGAAGGGACATGCGCCTGATGGCCTTTCAGGTTTATGATGGCCCCAGGAGCCTATTCCCTTAACGGAGCGCGTGATGCAGACCTTGTACCCGCAGATCAAACCCTACGCCCGGCACGATCTGGCCGTGGCAGAGCCGCATGTGCTGTATGTCGATGAAAGCGGGTCGCCTCAGGGTTTGCCGGTGGTGTTCATTCATGGTGGCCCGGGTTCTGGTTGCGATGCCGCCAGTCGCTGCTATTTCGACCCGAACATGTATCGGATCGTGACGTTCGACCAGCGTGGCTGTGGCCGATCAACCCCCCATGCCAGCCTCGAGAACAACACCACCTGGGACCTGATCGCCGACATGGAGCGCATTCGTGAGCACCTGGGCATCGAAAAATGGGTGCTGTTCGGTGGTTCCTGGGGTTCGACCCTGGCGCTCGCCTATGCGCAAAAGCACCCTGAACGCGTCCATGGCCTTATCCTGCGCGGGATTTTTCTCGCCCGGCCGCAGGAAATCGAGTGGTTCTACCAGGCCGGCGCCAGCCGCATGTTCCCTGATTACTGGCAGGACTACTTGTCGCCGATCCCTCAGGATGAACGCGGCGACCTGCTGCAAGCCTTCCACAAGCGCCTGACCGGCAGCGATCAGATCGCCCAGATGCATGCTGCCAAGGCCTGGTCGACCTGGGAAGGTCGCACCGCGACGCTGCGCCCCAACCCGTTGGTGGTCGATCGGTTCTCCGAGCCGCAACGCGCCTTGTCGATTGCCCGCATCGAATGCCATTACTTCACCCACAAAGCCTTCCTCGAGCCTGACCAGCTGATCCGCGACGTGCCCAAGATCGCCCATCTGCCCGCCGTGATCATTCATGGTCGCTACGACGTGATCTGCCCGCTGGACAACGCCTGGGAACTGCATCAGGCGTGGCCCAACAGCGAGTTGAAGGTCATCCGTGACGCCGGTCATGCGGCCTCTGAGCCGGGGATCACCGATGCCCTGGTCCGCGCGGCCGACCAGATGGCTCGGCGCCTGCTTGACCTGCCGCTCGAAGAAGCATGAAGGGGCTGCTGCAACGCGTCGGTTCGGCGCGGGTCGAGGTTGCCGGCGAAGTCGTCGGCGCCATCGACCAGGGATTGCTGGTGCTGGTCGCCGTCGAGCCGGGCGATACCCAGGCGACGGCCGACAAGCTCTTGCACAAGCTGCTTAACTATCGAGTGTTCAGCGACGAGCAGGGCAAAATGAATCTCTCGCTCGCCGACATCGAAGGTGGTTTGCTGCTGGTATCGCAATTCACCCTGGCGGCCGACACCCGAAGCGGCCTGCGCCCGAGCTTCTCCACTGCAGCGGCGCCGGCGTTGGCCGCCGAGCTTTTCGCCTATTTGCAGGATCGGGCAAGCTCTGTGCATGGCAAGGTAGCGAGCGGCCGGTTTGGCGCCGATATGCAGGTCCATCTGGTAAACGATGGGCCTGTTACCTTCCTGATACAGGTGTGAAAGCACGGGAATCATCGAATTGGTAAGAAATATCTTACTTTGTAGTAAAAAACCTCTTCAGCCCTGATGCGTTGTCTGACCGCGTGCTAGATAATCGCGCGCATCGGGGTCCGTTTCAGAGATCCATTTAGACCTGACTTGAGGGTGCTCTGGCGTCGCGTGGGGAATCATTACGCCCATTCGTAGTCCGAACATTGCTCGCCAACCCGGCAATCGATAGCTGGCCGTTGGTTTTATGATCTGTTTTTCGGCGAGGGTTGCTCGTGATTGTTAGTTCCTGTACTGCACCAAGAACACCAGGCAAGCGCCTGCGCAGCCTCATGCTGGCCGGCTCTGCGCTTTTTTGCCTGTTCAGTGCCAGCCAGCTCTGGGCTTTCAGCCTCGACGACGTAGCGGACAAGGCCAAGGACCTCGCGGCGAAGAAATACGAAGCGCCAAAAAGTAACCTGCCGGCGGTGTTCCGCGACATGAAGTTCGCGGACTACCAGAAGATCCACTTCCGTGCCGACAAGGCCGAGTGGGTTGACGACAAGACGCCTTTCCGCCTGTCGTTCTATCACCAGGGTATGCACTTCGATACACCGGTGAAAATCAACGAGGTGACCTCCACTTCGGTCAACGAGATCAAGTACGACGCCAATCGTTTCGATTTCGGTGATCTGCAGTTCGATCCCAAGGCCACCGAGCAACTGGGCTATGCCGGTTTCCGCGTGACCTACCCGATCAACCGGGGCGACAAGCAGGACGAAGTCATGACCCTGCTGGGCGCGAGCTACTTCCGCGTGATCGGCAAAGGTCAGGTCTATGGCCTCTCGGCACGTGGCCTGGCGCTGGACACCGCGCTGCCGTCGGGTGAAGAGTTTCCGCGCTTCACCGAGTTCTGGGTCGAAAAGCCGAACCCGGACGACAAACAGCTGATCATCTATGCGCTGATGGATTCGCCGCGTTCCACCGGTGCCTACCGCATGGTGCTGCGCCCGGGTACCGACAGCGTCCTCGACGTGCAATCGCGGGTCTACCTGCGTGACCACGTCAGCCGCCTGGGTATCGCGCCGCTGACCAGCATGTTCCTCTTCGGCTCCAATCAGCCGTCCAAGGTCCTTAACTACCGTCACGAGCTGCATGACTCTACCGGCCTGTCTATCCATGCCGGCAATGGCGAGTGGGTCTGGCGTCCGCTGAACAACCCGAAACACCTGGCCGTGAGCAACTTCATGGTCGAGAACCCGCGTGGTTTCGGTCTGCTGCAGCGTGGCCGAGATTTCAGCCGCTATGAAGACCTCGACGACCGCTACGACAAGCGCCCGAGCGCCTGGGTCGAGCCGCGTGGCGACTGGGGCAAGGGGACCGTCGACCTGGTCGAGATCCCGACTGCCGATGAAACCAACGACAACATCGTTGCCTTCTGGAATCCGGAAAAAATGCCGGAGCCGGGCGAGCCGCTGGATCACAACTATCGCATCCACTGGACCATGGACGAATCCGAGCTGCACTCGCCGGACATCGCCTGGGTCAAGCAGACGCTGCGCTCCACTGGCGACGTCAAGCAATCCAACCTGGTTCGTCAGCCGGACGGCAGTGTCGCCTTCCTGATCGACTTCGAAGGGCCGGTGCTCAAGTCGCTGCTCGACGACGCCAAGGTGCGCAGTCAGGTCAGCGTCGGCGACAACGCCGATCTGCTCGAGAACAGCGTGCGCTACAACCCGGTCACTCAAGGCTGGCGCCTGACGCTGCGGGTCAAGGTCAAGGACACCAGCAAGTCCGTGGAGATGCGCGCTGCGCTGGTCCAGGACGCCTTGCCGGGTGATGCCACCGACGAGTCCGCCAAGACCGAACTGGCCCGCGGCGCCAAAGCCAAGGCCAAGGCCGACGCCGAGGCAGTCAAGGTCACCGAACCTGCAGCCAATGGTGAAGCTGGCAAGGACAAAGGTGTCGCCAAGTCCGACAAGCCCGCGGATGCCAAGGCCGATGCCAAAGCTGACGCGAAGGCCGACGCCAAAGCGGATGCTAAAGCGGATGCCAAAGCCACCGACAAGACCGCTGACGCCACCAAGCCTGGCGATGCAAACGCCCAGCCTGATGCTGCAGCGACTCCGTCCACCCCGGAACCGATCAAGACCGAACAAGTCCTGACCGAGACCTGGAGCTACCAGTTGCCCGCCGATGAGTAATTCCCAAGCACAGCCAGAGTCGCTGCATGAATACCTGGCCCACTTGCCCATGAGTGAGGAGCAGCGCGCCGAGTTGGCGAGCTGCACTTCCTTCGGTGAACTCCACGAGCGTCTGTCGGCCTCCAGCGTCGGCAGCGATGGTCAGGCCGCGGCCGGGCATCGCCTGACGCTCAACAGCGCGGCCGAGCTCGACGAGCACGGCCTGCTGGTGTTGGACGCCAACGGCCGGGTGCGGATCAAGGCGACCCCGCCGATCAACCGTACCAAGGTGGTCCCGGAGCCGTGGAAAACCAACGTGCTGGTACGCATGTGGCGGCGCCTGACCGGCAAGCCTATCGGCCCTGAACCGACCAGCGACAAGCGTGACTTGCCCAAGGCGCGCTGGCGCTGGGTCGGTTCCACGCGCCGCTACATCCTGCTGATCCTCATGCTGGGCCAGACCATTGTCGCCGGCTATTACATGAAAGGCATCATGCCCTACCAGGGCTGGGCCATGGTCGACCTGCAGGAAATCGTCCATCAGCCGTGGCTGACGTCGGCGCAGCAGGTACTGCCTTATGTGTTGCAGACCAGCATTCTGGTGCTGTTCGGCATCCTGTTCTGCTGGGTCTCGGCGGGTTTCTGGACGGCGCTCATGGGTTTCCTCGAGTTGCTGACCGGGCACGACAAGTACCGCATTTCGGGTGCCAGCGCCGGTAACGAGCCGATCGAGCCGGGCGCGCGTACTGCGCTGGTCATGCCGATCTGCAACGAAGACGTGACGCGGGTATTCGCCGGTTTGCGCGCGACCTTCGAGTCGGTCGCTGCCAGCGGCAACCTTGATCGTTTCGACTTTTTTGTACTCAGCGATACCTACGACCCCGACATCGCCGTTGCCGAGCAGCAGGCTTGGCTCGACGTGTGCCGCGAAACCAAAGGCTTCGGACGGATCTTCTATCGCCGCCGCCGCCGTCGCGTCAAACGCAAGAGCGGCAACCTCGACGACTTCTGCCGTCGCTGGGGTGGCGATTACCGCTACATGGTGGTCCTTGATGCGGACAGCGTCATGAGCGGCGAATGCCTCTCCGGCCTGGTGCGTTTGATGGAAGCCACACCGGATGCCGGCATCATCCAGACCGCGCCGAAAGCGTCGGGCATGGATACCCTTTATGCGCGCATGCAGCAGTTCGCGACCCGCGTCTACGGCCCGTTGTTTACCGCTGGCCTGCACTTCTGGCAGTTGGGTGAATCCCACTACTGGGGGCACAACGCGATCATTCGCATGAAGCCTTTCATCGAACACTGCGCCTTGGCGCCGCTGCCGGGCAAGGGCGCATTCGCCGGAGCGATTCTATCCCACGACTTCGTCGAAGCCGCGTTGATGCGTCGTGCCGGTTGGGGTGTGTGGATCGCCTACGATCTGCCGGGCAGCTATGAAGAACTGCCGCCCAACCTGCTCGACGAGCTCAAGCGTGACCGTCGCTGGTGCCACGGCAACCTGATGAACTTCCGCCTGTTCCTGGTCAAGGGCATGCACCCGGTGCACCGCGCGGTGTTCCTGACCGGGGTGATGTCCTACCTGTCGGCGCCGCTGTGGTTCTTCTTCCTGGTGCTGTCGACAGCCTTGCTGGCGGTCAACACCCTGATGGAACCGGCGTACTTCCTCGAGCCGCGGCAGCTGTATCCCTTGTGGCCACAGTGGCACCCGGACAAGGCCATCGCGTTGTTCTCGACCACGATCGTGCTGCTGTTCCTGCCCAAACTGCTCAGTATCATTCTGATCTGGGCCAAGGGCGCCAAGGAATACGGCGGGCGCTTCAAGGTCACTCTGTCGATGCTGATGGAGATGCTCTTCTCGATGCTGCTGGCGCCGGTGCGGATGATTTTCCACACCCGTTTCGTGCTGGCGGCCTTCCTCGGTTGGGCAGCGACCTGGAATTCGCCACAGCGTGACGATGACTCGACGCCATGGAGTGAAGCCGTCAAGCGCCATGGCCCGCAAACGCTGCTGGGTTTTCTCTGGGCAGTGCTGGTGGTCTCGTTGAACCCGAGCTTCCTGTGGTGGCTTATTCCGATCGTCGGTTCGTTGATGCTGTCGATTCCGGTGTCGGTGATTTCCAGCCGTACCAACCTCGGCTTGCAAGCACGTGACGAGAAACTGTTCCTGATCCCCGAGGAATATGCGGTACCTCAGGAGTTGGCTTCCACCGATGCCTACACCCACGAGAACCGTTACCATGCACTCAAGGACGGTTTCGTCCGGGCTGTGGTCGATCCGCGGCAGAATGCCTTGGCCTGTTCGCTGGCCACAGCACGCCATGGTCAGGCTGAACCGATCGAGTGGATGCGTGCTGACCGTGTGCGCACGGCCTTGACGGTGGGACCAGAGAAGCTCGACAGCGCCACGCGCCTGTACTTGCTGAGCGACCCTGTCGCGCTGTCGCGTCTGCATTCGCAGGTGTGGAGCGATCAGAACGAAGCCTGGCTGGGTGCCTGGCGCAAGTCGGTCGCCGCCGACCCGCATGCGCCGCAGTTGCCGCTGCAGCCTGAAGTCGCGGTACCGCAGAACATGGTCAATGCCTGATTCGCGGTAGAGACTGGAAACGAAAAGGCCCGGGATACTCTCCCGGGCCTTTTTTATTGGGTACCGCTGATGGCCCTTGGCGGGCCGGGTCAGACCCGGAATCGCCCCACCAACGACTGCAAATGCGTGCCCAATCGTGCGAGCTCTATGCTTGATGCCGCCGTCTCCTCGCTGGCTGCGGACGTCTGTTCGGACACATCGCGCACATTGATCACGCTGCGGTTGATCTCCTCCGCCACCGCGCTTTGCTGCTCCGCGGCTGTGGCGATCTGCTGGTTCATCGACTGGATCGCCGACACCGTCTGGGTGATGCTCTCCAGGGACACGCCGGCCTTGCGGGTCAATTCGACGCTGCTGCCGGTCAGCTCCAGGCTGCTGTCCATGGCACGGGTGACTTCCTGAGTACCATTCTGCAGGGCGGTGATCAGCGCCTCGATCTCCTGGGTCGAGGTGTGGGTGCGTTGCGCCAGGCTGCGGACCTCGTCCGCCACCACGGCGAAACCGCGCCCGGCCTCGCCGGCACGGGCAGCCTCGATGGCGGCGTTGAGCGCCAGCAGGTTGGTCTGCGCGGCCACCGACTTGATCACATCGAGGATACCGCCGATCTTGTCGCTTTCCAGCTTGAGGTGATTGACCGCTGTGCTGGAGTGGCTCACCTCGGTGGCCAGGCGCTCGATCTGAGCGATCGCCTGGTTGACCACCTCGTCACCCTGGCGGGCTTGCTGATCGGCCGCTACAGCGGCTTCAGAGGCTTGCTCGGCGTTGCGGGCGACTTCTTGCACCGTGGCCGCCATTTCGTTCATGGCCGTGGCCAGTTGATCGGTCTCGATCTTCTGACTGGTCACCCCGGCGCTGGTCTGCTCGGTGACCGCCGACAGCTCTTCGGCGGCGCTGGCGATCTGCGTGACACCGTCGCTGATACCGCTGACCAGGCCGCGCAGGGCCAGGGTCATGCGCTGCATGCTCTGCTGCAATTGGCCGAGTTCGTCACGGCGCTGAACATCGAGATTGTGGGTCAGGTCGCCATTGGCGACGCGATCCACGGCCACTAGCGTTTGCTGAAGCGGCACGGTGATCTGCCGGGTAATGAGCCAGCCGGCGAGTACGCCGAAGAGCAGCGCGACGACCGCTGCGGTTGCTAACAGCATCTTGCCTTGACGGGTGTCGGCATCGCGTTTCTCGGCCTGCGATTTTTCCAGTTCGGTGCTGTATTCAAGGAGCTGGGTGCCTGCCGCCTGCATGCGATTGAGCGCACTTAGCTGACTGACCTGCGCGGTGTGGAATTGATCGACGGCGGCGCGATAGCCGAGAAACCCGGCAGTGGCTTCCTTGAAGTCACCCGCAAACTGCTCCGGGAGTTGTCTGGAGAGGACGTCGATAGTACCAAGGGCTTTGGTGATCGCGTCCTGAGCTGGCTGCTCCGCCTCCAGGGCCGCGCTGTAGGTATATCCACGTACTTGGAAGCGCGCCTGCTGCAGCTGTTTGCTGAGGTCAACGATGGCGGTGTATAGCGCCAGATCCGCGGACTGCAGCAACGACTGCTCTACCGTGCTGATGCTGGCGACGGCGCGATCGGCAGTCGCTCCCAATTGAGCGCGCGCCGCCTCACGGGCTTGCACGGCCCCTTCCATGGCAGCGAACGCGCTGCGATATTCGCTGGTAGCGGCGACCTGCTTTTCAAGCAATGCCTGATCGCTGCGCACGGCCATCAGGCCCTGGGCCTTGCGCACGGCGTCGTCGATTCGCGCCAGTGCGGCGGTCACCTCTGGAGCGCCCTTCAGGCCTTTGTCGAGTTCGTAGGCAGTGCGGGCAATACGCAGATCGCGCGTGGCATTGCTGACTTCACTGATGGACGCGAGCTTTTCGCCGCGAGAGATCAGGCTGTCGAGCCCGCTCCAGCCGGTGGCGGCGATAATCAGGGTGAGCAGCAGCACCAGGCCAAAGCCCAGGGCGAGTTTGTTTTTGACAGGGGTGTTGGCGAGAGAGCGGGCAGCCCAACTTGACATAGAAGCACTCCATTGCATGGCAGACACGATAAGGACGGACAATCCCGAGTGTATCGGCCAGGGGTGGCAATCCTTGACCTACAGAGCGACTTGGAATCGATTGAGCTTAGTACAGGCGGGCGAGTAGCGCGGTGACCGCCGTTTCGACGCGCAGAATGCGCTCACCTAGCTGCACTGGCTGCAGGCCAGCCTTGGCCAGCAGCTCGACTTCATAGGGGATCCAGCCGCCTTCGGGGCCGATCGCCAAGGTCACTGCGGTATCGACTGCGCGGGGGCAGGACGGATAATCGCCAGGATGACCGACCAGGCCTAGCGTGTCAGCGGTAATGGCCGGCAAGCGATCCTCGACGAAGGGCTTGAAGCGCTTTTCGATCACCACTTCGGGCAGGACCGTGTCGCGGGATTGCTCCAGTCCGAGGATCAACTGTTCGCGAATGGCTTCGGGCTGCAGAAAAGGGGTCTGCCAGAAACTCTTTTCGACCCGATAGCTGTTGACCAGTATCAACCGCGGCACGCCCATGGCGGCGATCGTCTGGAAGACTCGGCGCAGCATCTTTGGCCGTGGCAGGGCCAGCACCATGGTCAATGGCAACTTGGCCGGCGCTGGCTGTGCCAGGCTGATGTGCAGTTCAGCTTCGCCAGCGGACAGGCTCAGCACCTCGGCGTGCCCCATCAGGCCGCCGATACGACCAACGCGCAGGCTGTCGCCCACTGCCACGCGCTGGACTTCCTGCATGTGCGTCAGGCGTCGATCACGCAGCACCACCCGGTCCGCCGCGCTGAAGTCGGCGTCTTCGAGCAACAGCAGATTCATGGACGCGTCGCGGGCGGCTGATCGTTGCTGTCGGCTTCTTCGGCCTCGTCATGCTCGCTGCGCTTCTTGATCATGCCGGCAAACAGCACGCCGACCTCGAAGAGCATCCACATGGGCACCGCCAACAGGGTTTGCGAGAAGATATCCGGCGGGGTCAGGAGCATGCCGACCACGAAGCAACCAATCACCACGTAGGGGCGGGCTTTTTTCAGGTAATTGACGTCGACTACGCCGATCCACACCAGCAGCACCACTGCCACGGGAATTTCGAAGGCCACGCCAAAAGCGAAGAACAGCGTCATCACGAAATCGAGGTAGTTGGTGATATCGGTGGCCATCATCACACCGGCCGGGGTGGCGCTGGCGAAGAACTTGAAGATCAACGGGAACACCAGGAAGTACGCGAAGGCCATACCGGCGTAGAACAGCACGATGCTCGACACCAGCAAGGGCACGGCGATGCGCTTTTCGTGCTTGTACAGGCCCGGGGCGATAAAGCCCCAGATCTGGTGCAGGATGACCGGGATCGCCAGAAACAACGACACCATCATGGTCAGCTTGAACGGCGTCAGGAAGGGCGAGGCGACGTCGGTGGCGATCATCGTCGAGCCCGCTGGCAAAAACTCGCGCAGCGGCGCCGAGACAATGGTGTAGATCTGTTGAGAGAAAGAGAACAGCCCGGCAAAGACCAGGAAGATCGCGGCAACGCAGCGCAGCAGGCGCGTGCGCAGTTCGGTCAGGTGCGAGACCAGCGGCATTGGCTGGTCGTTTTCCGGGATTTCGCTCATGGGGCTCGTGGTGGCAATGAGGTTTCGGTGGCAGGCTTTTCAGTCTGAGGCTTGGGCGTCGGCACGGTTTCGCTGCTGGCGGCATCGGCTGAGGTCAGCGGCGGCACGGGCAGTGGTTCACTCACGGCGTGGACCGGCTCGACCGGCGCTGGCGCGGCAGCAGAGTGCTCGACGGCCACGTGCGGCTCGCTGGTGGCAACGGGCGACGGCGCAGCGGCAGGCGGGTTGGGCTCGGCGGCGGGTGCAGCGACAGCTGACGGCTCCGCGGGCTTGGTCTGAGCCGCCTGCGGGTTGAGAATTTTGCGCGCTTCCTGTTCCAGCGCCAAAATATGCTCGTTGTGCAGCTGCCGGCGGATTTCGTCCGCGCCGATTTCGCGCTCTACTTCGTTCTTGATGGCATTGAAGCTGCGCTTGAGGCGACCGATCCACAGGCCGGCCGTGCGTGCTGCGCCGGGCAGGCGCTCGGGGCCAAGCACCAGCAGGGCCACCAGACCGACGAGCAGTAGTTCCGTAAAGCTGATGCCAAACATAGATCAGTCTTTCCTGATGGGCTCTTCGACTTTTTGGTGTTGGCCGTCGATGGTGTGTGGCTGATTCAATGGCGAGGTCGCCTGTGGATGTACTGGCTGCACCGGCTCTACCGTCGGCTCGTGCGGTTTCTCGTCGTCGTTCATGGCCTTGCGAAAGCCTTTGATCGACTCACCGACATCAGTGCCGAGGTTCTTCAGTTTCTTGGTACCGAATATCAGCACGACGACCACCAGAATGACGATCCAGTGTTTCCAGTCAAAAATACCCATGGTGCAGCTCCTCGAGAAAATTCGTTAGGCAGATGGCGTGCGAGCGGCCTTCTCGTCATGGCCTGAAAGACCAAAACGGCGGTCCAGCTCGTCGAGTACCGCCTGCGGATGTTGACCGAGGGCGGCCAGCATCACCAGGCTATGAAACCACAGATCGGCGGTCTCGTAGATGACATCACTGCAGTCGCCGCTGACAGCAGCGTCCTTGGCGGCGATGATGGTCTCGACGGATTCTTCGCCGACTTTTTCCAGAATCTTGTTCAAGCCCTTGTGGTACAGGCTGGCGACATAGGACGAGTCGGCAGCGGCGCCTTTGCGCTCTTCGAGCACCTGGGCCAGGCGCGTCAGGGTGTCAGTCATGAGCCGGTCCTGCCTGGTAGATGGCGTGCGGGTCCTTGAGGACGGCGTCGACGGTGTTCCACTGGCCGTCGGCATACACACGGTAGAAGCAGCTCTCACGGCCGGTATGGCAAGCGATATGGCCGATCTGTTCGACCATCAGGATGATCACGTCGGCGTCGCAGTCCAGGCGCATCTCGTGAAGGATTTGCACGTGGCCCGACTCTTCGCCCTTGCGCCACAACTTGCCCCGGGAACGGGACCAGTAGATGGCACGGTTTTCGGTGGCGGTCAGGCTCAGCGCTTCGCGGTTCATCCAGGCCATCATCAACACGCGCCCGGTTTTGTGATCCTGGGCGATGGCCGGTACCAGGCCATCTTCATTCCAGCGGATCTCGTCCAGCCAATCTTTCATCTTCGACTCCGGCAACAAGGCCTCTAGTGTGCCAGCGCTAGGCGCCACTGGCTATCGACGAACGACCAGATACAGGCCGCTGCCCAGCATCAGCCAGCAGGGCCAGGCCTGTATCGAGTCGATGACCGGCCCGGTCGCCGCCAGTGTAGCGCCACCCACCAGCAGCAAGGCACCGGCGATGCGCAGCAGCCAGCCATCGGTATGGTGACGCCAATTGGGCTGTTTGTTCTTGCGATGCGGTTGGGCGTTGCGTTCGAGCAGGTCGCGGGTCATGCCGATCAGGTGCGGGATCTGTTCGATTTGCGTCTGTGCGCTGTTGAACAGCGATTTGGGGCTCATGCGCTCGCGCATCCAGCGCTCCAGGAAGGGCTGCGCGGTGCTCCACAGATCGAGTTCCGGGTACAGCTGACGGCCCAGGCCTTCGATGTTGAGCAGGGTTTTTTGCAGTAGCACCAACTGCGGCTGGACTTCCATGTTGAAGCGCCGCGCGGTCTGGAAGAGGCGCATGAGCACCTGGCCGAAGGAAATATCCTTCAGTGGTTTTTCAAAGATCGGTTCGCAGACGGTACGGATTGCCGCTTCGAATTCGTTGAGTTTGGTTTCTGCGGGCACCCAGCCGGAGTCGATGTGCAATTGTGCTACGCGGCGATAATCGCGCTTGAAGAACGCGAACAGATTGCGCGCCAGGTAATCCTGGTCCTCGGGGGTGAGGCTGCCGACGATCCCGCAGTCGATGGCGATGTACTTTGGGTCCCAGGGGCTGACGGTGCTGATGAAGATGTTGCCGGGGTGCATGTCGGCATGGAAGAAACTGTCGCGGAATACCTGGGTGAAGAAGATCTCCACGCCGCGTTCGGCGAGCAATTTCATGTCGGTGCGCTGGTCGGCAAGGGTCGCCATATCGGTGACCTGCACGCCGTAGATGCGCTCCATCACCAGCACTTTCGGCCGGCACCAGTCCCAGTAGACCTGCGGCACGTAGAGCAGCGGCGAGTCTTCGAAATTGCGCTTGAGCTGGCTCGAGTTGGCCGCCTCGCGCAGCAGGTCGAGTTCGTCGTAGATGGTTTTTTCGTAATCGCTGACCACGTCCACAGGATGCAGCAGGCGGGCATCGGCCGACAGGCGTTCGGCCCAGCCGGCGAGGATGAACAGCCAGGCCAGGTCCTGGCCGATGATCGGCTTGAGGCCCGGGCGCACCACCTTGACGACCACTTCGTCGCCGTTTTTCAGACGTGCGCTGTGGACCTGCGCCACCGAGGCCGAAGCCAGAGGCTCGACGTCGAAGCGGCTGAACACCGAAGTGATCTTTTGCCCCAGTTGCGACTCGATCAGGGCCATGGCCTGTTGCGGATCGAAGGGCGGCACGCGGTCCTGCAGCAGCATCAATTCATCGGCGATGTCTTCGGGCAACAGGTCGCGGCGGGTAGAGAGGATCTGCCCGAACTTGATGAAGATCGGCCCCAGGTCCTGCAACGCCAGGCGCAAGCGAGCACCACGGGAGAGCTCGAGTTTTTTGCGCGGGAACCAGCGCCAAGGCATCGCGAAGCGGGTGATGCGCAGGAACCAGGGCAGGGGCAGGGTGAAAATCAGGTCATCGAGACGGTAGCGAATCACGACGCGCTGGATGCGCAACAAACGGCGGACGGCAAGCAGCTTCATGCTTTATCGCTGGAGTCGAGGGATCGGGAGAGGCGCTCAATACGCGCCTCGAGGCGTTCGGTGTCGATCTTGAGCTGGTCGAGCTCGGCGAAGCGGGCTTCGGCTTCACGCTTGCCCACCAGTGTCCGGGATTCTTCGGCCAGGTACTCGCCGAGGTTGTTGCTCAGGCTGTCGAAGCCCTGACGCGCCCAGCGTGCGCGGCTGTTGAGATGCCCGCTGAGCAGCGGCGTGGCCACCGGCCCGAGCCATTGCGACAGCTCGTATTCCCAGTCCAGCTCCAGGTCCTGCAGGACCTTGACCAGATCGATAAGCACGGCGCTGTCGCCGCTCAGATCAACCTGCGGACTGTGCAGCACGGCGGTCTTGTCCTTGCTCAGGCCCAGCTGGATCAGACTGGAGGCGGGCGCGCGCAGCACGCAATCGGCAGGCGCCGCCCAGTGGCTGGCCAGCAGCAGGCCCTCGTCGCTGGGCAGGATGAACAACTGCAACGCCGGGTTGCGGCAATCGATCTCGATCACCTTGCCCTGCAGCCGCGCCAACCGTGGCAGGGCGGTGCTGTCCATGCGCAGCACGCGGTTGAGGCCGTGCTCGACGCTGGCGATAAGGCCGCGCAGCAACATCAGGGCTTGATGCCGCGGTGCAGGGCGACGATGCCCGAGGTCATGTTGTGGTAGGTGACGCGGTCGAAACCGGCCTGCACCATCATGGCCTTGAGGGTTTCCTGGTCGGGGTGCATGCGGATCGATTCGGCGAGGTAGCGATAGCTTTCGGAATCGTTAGTGATCAACTTGCCGGCCAGTGGCATGAAGGCGAACGAGTAGGCGTCGTAGATCTTCGACATCAGCTTGTTGGTCGGCTTGGAGAATTCCAGCACCAGCAGGCGGCCACCTGGCTTGAGCACCCGTAGCATCGAGGCGATGGCGTCTTCCTTGTGGGTGACGTTGCGCAGGCCGAAGGCGATGGTCACGCAGTCGAAATGGTTGTCCGGGAAGGGCAGTTTTTCGGCATCGGCCTGGACGAACTGGACGTTGCCAGCCACGCCCAGGTCGAGCAGGCGGTCGCGGCCGACCTTGAGCATGGACGCGTTGATGTCCGCCAGCACCACTTCACCGGTCGGGCCGACAAGGTGCGAGAACTTGCGCGCCAGGTCGCCGGTACCGCCCGCGATGTCGAGCACCTTGTTGCCGGTGCGCACGCCGGACAGTTCGATCGCAAAGCGTTTCCACAGGCGATGCATGCCGCCCGAGAGTACGTCGTTCATGATGTCGTACTTGGCGGCTACTGAGTGAAAGACCTCGGCGACTTTTTCAGCCTTCTGGCTTTCGGGCACATTCTTGTAGCCGAAGTGCGTGGTGGGTTCGGCATCGCTGCCTTTGCGCTGATCATTCATATCGCTGTCACCGGAAAAAATTACTGCCATTCTAATCCTCGGTAGGCAGCTTTGTCTTGGCATGCCTCAGGCTGATCGTGTATTGCGTTATCCGGGCTACTATAGGCACCGTCAGTATTATCGTCCCAGGGGGTTGAATGAGTCGGATCAGCGTAGAGCGCAAACACAGCCTTGGGCGCGAGGCCGCCAAGCAGAAGGCCGAGTTGCTGGTGGAGAAGCTGGTCAGCAAATACGACGTCAAGGCGCAGTGGCAAGGCGATACCGTGGAGGTCAAGCGCAGTGGTGCCAATGGCGTGATCAGCATCGACGACGACACCATTCGCGTGGATCTCAAGCTCGGCATGATGCTGTCGATGATGAGCGGTACCATCGAGTCTGAAATCGAGCGTGTGCTGGACAAGGCGCTGGCTTGAGATCGACTGGCGTATTCGCGGGCAGCGCCCGCTCCCACATATGCGCGAGTCTGGGCGTGCAGTTAGGGTGAGGATTCTAAATCAGCGGGCTATGGTGGGTGCACGCCCTGAAGTGTGTGGGTACGGATATCCCTTCAAGCATGAGGTGCACCATGGCAACCGCTCCGTTGAAAAAAGCTGTAGCGCTGCAAAAGACCGCCCTGAAAAAAGAGGTCACCCCGCTGGTGCGCAAGGCCCAGGCGGTCAGGACCGATACGGTGATCGAAGTCCGCTCCTATGCTCGCAAGATCTGGCTCGCCGGGCTCGGCGCCTATGCCAAGGCCGGCAAGGAAGGCCTGGGTTACGTGAAGGAACTGATCAAGACTGGAGAGGGCGTCGAGAAGGATGGCAAGAAGATCATCAACAAGGAGTTGAAAGCCGCCAACTCGCACATTGAAGATGCCAAGAGTGAGGTCGCCGAGGCCAAGGGCAAGGTCGAGGTGCAGCTCGACAGGCTGGAAAAACTCTTCGATGTGCGCGTCGCCAGCGCCCTGAATCGCATTGGCATCCCCTCTAGGCATGACGTCGATACACTCTCTGCTAAGCTCGATAAGTTGACGGCATTGGTCGAACGTGCTGCGCGTAAACCATAAAGGAGAGCGGGATGGCTGGTAAAAAGAAGGTCGAGAAAGAAAGCAGCTCCTGGATCGGCGGTATTGAAAAATACTCCCGGCAGATCTGGCTCGCCGGTTTGGGCGCTTATTCGAAGATCAGCAACGACGGCACCAAGCTGTTCGACACTCTGGTGAAGGATGGCGAGCATGCCGAAGCGCAGGCCAAGACCGAGGTCGACAAGCAGGTCGATACGGTGAAGAGCTCTGCCAAGTCGGCTCGCTCGCGAGTGGGCGACGTCAAGGACAAGGCACTGGGCAAGTGGAGCGAGCTCGAAGAAGCGTTCGACACCCGCCTGAACAGTGCGATTTCGCGCTTGGGCGTGCCGAGCCGTAACGAGGTGAAAGCCCTGCACAGCAAGGTGGATACCCTGACTCGCCAGCTCGAGAAACTCACGGGCGAATCGGTGCGCACACCCGCGGCCAAGCCGGCGACAAAAGCTGCGGCGGCCAATGGCGCAGTCAAGCCGACGACCAAGACAGCCAATGGTGCGGCCAAGCCGCCAGCCAAGGCGGCTAGCGCGAGCAAGCCGTCGACCAGGACGGCTGCCAACGGCGCCAAGCCCGCAGCTAAAGCCCCGGCCAAGGCGGCGCGCAAACCCGCGGCGAAAACCGCAGATGCCAAGCCTGCGTCTAAAGCGCAAGCGGAGGCCAAGGCTAAAACTGCAGCCGTCAAGCCGGCCGCCAAGGCACCAGCGGCCAAGCCCGTAGCCGCGGCCAAAACGGCCGCCGCGAAAACCACTGCGGCAGCCAAGGCCACTGCTGCCAAAACCACGGCAAGTGGTAAAGCCGCAGTGCCGAAAACCGCAGCAGCCAAGCCCGCAGCCAAGGCCAAGTCGGCGGTCAAACCTGCCGTCAAAAAGCCCGACCCCGCCAAGGCTGAAACGACGCCCGCGGCGGCCGCCTCAACATTACCCTCTACCCCGCCAGCAACGGCCTCGGCCTCGGCGACGCCGTCGACTCAGTCATAGCAGGCGCCGTTGTAGCGAGGAGGCTTGCCCCTGATTACGGTGTATCAGCTGCGCTGACGTGGCTGACATCCTTTCGGGAGCAGGCCCCCTCGCTACAAGGTTTGCGGCCAGTGCAGCAAACACGAATCGACAAGCGTTGTCAGGGCGGACCTGTTTGCGTCCAGAGCCTGCTCGCACAACGGGCACTACTGGATCGGTCAATTCAGATACTGCAACGCCAGCCTCTCCGTGGCATGGCGCGATGGCGTATCAAGATGCGGCGCCACCAGCATCATTACCTGATACACCACCACCCCGGTCTCGCCTGACTGGCCGATGATGCGCTGGTAATCCAGCGAGAACACCAGGGTCAAGGTGATCTGCTCCACCAGTTGCCCGAGTGCCTGGGTATCGCTGGCCAATAATCCCTGAGCCTTTAAATTGGCCAGCAAGGACGCCAGCGTGCGTTTGATCGCGTCCAGCAGGCTGCGCACCCCACGGGCCAGCTTCGGCAAGCGCCCGGCCAGATTGGACAGGTCCTGGAACAGAAACCGATAGCGGGCCATGCGCTCGGCGATCAGGTGCAGGAACAGCCAATAGTCTTCGGGCGCCAACTGCACTTCATCGGGAGGGTTCAGCAGCGGGGTCAGTTCATCTTCGAAACGCTCGAACAAGCCTAGTATCAGAGGTTCCTTGCCATGGAAGTGGTAGTACAGATTGCCCGGGCTGATCTCCAGCTCGTTGGCGATCTGCAGCGTCGTGACGTTGGGTTCGCCCAGCTGGTTGAACAGCGCCAGGGTGCATTCCAGTATCCGCTCGCGGGTCTTCATCGCGGGAAGGCGCCCCTGTCCAGTCGTCGAGTCTTTTGCCAGAGCGGCGGGCCTCTTCGCGGGCAAGCCTTGCTCCCACAGGTGTACGGCTCAAGCTTGGCGAGATCTGTAGGAGGCTCTATGGTTCGAGGCAAACAGCGTCGGCCTCTTCGCGGGCAAGCCTTGGTCCCACAGGTGTACGACTCAAGCTTGGCGAGATCTGTAGGAGGCTCTATGGTTGGAGGCAGGCAGTGCCGGCCTCTTCGCGGGCAAGCCTTGGTCCCACGGGTGTACGGCTCAAGCTTGGCGAGATCTGTAGGAGGCTCTATGGTTCGAGGCAAGCAGCGCCGGCCTCTTCGCGGGCAAGCCTTGCTCCCACGGGTGTGCGCCTGGGCAACTGAGCACTCTGTGGGAGCAAGGCTTGCCCGCGAAGGGGCCATCCGCAGCACTGAATGGCCCACAGCCTGCACCGGCTCAGTCTGCCAGCACATAAGTACCCGGCGCCGGATCTTTCGGCGGATGCAATTCGCTCCCCAAGGCCATCCGGGTTTCACGCAACGCCCCGGAACGCTCCTGAACCCAGGCCAGCCACTGCGGCCACCAACTGCCCTCCACTGGGTTGGCATCGTAATACCAGGCGCGTGGGTCGCTGCTCATCTTGGGGTTTTCGAGGTGATTGGCCTTGGGGTTGCCCGGCGGATTGAGGATGCTCTGGATATGTCCGCTGTCGGCCAGCACAAAGCGTCGCTCGCCACCCAGCAGCAAGCTGGAGCGATACACCGAGTCCCACGGGGTAATGTGATCGTTGATGCCGGCCACGCTGAAGCTGTCGACGTTGACCTTCTGCAGATCGATCGGCGTACCGCATACCTCCAGCCCGCCCGGCCGGGTCAGCGGGTTGTGCTTGAAGAAGTCCAGCAGATCACCATGCAGTGCCGCCGACAGGCGCGTGTTGTCGTTATTCCAGAACAGCACGTCGAAGGCTGGCGGCTCCTTGCCCAGCAGGTAATTGTTGACCCAGTAATTCCAGATCAGGTCGTTGGGCCGCATCCAGGCGAACACCCGCGCCAGCTCGCTGCCTTCGAGCACGCCCTGCTGATAGGAGCGGCGCTTGGCCGCTTCGAGTGTCTGCTCGTTGACGAACAACGAGGCCGGGCTGTCGATATGGCTGTCTAGCAGGCTCACCAGGTAGGTCGCGCTGGACACCCGCGCCAGTTGCCGCTTGACCTGTAAATGCCCCTGTAGCGCCGCAATGCTCAAGCCGCCCGAGCAGGCGCCGACCAGGTTGACCTCACGGCTGCCGGTTATCGCGCGACAGGCGTTGAGTGCTTCTTCCAGCGCCTGCACGTAGCTCGACAGCCCCCACTCGCGGTGGCGGCCATCGGGGTTGCGCCAACTGACGACGAACGTCTGCAGATTGTGCTTGAGGGCGTACTGCGCAAAGCTGTTGGCGGGCGACAGGTCGAAGATATAGAACTTGTTGATCTGCGGGGGCACGATCAGCAACGGCCGCCGGTATTGTTTTTCACTCATCGGGCGGTACTGGATCAGCTCCAGCATCTCATTGCGAAACACTACCGCGCCGGGCGTGGTGGCGACCGTCTTGCCGACCTCGAAAGCATGCTTGCCGATCTGGCTGGGCAGGCCGTGGTTGTGGCACAGGTCGTCGAGCAGATGATTGAGGCCCTTGACCAGGCTGGTGCCGCCGGAATTGAAGATTTCCTTGAGGGCCAGTGGATTGAGCAGCGAGTTGGTCGGCGAGAGGGCGTCGTTGACTAACGCGAAGACGAAATGCGCGCGGGCGCGATCATCTTCGGACAACTGGCTGTTATCGATCCATTGCCGGGTCTCGGTCTGCCACGCCAGGTAGGCCTGCAGGCCGCGGCGGTAGAAGGGGTTGAGCGTCCAGGTCGGGTCGCTGAAGCGCGGGTCGCCCGGGCTGGGCTCGTGCAGGGTTTCGCCCAATAGTACGCGGCCCAGCTGACTGCCCAGATTGAGCGCGTGTCGGGCGGTGTGGAGCGGATGCTTGAGGCTGTGGCGGGCAACGCTGCGCAGGGTCGAAACCAGGTCGCGCCCGCCCAGCCCGCTGATCACGCTCTGAGCGTTGATGAAGGCTGCAGTGGTGGGCACCGCAGGCGGAACAGTCTTGTTCTTCATGGCGCTGAACTCCTGTATTTGCCGCGTATTCCCCCGTAGCGACGGGGCTTGCCGCCGATTCGATCTGTCAGACACCTGAGTGGTGCAGATACGATTTTTCGGGGGCGACCCCCCTCGCTACAGGGGCAGGGTCGTGCATCGAATCTGTCACCTGGGATGAACCACGGCGCGCTGGCGCTCTTCTTCGAGGAATTTCATGATGATCGGCGCTACGGTGCCGGCGCGGGTTACCAGAAACAGGTGGCCGTCGTCGATGATGTGCAGCTGGGCGTTGGGGATGCGCCACGCCAGCAGGCGCATGTTGACCAGCGGAATCAGCGGATCGTCGTCGCCGGCCAGTACCAGCGTCGGCTGATGGATCTTGTGCAGCCAGTGCACGCTGGTCCAACCCAGGCCTGCGAACAGTTGCCAGTAGTAACCCAATTTGCCGGACGAGCGCACCTTGCTGGCATGGGACATCGCCAGGGTGGCGTCGCGTCGAAAACTGCCGCCGTAGATTTCCGGCGCGATGCGCACTACATGGGACGGTTGGAGGTAGCGCCGCGGGCTGGCCATCAACCACAGTACCCGCGGTTTGCCCGGCACCATCACTGCGCCAGCCGAAGTGGCCGCGAGCACCAGCTTCTTGCAGCGCTCGGGGTAAGAGTAGGCGAACTGCTGGGCCAGCGCGCCGCCCCACGACACACCGATGACGTTGACCTGGCCATAGTCGAGGTAATCGAGCATGCGCGCGGTCAATTGCGCCAGGCCGGGGAAGCGATAAGGGCGGCCGGGGGTGGACGAGCCGCCGACCCCAGGTACGTCGAAGGCGATCACCTCCAGGTCCGGGTCCAACGCGGCGACGAACGGGAACACCAGCTCCAGGTTGGCACCGATGCCATTGAAGATCAGCAGCGGCGTCATGTGCGGGCTGCCGGGACGTACCGCCGTGCGGATGGCCTGGCCATCGAGGTCCACGGTACGAAATATGTACGGTTGCGGCATGCACTCAATCCTTTGCAAGCAATGGTGGGGCGGCAGCGGCGATCGCAGTCAGTCAGCGTTCATGCACGTAGGTCCCGGGCGCTGCCTCGCCAGCGGCAAATGCCTTGCTGCCGAGTTGCGAGGGCGCCTTCTTGAGCTTGCCGGAGTGTTTACCCAGCCAGTCTGCCCAGTGTAGCCACCAGGAGTCAGTGTGCTTGACGGCGTTGTCTTGCCAGTCGCTCGGCGAGGGGGTGGTTTCGTCGTTGGTCATGAAGCGGGCCTTGGGGTTGCCCGGTGGATTGAGGATGCTCTGGATATGACCGCTGCTCGACAGCACGAACTCGATCTTGCCGCCGAACAGCTGCGCCGAGCGAAAGCACGAGTGCCAAGGGGTGATGTGGTCGGCGGTGCCGGCGACGCTGAAGATGTCGCACGTCACTTGCTTGAGATCGATCGGCGTGCCGCACACCTCAAGGGCACCGGCGCGGGTCAGCGGGTTGTTCTTGAACATCTCGATCAGGTCGCCGTGAAAGGCCGCGGGCAGGCGCGTGGTGTCGTTGTTCCAGAACAGGATGTCGAACACCGGCGGCTCGTTGCCCAGCAGGTAATTGTTGACCCAGTAATTCCAGATCAGATCGTTGGGGCGCATCCAGGCGAACACCCTGGCCATGTCGCGGCCTTCAAGCACGCCGGATTGATAAGAATGGCGCTTGGCGGCTTCCAGAGTCTGCTCGTCGACGAACAGCGCCACCTGGGTGTCCAGGGTGGTATCGAGCACGCTCACCAGCAGGGTCAGGGAGTGGACTTTCGGCTGCTTGAGGGCGGCGTAGTGGCCGACCAGTGCGGTGCAGGTGATCCCTCCGGAGCAGGCGCCGAGCATGTTGATGTCCTTGCTGCCGGAAATCGCCGTGACCACGTCCACGGCTTCCTTGAGGGCGTCGATGTAGGTCGACAGGCCCCATTCGCGCTGGGCTTTGGTGGGGTTGCGCCAACTGATGATGAAGGTCGGCACGTGGTTGCGCAGGCAGAAGCGTACGAGGCTCTTGTCGGGGCTGAGGTCGAACACGTAGAACTTGTTGATCTGGGGCGGCACGATGAGCATCGGCCGCTCGAAGTTCTGCTCGGTGATGGGGGCGTACTGGATCAGCTCCAGCACGTCGTTGCGAAACACCACCGCGCCTTCGCTGGTGGCGAGGTTCTTGCCCACCTCGAAGGCATCCATGTTGACCTGGCTGGGCATACCGCCGTTTTTGACGATGTCCTTGGCCAGGTGCGAGAGGCCGTCGAGCAAGCTCTTGCCGCCGGTTTCGAAGAAGCGCTTGACTGCTGCGGGGTTGGCGGCCCCATTGGTTGGGGCCATGGCTTCGGTCATCAGGTTGATGACGAAGTGGCCGCGGCTGATGTCCTGGGGAGAAAGCTCGCTGCCGTCCAGCCAGCTGTGCAATTCCTTGCGCCAGGCCAGGTAAGTCTGCAGGTATCGACGGTAGAGGGGGTTCTGGCTCCAGGCCGGGTCGACGAAGCGGCGGTCGTCGCTCTCCGGTTGCAGGGTGGACGAGCCCAGCAGGACGTTTTTCAGTTCCAGGCCGAAGTGCGCCACGTGGCGAGCACTGAGCAGCGGTTGACGCAAGGCCAGGCGCAGAACCATCCGCGCGGAGGTCAGCAGGTCCTTGCGGCGCAGGCCGATCACGGGGTTCAGACCGAGGGTGTTGTGTGAGGCTTGCTGCTTGATGTCATCGGTGTTCTTGCTGCTCATCCACGACGCTCCATTGTCCAGAGGCGTGCAGTGGCCGGGGGCCTTGAAGGCTTTGACGGCACTGCTACGCCCGCGCTCGGGTAACCGGTGATCGCTATTGCCCCCAAAGTGAAGCACGGAGCCTGCCAGTTACCAGTGGTTACGCGAGTTCGCGGCCATGCGCAAGAAAGCCTAACCCCGCCAGTTGGCAAGGTATTCGAGCAAATAGATTCAGAAGACCAACGCTAGAAAACCCAAGTAGGCCCTAGAGCATCAGCTTGACGACGGATTGCGCGGGGTCGCGGGTCTTGCCGGCGGCGCGCAGCTCGTCCAGATAGTCGTTCCACAGATCTTCCTGACGAACGGCAAGCTGGTACAGGTATTCCCAGGTGAACAGGCCGCTGTCGTGGCCGTCGTCGAAGGTCAATTTGAGTGCATATTGCCCGGCAGGCTCGATCTTGGTGAGACCGACGCCGAGTTTGCCGAACTGCAGGATAGGCTTACCGTGGCCTTGTACTTCAGCCGAGGGCGAGTGCACTCGCAGGAATTCGGCGGGCAAGGTGTAGGACTCCCCCGTGCCGTATTGCAAGGTGAGGGTTTTCGAGGCCTTGTGCAGGTTGATAGCGGTGGGAAGGCTGGTCATGGCTAGGGCTCTTGGGCAGCTGCGAGGTGCTAGCTGCGAGGCGCTAGCTGCAAGCTACAAGCCACAGGTGTTCAGCTTATAGCTTGCAGCTTACAGCTTGCCGCTGCTCTTAAAGTATGTAGCGCGACAGATCTTCGTTCTCTGCCAGCTCGCCAAGATGGCTGTTGACGTAGTCGGCATCGATGCGGATTGGCGTCTCGCTTTGGGCGCTGGCCAGGTCTCCGGCGCTGAACGAGACTTCCTCCAGCAGGCGCTCAAGCAGCGTGTGCAGGCGACGGGCACCGATGTTCTCGGTCTTCTCGTTGACCTGCCAGGCGATCTGGGCCAGGCGCTTGATGCCTTCCGGGGCGAACTCGATGTGCAGCCCTTCGGTCTTCAGTAGCGCGACGTATTGCTCGGTGAGCGACGCATGGGGCTCGCTGAGGATGCGCTCAAAGTCTTCCGGGCTCAGGGCCTTGAGTTCGACGCGGATCGGCAGACGGCCTTGCAGCTCGGGCACCAGGTCGCTCGGCTTGCTCAGGTGGAACGCGCCCGAGGCGATGAACAGGATGTGGTCGGTCTTGACCATGCCCAGCTTGGTATTGACCGTGCAGCCTTCGATCAACGGCAGCAAGTCGCGCTGTACGCCTTCACGGGACACATCGGCGCCGCCGACATTGCCGCGCTTGGCGACTTTGTCGATCTCGTCGATGAACACGATGCCATGCTGCTCGACCGCTTCCAGGGCAGCGGCCTTGAGCTCCTCTTCGTTGACCAGGCGCCCGGCTTCTTCTTCGCGCACCAGCTTGAGCGCTTCCTTGACCTTGAGCTTGCGGCTTTTGCGTTTGCCCTTGCCCATGTTGGCGAACAGGCTTTGCAGCTGGTTGGTCATCTCTTCCATGCCGGGCGGCGCGGAAATATCGACGCCGGCCATCTCGGCCACTTCAATGTCGATCTCCTTGTCATCCAGTTGGCCTTCGCGCAGACGCTTGCGGAACAGCTGGCGGGTGTTGGAATCGCTCACCGGGGCTTCTTCGCTAAAGCTGCCGCGGGCCTGTGGCAACAACGCGTCGAGGATGCGTTCCTCGGCGGCGTCTTCGGCGCGATGGCGAACCTTGACGATCTCCTGCTCGCGCAGCAGCTTGAGGGCGGCGTCCGCCAGATCGCGGATGATCGACTCGACATCACGGCCAACATAGCCGACTTCAGTGAACTTGGTTGCTTCGACCTTGATGAACGGGGCGTTGGCCAGTTTTGCCAGGCGCCGGGCGATTTCGGTCTTGCCGACGCCGGTCGGGCCGATCATCAGGATGTTCTTGGGCGTGACTTCGACGCGCAGTTCTTCAGGCAGCTGCATGCGGCGCCAGCGATTGCGCAAGGCAATGGCGACGGCGCGCTTGGCATCGTCCTGGCCGATGATATGGCGGTTGAGTTCGTGGACGATTTCGCGGGGGGTCATGGACATGGTGTGTGTCGGCCTCGGCAAGGTTCAGTGCTCTCGGGTTTTGTGGGCGCGGTCGCTGCCCGCGAAGCTTTTGAAGGCTTCTCGGGCAGGTCCGCGCCCACAAGGGCAACGATCAAGAGCGACTGATCACTCGGCGAGATCCTGCTCCTCGATGGTCAGGTTATGGTTGGTGAACACGCAGATGTCGCCGGCGATACCCAAGGCGGTTTCGGCGATTTCCCGTGCACCCAGGTCGGTTTTCATCAGCAGCGCGCGGGCGGCAGCCTGGGCGAAGGCGCCGCCGGAACCCATGGCGATCAGGCCGTCTTCGGGTTCGACGACGTCGCCGTTACCGGTAATGATCAGAGAGGCATCCTTGTTGGCCACGGCAAGCATGGCTTCGAGGCGGCTCAGAGAGCGATCGGTACGCCATTCCTTGGCCAGTTCGACGGCGGCGCGCACCAGATGGCCCTGGTGTTTTTCGAGCTGGCTTTCAAAGCGCTCGAACAGGGTGAAGGCGTCGGCGGTGGCACCAGCGAAACCGGCGATGACCTGACCGTGGTACAGGCGACGGACCTTTTTGGCGTTGCCTTTCATCACGGTATTACCGAGGGAAACCTGGCCGTCGCCGCCCATGACGACTTTGCCGTGACGGCGGACTGAAACGATGGTGGTCAAGGGAGAGTCTCCACGCAGCGGGGCGAAAATGCCTTATGCAAACTCATATGGGGGTGTGGCAGGGGATTTCAAGCTTTGGGGATGATGGGTTTCGTCCGGCATGTGTGGCGTCTTCGCGGGCAAGCCTTGCTCCCACAGACCTGTGGGAGCAAGGCTTGCCCGCGAAGGGGCCCCGCAGAGCCCCACAACAATCAGCGTTACTGCCGAGTCTGACGCTGTTGCAGCAGCAGATTATTGAAGCCGCTGCCCGCCAGTTGCTTCTGCGCGGTGGTGAGCTGCTCGCGGTTGCTGAACGGGCCGACCAGCACGCGGTACCAGGTATCGTCCTTGACCGTGCCGGACTCGACATTCACGCCCTGGCCCAGCAGCAGAATCTGCGCCCGCACCTTGTCAGCGTCGCTCTTGTTGCGGAACGAGCCGGCCTGCAGGAAGAACTGCGTGGTCGCTGCCGGTTTGACGATGGCTGGCGCTGGCGGCGGCGTTTGCCCGCTCAGCGCCGCTTGGGCACGGGCGGTGTCGATCTTCGCCGCTTCAGCCGGAGTGACCGGCGGTTGTGCAGGCACCGGCGGGGTTTTCTCCGGCACTGCATCAGGCGGCACGATGACCTCCGACTCCGGCAGCAGGGTGTAGAAGTCATACTTGGGCTTGACCGGCACCTGCGGACTGGGCGGCGTCTTGTTGGCTTCGAGGATTTTCGCCGCCTTGGCTTCTTCGCGGCTGCGCTTGACGTCTTCCTTGCCCGGTTCGAGCTTCATCAGAAAGACGATGAATGCGCCCACCGTGAGGCCGATCGCCATCCACAACCAGCCGGGGATCGGCTTTTTGGCTGGAGCGGAATTGCGGCTGGCGCCACGCTTGGGAGCAGGTTTTTTCTTGGCGGCCAACTTACATTCGCTCCAGTGTATCCAGGCCCAGCAGTTGCAGGCCTTGTTTCAGGGTGCGACCGGCCAGAGCGGCCAGCAGCAGGCGGCTGTTTTGCTGTGTCGGGCTGTCGGCAGCGAGGATCGGGCAGTTCTCGTAGAAGCTCGAGAACAGCTGGGCAATGTCGTACAGGTAGGCACACAACACGTGGGGTGTGCCCTTTTCGGCTACGTTGTTCAGCACCTCGCCGAACTGCGCCAGGCGCGCGGCCAGTTCCTGCTCCTGCGGGGCATCGAGGATGATCTGCCCGCTGACTTCGTCGAAACCCTTGCCCAGCTTGCGGAACACCCCAGCCACACGGGTATAGGCATACAGCAGGTAGGGCGCGGTGTTGCCTTCGAAGTTGAGCATCTGATCGAAGTTGAAGCTGTAATCGCTGGTGCGATGCTTGGACAGGTCGGCGTACTTCACCGCGCCGATGCCCACCACCTTGGCGATGGCGCGCAGGTCGGCTTCGGCGGTCTCGGGGTTCTTTTCCTTGACCAGGCTGTAGGCACGCTCCTGGGCTTCGGTCAGCAGGTCGATCAGCTTCACGGTGCCGCCGTCACGGGTCTTGAAGGGGCGGCCATCGGCGCCGTTCATGGTGCCGAAGCCCATGTGTTCAGTCTGCATGCCGTTGGTGATGAAGTCGGCACGCCGGGCTACTTCGAACACCTGCTGGAAGTGCAGTGCCTGGCGCTGGTCGACGAAATACAGGGCACGATCGGCCTTGAGTACGTTGCTGCGATAGCGCACGGCTGCCAAGTCAGTGGTGGCGTAGAGATAGCCACCGTCGGCCTTGACGATGATCACCGGCAGCGGCTCGTCGTCGGCGGTCTTGAATTCTTCGAGGAACACGCACTGAGCGCCATTGCTCTCGACCAGCAGGCCCTTGGCCTTGAGGTCGTTGACCACGTTGATCAGATCGTCGTTGTAGGCGCTTTCGCCCATCACGTCCGCCATGGTCAATTTGACGTTGAGCAGTTCGTAGATCTCCTGGCAGTGGGACAGGGAGATCTCGCGAAAGCGCCCCCACAGCTCCAGGCATTCGGCATCGCCGGCCTGCAGCTTGACCACGAGGCTGCGGGCACGATCGGCAAATTCTGCGGATTCGTCGAAACGCTTCTTGGCGGCGCGGTAGAAGTTCTCCAGGTCCGACAGCTCGTTGCTGGTGATCGGATTTTCCTGCAGATATGCCATCAACATGCCGAACTGGGTGCCCCAGTCGCCCACGTGGTTCTGGCGGATCACCGTATCGCCGAGGAATTCCAGGACTCGCGCCACGCCGTCACCGATGATGGTGGAGCGCAGGTGGCCGACGTGCATCTCTTTGGCCAGGTTGGGGGCAGAGAGATCGACCACCACACGTTGCGCGGCGCCTGGCTTGCTGACACCCAGCTTGGGGTCGGCCAGCGCGGCGTCGAGGCGGCCAGCCAGCGCCTGGGTGTTCTGAAAGAAGTTGAGGAAGCCCGGACCGGCGATTTCAGCCTTGCTGATTTGCGGATCGGCGGGCAGCGCCTGGATGATTTTTTCTGCCAGGTCGCGGGGTTTCATGCCGGCGGGTTTGGCCAGCATCATGGCGATGTTGCTGGCGAAGTCGCCGTGGGTCTTGTCGCGCGCGTTCTCCACCTGGATCGCCGGCGTCAGCCCTTCAGGCAAGACACCTTCTTTGACGAGATGGGTCAGGGCTTGTTGGATCAGCTGGCGGATGGTGTCTTTCATGATTCTCTCAATCGACCGCGGCACGGTCGCGCCCAAAGAGCGCAGGTGGAAAAATCGGGCATTATCCGTTGCCGGGGCGAGCTTGCCAACCTTTGGGTTTTAGCGAGACGTTAATCCCTGTGAGCGCTTGGGTGTTGCGCGGCGAGATTGATGGCAGGGCTTTATATGGGGAGGGCGCTGATGGCACCTTCGCGGGCAAGCCTTGCTCCTACAGGTGGAGGGCTGAAGATCTGCCGGCTCTGTGGGAGCAAAGCTTGCTCGCGAAGAGGCCGGTCGGATCAATAGAGATCGACAGGATCCACATCCAGCGACCAGCGCACCTGACGGCCGCTGGGCATCTGCTCTAGCTGCAGCATCCAGGCGTTGAGCAGTCGGTGCAATTGCGCGCGGGCGCCGGCCTGAACCAGCAATTGTGCGCGATAGCGCCCTGCGCGGCGTTCCATGGGCGCCGGCACCGGGCCCAGCAGCTCGATGCTGTTCGGGCCCATCTGCGCCAATAACTGTTCGGCCGCGCTGCAGGCCTCATCCAGGAAACCCTCGGCCTGCCCCGGCTTGTGAGCCTCGGCGCGCAGCAGTGCCAGGTGCGAGAAGGGCGGCAGGCCGGCAGCGCGGCGTTCGCTGATGGCCTGTTCGGCAAACGCGAAGTAGCCCTGCTCGGTCAATTGCACCAATAAAGGATGCTCGGCCAGGTGGGTCTGAATGATCACCTTGCCTGGCTCTTCGGCACGCCCGGCACGTCCGGCGACCTGCACGATCAGCTGGGCCATGCGCTCGCTGGCGCGAAAATCTCCGGAAAACAGGCCACCGTCAGCATCGAGGATCGACACCAAGGTCACTCGGGGGAAGTGATGGCCTTTGGCGAGCATCTGCGTCCCGACGAGGATGCACGGCTGGCCGCGCTGGATGGTGGCGAACAGCTGGTTCATCGCGTCCTTGCGCGAGGTGCTGTCGCGGTCGACGCGCAACACCGGGTAATCGGGGAACAGCGTGGTCAGGCGCTCTTCGGC
This sequence comes from Gammaproteobacteria bacterium, assembly GCA_903970465.1. Taxonomy (GTDB): domain Bacteria; phylum Pseudomonadota; class Gammaproteobacteria; order Pseudomonadales; family Pseudomonadaceae; genus Aquipseudomonas. The sequence continues at coordinate 80,454 of CAJCIO010000118.1, forward strand.
GCGTTCGGTGCCGGCACCGACCGGGCGCAAGTCCTTGGTGCCGCATTTCGGGCATTGGCGCGGCACGCGCTCGACGTGGCCGCAGTGGTGGCAGCGCAGTTCGCCGGAGCGCTGGTGCACTGTGGTGCGGGCGTCGCAGCGCGGGCATTCGGACAGCCAGCCGCAATCGTGGCACAACAGGGTTGGCGCAAAGCCACGGCGGTTGAGGAACACCAGCACTTGCTGACCGCGCTCCAGCGTCTGGCCGATGGCCTGTTGCATGGGGCCGCTGATGCCGCTGTCCAACGGGCGGCTCTTGACGTCCAGGCGCATGAATTTCGGTTGCTGGGCGCCGCCCGCGCGATGCTCCAGGCGCAGCAGGCCGTAGCGGCCGGTGTAAGCGTTGTGCAGGCTTTCGAGCGACGGCGTGGCCGAGCCCAGGAGGATGGGAATGTTTTCCTGACGGGCGCGCACCAGGGCCAGGTCGCGGGCGTGGTAGCGCAGGCCTTCCTGCTGTTTATAAGAGCCGTCGTGTTCTTCATCAATGATGATCAGCCCCGGATTCTTCATGGGCGTGAACAGCGCCGAGCGGGTGCCAATGATGATATCGGCTTCGCCATCGCGGGCGGCCAACCAGGCGTCCAGACGCTCGCGGTCGTTGACGGCCGAGTGCAGCAAGGCGATGCGGGCATTGAAGCGTTGTTCGAAGCGCGCCAGGGTCTGTGGCCCGAGGTTGATTTCCGGGATCAGCACCAGCGCTTGCTTGCCCGCCTCCAGGGTCTCGCGGATCAGTTGCAGGTAGACCTCGGTCTTGCCGCTGCCGGTGACCCCGGCCAGGAGGAAGGCGTGAAAACTGTCGAAGCCGGCGCGCACCGCTTCGAATGCGGCGCGTTGTTCACTGTTGAGGGGCAGCTCTGGTTGCGCCAGCCAGCGGTCATGGCGCTCGACCGGCGCGTGGCGGCGCACTTCGACGGTGACCAGCGCTTTGGCCAGCAGCAGGTCGAGGCTGTCCTTGCTCAGTTGCAGCTTGCTTAACAGTTGGTGGGCGACGCCGTGGGGATGCTGGGCCAGGGTTGTCAGGGCCTCGCGCTGCCGCGGCGCGCGAGCGATGCGCGGGTCATCCAGTTGCGCGCCGGGGGCAATCTGCCAGAAGCGTTCCTGGCGGGCTTCGGCGGGCTCGCCCTGGCGTAGCAGCACGGGCAGCGCCCAACTGAGCGTGTCGCCCAAGCCATGCTGATAATACTGCGCGGTCCACAGACACAGCTTGAACATGGACTCGGGGATGGGGCTGGTCGGATCGAGCAGGGCACTGGCCGGGCGCAGTTTGTCCAGTGGCACGTCGGTGTGGTCGGTGACCTCGATCAGCACGCCGATCATTTCCCGGCGTCCGAACGGCACCCGCAGGCGCATGCCAGGTTGCAGCTGTGCGGCATCGACCCCGGCTGGCGCGCGATAGTCGAACAGGCGTCGCAGCGGCGAGGGCAGGGCGAGGCGCAGGATGACGTCGGGCACGCGGGGGATCTCTTGAAGGTGAAGCGAATGTGGATTCGCTCCTGTGGCAAGGGGCGTGCTCCCGATAAGCCGACGCTGACACCACTCGGTGTGCCAGTGAAGGCCTATCGGGAGCAAGCCCCCTCGCCACAGGAAGCGTCATAGGCGATCAATCGCGCAGCCTAGCAGACGACCATCGGTAAGCGCGATAACTTGCGTCCATCGCAATGTCTGTTAATATGCGCGGCCTAATTGCGTGCGGTATTCAACAATAGTGTTGAGTGGCGGCATGCCTAGCCCGAGGAAGTAGCCATGAAAGCTGATATTCATCCAGCGTACGAAGCCATTGACGCCACCTGCTCCTGCGGTAACGTCATCAAGACTCGCTCCACTCTGTGCAAACCACTGAGCCTGGACGTCTGCTCCGAATGCCACCCGTTCTACACCGGTAAGCAGAAGACTCTGGACATCGGCGGCCGCGTCGATCGCTTCAAGCAGCGTTTTGCTGGTTTCGGCGCTCCAAAAGCCAAATAAGGCTTTTGGCACTGGCAAGCCCTCGAGGTTTGCCGGGCTGATAAAAAGGCGTCCTTCGGGGCGCCTTTTTCATGCCTGGAATTTAGGTGTTGGCAGGATCGACGCCTTCGCGGGCGAGCCTTGCTGCCACAGGTACGCGACGCTGTGCTGTGGGCGCAAGCCTTGCCCGCGAAGGGGCCAGTGGCCGCACCACAAGCCTGACCAATTAAGCCTAAGGTCTTAGATCGCGGTCCTTGACACTAAGTGACCGGCCAGTCTTGTCGGGCCTTTCCTTCGCGCGTATCCTCGGCGGTCCGTCAAGATCAACAGCAAAAGCGGAACGCCACCATGTCAGATTTGAAAACTGCCGCTCTCGAATACCACGCCACTCCACGTCCAGGTAAGCTGAGCGTCGAAATCACCAAAGCCACTGCCACCGCGCGCGACCTGTCGCTGGCGTACAGCCCTGGTGTAGCCGAGCCTGTCCGTGAAATCGCGCGTGACCCAGAGCTGGCCTACAAATACACCGGCAAGGGCAACCTGGTCGCAGTGATTTCCGATGGCACCGCTATCCTCGGCCTGGGCAACCTCGGCCCACTGGCTTCCAAGCCAGTCATGGAAGGCAAGGGTGTGCTGTTCAAGCGTTTCGCTGGCATCGACGTTTTCGACATCGAAGTGGATTCCGAAAGCCCGCAGGCCTTCATCGACACCGTCAAGCGTATCTCCATCACCTTCGGTGGTATCAACCTTGAAGACATCAAGGCACCCGAGTGCTTCGAGATCGAACGCGCCCTGATCGAGCAGTGCGACATCCCGGTTTTCCACGATGACCAGCACGGCACCGCGATCGTTACCGCAGCCGGCATGATCAACGCCCTGGAAATCGCCGGCAAGACTCTCGAAGACGCGAAAATCGTCTGCCTGGGGGCTGGTGCAGCCGCCATCTCCTGCATGAAGCTGCTGGTGAGCATGGGCGCGCGCATCGAAAACATCTTCATGATCGATCGCAGCGGTGTGATTCACTCCGGCCGTGACGACCTGAACCAGTACAAGGCGGTATTCGCCCACGCTACCGACAAGCGCACCCTGGCGGATGCCCTGCAAGGTGCTGACGTGTTCGTCGGTCTGTCCGGTCCGAATCTGCTCAGCGCTGAAGGCCTGAAGACCATGGCCGCCAACCCGATCGTGTTCGCCTGCTCGAACCCTGATCCGGAAATCTCGCCAGAGCTGGCGCATGCCACGCGTGATGACGTGATCATGGCCACCGGTCGTTCGGACTACCCGAACCAGGTCAACAACGTGCTGGGCTTCCCATTCATTTTCCGTGGTGCCCTGGACGTCCGCGCCAAGCGTATCAACGAGGAAATGAAAGTCGCTGCCGCCAACGCCCTGCGCGAACTGGCCAAGCTGCCGGTGCCTCAGGAAGTGTGCGACGCCTACGGCGGCATCAAGCTGGAATTCGGTCGTGACTACATCATCCCGAAACCGATGGACGCGCGCCTGATCACCCTGATCTCCGATGCTGTGGCCAAGGCCGCGATCGAGACCGGTGTGGCGACCCTGCCGTATCCGAAAAACTACCCGCTGAAAAGTGTCGACGACGTTTTCAACGGCTAATCGCTCGTGGCGCCTGTGCGCCATACCGGCGTTAAGTCTCTGATGCGTAATGGAAAAACCTCTCCCTTGGAGAGGTTTTTTTTGCGTTGGCGAGCAGGTTTTATACGCATCCAGTAAAAATTTCATTTACGCAAATGTAGAAAATTCGTGAAATAGGTCTTAAAATTTGTATCGGTTCGCCTACATTAAGTGTTGGCGCATGGATGCACTGGAGGCCGTTTTGAGTGTAATAAAGGTATTTGTGGGCTGCGATCCCAACGATTGCGATCTCGAACAGATGATGGTGCTGGACTATAGCCTCAGAAAGCACAGCTCGTTGCCGTTAGAGATCCACTGGATGCAGCTTTCTCGAGATCCGCACAGTTTCTGGTTCTCTGATCCGGCCAAAAAGCAGGGCTGGCGCACCGACACTTGGGCGACACCTTTTTCAGGCTTTCGCTGGGCTATCCCCGCGTTCTGCGAATTCTCCGGCAAAGCCATCTACATGGACGCGGACGTGATCGTGTTGAGCGATATTGCCGAACTCTGGGCTACTCCTTTCGAGCCAGGCAAGGTGGTAATGGCTAAAGGTGGTGGGGAGTCGTGGCGATTCTGCGTGTCGATGTGGGATTGTGCTGCGGCGAAATCGCAATTGCCGACACTCGCGGATTTGCGTGGCAAGCCTGAAACACATCAGCAGTTGCGCAAGCATTACAAGCGCCACACCGAAACGATCCAGTCATTCGATACTCAGTTCAATAATATCGACGGCGAAGGCGTACCCATCGAGCAAATAAAGATTCTGCACTACTCCGATATGGGTACCCAGTTCTCCCATGGTCGCGCCATGGCGCGGCTGCAGAGTGAGGGTGGTACGCATTGGTTCGACGGTGCGGTAATGGCTCATCCGCGTCAGGACCTGCAGGCTTTGTTCGATGACTACTATCAGCAGGCCTTGGATGCGGGCTACAGCCTGGACAGCTATCGGGTGAAGCAGGTATTCGGTGCGTTCCCCAAGCATTCGCAAAAGGGCTACACCGGTAATGGTGTGACGCGCCCCAAGCGTTGGTGGGAGCGGTGGGGGTTGTTCAAGCGTGCGTCGAAGCGTTCGCGCTCAATGGCTTGACCGAATAACCGCCTTTAAAGAAGGCCCCGGCTCGCGAGAGTCGGGGCTTTTTCGTTGTCTTGCTGTGTGCTTGAGAGTCTCTTCGCGCGCAGGGATTGCCCCCAGTGCGCGCAGTTACAGAGTCGTACATCTGTGGGGGCAGGGCTTGCCCGCGAAGAAGCCGGTATCGCTCGCCCAAAACCAGAGAATCGCCCACAGGCGTACATCTGGGGGCGGGCCCTGCAAAGAACCTAGAACAGATCGATCGGCGCTGACTCGTCGGCCGGCAGCGGGCTGCCTGGGGCCTGGCCGTTGCCCAGTTCGCTGTTCGACGGTGGGCTGTCCTCGCTCTTGAACAGTTCGAAGTACGCATCAGGCGTGCCTGGGCTGGCGGCGCGACCGCTGACCGGGTCGACGCGCAGGCTGACGATGCCTTCCGGTTCCGGTTGCGTGTGCGCTGGCTTACCCCTGAGCGCCGCGCTCATGTAGTCCATCCAGATCGGCAGCGCCACGGTTCCGCCGAATTCGCGGCGGCCCAGGGTCTCTGGCTGGTCGAAGCCGGTCCACACGGTGGTCATGTAATCGCCGTTGTAGCCGGAGAACCAGGCGTCCTTGGAGTCGTTGGTGGTGCCCGTCTTGCCGGCGATATCCGGACGGTTCATCGACAGTGCTCGTCGACCGGTGCCGCGCTTGATCACGTCCTCGAGCATGCTGGTGAGGATGTAGGTGGTGCGCCCATCGACGATTCGCGGTGCGATGATCGGGGTGGTCGGTGCCGCAGGTACCGCAGGCGCTGCGGTAACCGGGCTGGTATCACTGGTAATCAGCTTGGTGGCAGCCGGGTCTGGAGCCGGGATCGCGTTGGCATCGGCCAGTTCCGGGTCGGCCTGACCTTCGTCTGGCGGTACCGTGGCGGGGTTGGCGGTGAATAATACATCGCCTGTGCGGCTCTCGACCTGTTGGATCAGGTACGGCGAAACCTTGAAGCCGCCATTGGCGAAGCTGCTCCAGCCGGTGGCGATTTCCATCGGCGTCAAGGTCGCGGTGCCCAGGGCCAGCGACAGGTTGCGCGGCAGGTCCTGCTTGTTGAAGCCGAAGCGCGAGATGTAGTTGATCGCGTTTTCGACACCCAGGCTTTGCAGGACGCGGATCGATACCAGGTTGCGGGACTTGTACAAGGCTTCGCGCAAGCGGATGGGGCCGAGGAAGGTATTGGTGTCGTTCTTCGGACGCCAGACCTTGTCGACCGATTCGTCGACGAACACGATCGGCGCATCGTTGACCAGGGTCGCCGGCGTATAGCCGCTGTCCAGCGCCGCGCTATAGATGAACGGCTTGAAGCTGGAGCCCGGTTGGCGCTTGGCCTGCATCGCCCGGTTGTAGTTGCTCTGCTCAAAGGCGAAGCCGCCTACCAGGGCGCGAATTGCGCCGTTGTGCGGATCCAGCGATACCAGCGCGCTTTGTACGGTAGGCACTTGCGAGAAGGCCAGGGCGCCGTCTTTTTGACGCAGTACGCGGACCAGATCGCCAACCTGTGCGACATCCGACGGCTGACTTGGCGCGCGGCCAACGCTGTTGGTATTCAAGAACGGCCGAGCCCATTTCATGCTGTCCCAGCCCACGTGTTCGTCCTTGCCCTCGCGGGTCAGGACGGTAACGCCGGTCTTGTCGACCTGGGTAACGATCGCCGGATCCAGCGAGTTGAGGGTGCGCTGTTTGCCCAGTTCGGTCAGCCAGGCGTCACGGGTCTTGCCGGGCAGGCGTGATTCCGGACCGCGGTAGCCATGTCGCTGGTCGTAGTCGATCAAACCGTCACGCACCGCGTTGTTAGCCGAGTCCTGAAGGTCGCTCGGCACCGTGGTGGTGACCCGGAAACCCTCGGTGTAGGCGTCTGCGCCATAGCGACCGACCATTTCAGCGCGGGCCATCTCTGCGATGTAGGGGGCGTTAACTTCCGGCGTCGGCACGTGATAACTGGCGTTGATCGGCTCGGCCAGGGCGGTCTGATAGCTGGCTTCGTCGATCTTGCCCAGCTTGTACATGCGCCCCAGGATCCAGTCGCGGCGCTCTTTGGCGCGCACCGGGTTGGCCAGCGGGTTGAAGCGCGACGGAGCCTTCGGCAAGCCGGCGATCATCGCCATCTGCGCCAGACTTACGTCGCGGATCGATTTGCCGTAATACACCTGCGCAGCGGCTTCGATGCCGTAGGCACGGTTGCCGAGGTAGATTTTGTTGACATAGAGCTCGAGAATTTCGTCCTTGCTCAGTTGGCGCTCAATTTGCAAGGCGAGAAGAATCTCGTTGCTTTTGCGTGAGAAGCTACGCTCGCTGCTGAGGAAGTAGTTTTTTGCCACCTGCATGGTGATCGTACTGCCGCCGGTCTGAATGTGACCGGTGCGCACCAGCTGTCCGGCCGCACGAACCAGGCCGCTGGGATCGACACCGTAGTGGTTTTCGAAGTTGTCGTCTTCGGCAGACAGCAAGGCCTGAATGAAGTGTGGCGGGATGTCCGCGAACTTGATGGGAGAACGGCGCATTTCGCCAAATTCAGCAATCAGTTTGCCGTCGCTGCTGTAGATACGCAGCGGTATTTGCAATTGGACACTTTTCAGCATCTCGACGGACGGCAGGCCGGGGCTAAGATAGAGGTAGGCGCCGCTCAGACCGAGCGCAAGCCCGCAGAACACACCGAGGAAAGACCAGCATAAAAACTTCAGCAGGCGTATCAAGGCTTTTGGATTTCCAGATAAAAGAATGAGTTAAGCGCAAACGGGTAAAAACGGGCAAAAAGCGCTGCGCATTATAAGCATTTTTCGACACCACGCGTCATTTGCGCTTCTGTCAAGACTGCTATTAAATGCTTCGAATCCACAATGGTCCGTAAGTCACGGATAGTACTAGGGAAACGGTTGTGCTAGGACTCTTCAGCAAGAAAGCTAGTTCGCTTCTGGGGATCGATATCAGCTCCACCTCGGTCAAGCTTCTGGAACTGAGCCGCTCGGGCGGGCGGTACCGGGTCGAGGCGTATGCCGTGGAACCCTTGCCAGCCAACGCTGTGGTGGAAAAAAACATCGCCGAGCTCGAAGGAGTCGGCCAGGCCCTGTCACGCGTGCTGGTCAAGGCGCGCACGAGCACCAAAGGCGTAGCCGTGGCTGTAGCAGGCTCGGCGGTCATCACCAAGACCATCGAGATGGATGCCGGGCTGTCCGACGACGAGATGGAAAACCAGCTCAAGGTCGAGGCCGACCAGTACATTCCCTATCCCCTTGAAGAAGTCGCCATCGATTTCGAAGTGCAGGGCTATTCGGTACGCAATCCCGAGCGCGTCGAGGTGCTGCTGGCCGCCTGCCGCAAAGAAAACGTCGAGGTTCGTGAAGCGGCCCTGGCGCTGGCCGGCCTGAGTGCCAAGGTGATCGACGTCGAAGCCTACGCGCTGGAGCGCGCCTATGGCCTGCTGGCCGCGCAACTAGGCCAGGGCGACGATGCCTCGCTGACCGTGGCGGTAATGGACATCGGCGCCACCATGACGACCCTCAGCGTGCTGCACAACGGCCGGATCATCTATACCCGCGAGCAGCTGTTCGGTGGCCGCCAGTTGACCGAGGAAATTCAGCGCCGCTATGGCCTGACCGTCGAAGAGGCGGGGTTGGCCAAGAAGCAGGGCGGGCTGCCGGACGACTATGTCGCCGAAGTGTTGCAGCCATTCAAGGACGCCGTGGTCCAGCAGGTATCGCGTTCGCTGCAGTTTTTCTTTGCTGCCGGTCAGTTCAATGATGTCGACTACATCATGCTGGCCGGGGGAACGTCTTCGATCGCCGGCCTCGATCAGCTGATCCAGCAACGTCTGGGTACACCAACGCTGGTTGCCAATCCGTTCGCGGACATGGCCCTGAGCAGCAAGGTCAATGCCGGCGCGCTGGCCAGTGATGCGCCGGCGCTGATGATTGCCTGCGGGCTGGCGTTGAGGAGCTTTGACTGATGGCACAGATCAACCTCCTGCCGTGGCGCGAGCAACTTCGCGAAGAGCGTAAAAAGCGTTTCCTGACGATCCTGGCCGTGGTTGTGGTGGCCGGGATCGGCATCATCCTGCTCGCCGCCCAGTACTACAGCGGCGCCATCAGCGCCCAGACCGCCCGCGATGACTATCTAAAGAAAGAAATCGCCGTGCTCGACGCCCGCATCTCTCAGATCAGCGAACTGCAGAATCGCCGCAAGCAACTGATCGCGCGGATGAAGACCATTCAGGATCTGCAGGGCAATCGGCCAATCATCGGTCGGGTATTCGATCAACTGGCCCGCACCTTGCCCGATGGCGTGTATTTCACCGAGGTGAAGATGGGTGGGCAGACCATCGCCATTACCGGTTCTGCGGAATCGAACAACAAGGTTTCCGAACTGATGCGCAATCTGGACGGTTCGCCGTGGCTTGGCAGCGCGGCGCTGACCGAGGTCAAGGCCAAGGCCGCCGGCGACCCTGATCAGAACAACGTCTTCCAGTTGACGGTGCAGCAGATCCATCCCGCTACCGAGGGGGACAACATCAAGTGAATACTCCTCAGTGGATCGTGAACCTGCGCAAGGTCGAACTCAGCGAGCTCGACATCAACAACATCGGTTCCTGGCCGGTCGCCATCAAGGCCATCATCGGCTCCTTGCTGATGGTCCTGTTGCTGGGGTTGGGGTACAACTTCTATATCCTCGATATGGAAAACCAGCTCGAAGCCAAGGTGGCTGAGGAAGAAACCCTCAAGCAGCAATACAGCGCCAAGGCATTCAAGGCGGCCAACCTCGAGGCCTACATCGAGCAGATGAAGGAAATGGAAACATCCTTCGGCGCCATGCTGCGCCAACTGCCCAGCGATACCGAAGTGCCCGGCTTGCTCGAAGACATCACCCGCACCGGCCTGGGGTCCGGGCTGGAATTCGAAGAAATCAAATTGTTGCCGGAAGTCACCCAGCAGTTTTATATCGAATTGCCGATACAGATTACGGTCACCGGCAACTACCACGACCTGGCGACATTCGTCAGTGGCGTGGCCAGCCTGCCGCGAATCGTCACCCTGCATGACTTCGACGTCAAACCCGCTACCGAAGGCAATACCTCGCAATTGCGCATGAGTATCCTGGCCAAGACTTACCGCTACAACGACCGGGGGCTGGACAAATGAGGGTATTGTCCGGGCTGTGCCTGGTGCTCTGTTCCTTGCTGTTGGCGGGATGCGGTGATTCCGGCGACTTTGCTGATCTGAAGGCCTTCATGGCCGATGTGAAGGCCAAGCCGCGGGGCAATATCGAGCCCATTCCGCGGTTTGCGCCTTACCAGGCGTTCGCCTATGAGGCATCGGCTCTGCGCAGCCCTTTCCAGCCACCGGTCAAGGTCGATCTGGTGCATCGAGAAAAGGGCTCCAAATTGCTCAAGCCGGACCCTAATCGGGTCAAGCAGTTTCTCGAAGGCTTCAATATCGAGCAGTTCGAGATGGTGGGTACGTTGTCCAACGACAGCGGTTCGTTCGCACTGATTTCCGGTGCTGGCGGGGTGCATCGGGTCAAGGTCGGCGACTATCTGGGCCGTAACGACGGAAAGATTGTTTCTATCAGCGATTCACAGATCGACGTGGTCGAGATCGTGCCTGATGGAGAGGGAGGGTGGCTCGAGCGGCCACGTAGCATTTCCCTTAAAGAACGCTCGTAAATGGGCCTGGTCAAGCAAGCACAGTGGAACTCGATAATGAATAGGTTTTTTTCCGCGCTGGGCGTTTCGCTATGGATGGCAGTGTGCGCGCCCGCGCTGATGGCGGCGACCCTGAAGACCCTCGATGTCGCGGCGTTGCCAGGCGATCGCATCGAGCTCAAGCTGGGTTTCGATGCCCCTGTGCCTGCGCCCCGTGGCTACACCACCGACCAGCCGGCGCGCATCGCTCTGGATCTGCCTGGTGTGACCAATCAGGTGGCCAGCCGGAGCCGTGACCTGGGTGTGGGTAACGCCCGCAGCCTGGTGGTGGTCGAAACCAAGGACCGCACCCGTATCATCGTCAACCTCACCAACCTGGCGCCTTACAGTACGCGAGTCGAGGGCAACAACCTGTACGTGCTGATCGGCCAGGGCGCCGCTGCGCTGCAGGGCAAGCAAGGAAGCTCCGCGCCCCTCGCTCCACCTCCGGTGAGTCGCAATGCCGCCGTCACTGCGGCAGCCCCGTCGCGGCCCTTCGTGCCGGCCGTTGCTGGCCGGGCGATTCGCAATGTCGATTTCCAGCGCGGCGAGCTGGGAGAGGGCAATGTGGTCATCGATCTCAGCGATCCGACTATCAGCCCCGATATTCAGGAGCAAGGCGGCAAGATCGTCGTCAGCTTCGCCAAGACGGCCCTGCCTGATCCACTGCGCGTGCGCCTGGACGTGAAGGACTTCGCCACGCCGGTGCAGTTCGTCAATTCTTCGGTGGCAGGCGACAAGGCGCAGATCGCCATTGAGCCGAGCGGTGCCTACGAATATTCCACCTACCAGACCGACAACCGTCTGACCGTCAGTGTGCGGCCGTTGACCAATGACGATCAGCAGCGCCGTAACGCCGAGCGTTTCGTCTACAGCGGCAAGAAGCTGTCGTTGAACTTCCAGGACATCGACGTGCGCTCGGTGCTGCAACTGATCGCCGATTTCACCGACCTCAATCTGGTGGCCAGCGACACGGTGCAGGGCGGTATCACCCTGCGTCTGCAGAACGTGCCATGGGATCAGGCATTGGACCTGGTGCTCAAGACCAAGGGGCTCGACAAGCGCAAGGTGGGCAACGTGCTGCTGGTCGCGCCGGCCGACGAGATCGCCGCTCGCGAGCGTCAGGAGCTCGAATCCCAGCGTCAATTACAGGAACTGGCACCACTGCGTCGCGACCTGATCCAGGTCAACTACGCCAAGGCCTCCGACATCGCCAAGCTGTTCCAGTCGGTGACCGGCAGCAAGGACAAGTCCGAGACCGCCCGTGGCTCGATCACCGTGGATGATCGGACCAACAGCATCATTGCCTACCAGACCCAGGAAAGCCTCGACGAATTGCGCCGCATCGTCGCCCAGCTGGATATTCCGGTGCGTCAGGTGATGATCGAGGCGCGGATCGTCGAGGCCACCGTCAACTACGACAAGTCCCTGGGCGTGACCTGGGGTGGTCAGACCACCAAAGGCAAATCGACTATCTATGGTGGTCAGTCGGCGACGTCGTCGACCACGACGGCCGGGACATCCACGCCGTTCGTCGACCTGGGCGCAACCAATGCAACCTCGGGGATCGGCATTGGCTTCCTGACCAACAACACCTTGCTCGACCTGGAACTGAGCGCCATGGAGGCCACCGGTAACGGTGAAATCGTCTCGCAGCCCAAGGTAGTGACCTCCGACAAAGAGACCGCGAAAATTCTCAAAGGTACTGAGGTGCCGTATCAGGAGGCCAGCTCCAGTGGTGCCACCACTGTGTCGTTCAAGGAGGCTTCGCTGTCGTTGGAGGTCACTCCGCAGATCACGCCGGACAACCGCATCATCATGGACGTCAAGGTCACCAAGGATGAGCCTGACTACCTCAACGAGGTCCTCGGTGTGCCGCCGATCAAGAAAAACGCAGTCAACGCCAAGGTGCTGGTCAACGATGGCGAGACCATCGTGATCGGTGGGGTTTTCTCCAATACGCAAAGTAAAACCACAGCGAAGGTGCCATTTTTGGGCGATGTGCCGTATCTTGGCCGCTTTTTCCGCTCGGACACCGTGTCGGAAGCCAAATCGGAGCTGCTGGTATTCTTGACTCCGCGTATCATGAATAACCAGGCGATTGCCGTGAGTCATTGATTCTGTGCGAAATTTGATACTTGTTGGGCCGATGGGGGCGGGTAAAAGCACCATCGGCCGTTTATTGGCCAAAGAACTCAGGCTGCCATTCAAGGATTCCGACAAGGAAATCGAGCTGCGTTGCGGTGCCAATATCCCGTGGATCTTCGACAAGGAAGGCGAGGCGGGATTTCGCGACCGCGAGCAGGCGATGCTGGCCGAGCTCTGCGATTTTGACGGCGTGGTCCTTGCGACGGGCGGCGGTGCCGTGATGCGCCCGGAAAACCGCCAATCGCTGCATGCTGGCGGTCGGGTGGTCTATCTGCATGCCTCGGTAGAGCAGCAGGTCGGGCGCACAGCCCGTGATCGCAATCGGCCACTGCTGCGCACAGCCGATCCCGCCGGTACACTGCGTGCCTTGCTCGAGATCCGCGATCCGCTGTATCGGGAAATCGCCGACCTCGTGGTCGAAACCGACGAGCGGCCCCCACGCATGGTGGTCCTGGACATTCTTGAGCGGCTACAACGTTTGCCTCCCCGCTAGCAGGCCGGCGGGTTCCAATAATTCGAGAGCGGGCGCCAGCGCCCGGCATCATGGGGTCACATGCAGACACTTAAGGTTGAACTCGGCGATCGCAGTTACCCGATCCATATTGGCGAGGGGCTGCTCGACCAACCTGAGCTGTTGGCGCCCTATATCGCAGGTCGTTCGGTGGCCATTGTCTCCAATGCCACCGTCGCGCCCCTCTACATCGAGCGCCTGACCCGTTCCCTGGCGGCCTACAAGGTGCTGCCGATCGTCTTGCCGGATGGCGAGGCATTCAAGAACTGGGAAACCCTGCAAACCATTTTCGACGCGCTTCTGACCGCACGCCACGACCGCCGTACCACTATCATCGCCCTGGGCGGCGGCGTGGTCGGCGACATGGCTGGGTTCGCGGCGGCCTGCTATCAACGTGGCGTGGACTTCATTCAGGTGCCCACCACGCTGTTGTCCCAGGTCGACTCCTCGGTGGGCGGCAAGACCGGCATCAATCACCCGCTGGGCAAGAACATGGTCGGTGCGTTCTATCAGCCCCAGGCCGTGTTGATCGATACCGGCACCCTGCGCAGCCTGCCACCGCGCGAGCTGTCGGCCGGGCTGGCGGAAGTGATCAAGTACGGGCTGATCTGCGACGAGCCTTTCCTGACCTGGCTCGAAGCCAATGTCGATGCGCTGCGTGATATCGATGCTGAGGCAATCACTGCCGCCATCAAGCGCTCCTGCGAGGCCAAGGCGCTGGTGGTCAACGCCGACGAGCGCGAATCCGGCGTGCGCGCCACGCTGAATCTTGGCCACACCTTTGGTCACGCCATCGAGACGCAGATGGGGTATGGTGTGTGGCTGCATGGCGAAGCCGTGGCGGCAGGTACGGTGATGGCCTTGGAGATGTCCATGCGCCTTGGCTGGATCAGCCAGCAGGATCGCGATCGCGGTATCCGCTTGATGCAGCGCGCCGGCTTGCCGGTGGTGCCCCCGGCTGAAATGACGCCCGAGCACTTCATCGAGCACATGGCAATCGACAAGAAAGTGATCGACGGCCGTTTACGTCTGGTGTTGTTGCGTCGCATCGGCGAAGCCGTAGTGACCGACGACTATCCAAAAGAAGTTCTTCAGGCAACCCTGGCTGCGGATTACCGCGCCATCGTCGCCCCGCTTTGAGGTCAATGAGAGTTCGATGACAAGTCTGCATGCCGATGAGGCCTTTCTCGGCCACTACCAATTGGACCACGATCCCTTTGCCGCCCGCGTCCCCGGCTTCAAGTTCTTTCCGGCCCAGCGCAAGCCGGTACTGGGCCAGTTGCATCACCTGGCGCGTTACAGCCAGCTGCTGCTGGTAGTCACGGGGCCGCACGGCAGTGGCAAGACCTTGCTGCGCCAGGCCCTGGTCGCCAGCACCAACAAGCAGTCGGTGCAAAGCGTGGTGGTCTCCGCCCGTGGCGCCGGCGATGCCGCCAGTGTCCTCGGCCAAGTCGCCGAAGCGCTCAACGTGCAGCAGGCCGACGTCACGATGCTGCTGGGTCAGATCGTGCAACTGGCGCTGACCGGGCAGGAAGTCTACCTGCTGGTTGACGATGCGGAACAACTCGACGAATCCGCACTCGAAGCCCTGCTGGCGCTGGCGGCGGGCAGCCCCGAGGGGCGCCCGCATGTGTTCCTGTTTGGCGAGCCATCACTGCTGGCGCGCCTGGATGGCCTGGGTCATGAGCAGGAACGCTTCCACGTCATCGAGCTGGAACCGTACACCGAAGAGGAAACGCGCGAGTATCTCGCCCTGCGCCTCGAAGGTGCCGGGCAGGGGATCGCGCTGTTCACCAATGATCAGATCGCCGATATTCACGAGCAGTCCGAAGGCTGGCCGGGGTTGATCAATCAGGTCGCCCGCGACTCGATGATCGAGGCGATGATAGCCAGCCGCTCGGCGGTCAAGCGTCCATCCATGGGGTTCAAGATGTCGAAAAAACACGTACTGGCGTTCGCTGGAGTCGTTGTGGCTGCAGTCGCGGCGGCAGTCCTGCTTCCAGGTCACAAGGCGTCTACCGACGGCACCGCTCCGGCACAGCAGGCGCAATTGCCGCTCGGCCAGGGTCAGCCTGGCACAGCCAAGTCCAACCAGGACGGCAGCCCGGCTGTCGAGTTTGCCGGTAATTCCCAGCCCATGCCGCTGCCGATGAATGGTCAGCCGGTCGTCCGTGGTCCGCTGTCCGAGGCGACCGGCTCCGGCGATGCCGACGGTGAAGATGGGGCTCCGGCGCCAGCACCCGCACCGACCGGGCCGACCAGCAGCTTCACGCCACCGACCGTGACCACCACCGCGCCGCCTGCCGGCATTCCAGCTGGCCCGGCCGCTACCCAGGTGCCGGTACCCGCGCAGGCTAAACCTGTGCCTGCCAAGCCAGCACCAGCGGCCAAACCGCCCGTGCAGGTGGCAAGTGCTGCCAAGCCCGACCCCAAGCTTGAACACAAGCCGGAGCCCAAGGCTGCCGAAAAGCCTGCCGTTACCAAGGCGGGCGCCGCCAGCGGTTGGTATGGCAGCCAGGCTCCCGGTAACTATGTGGTTCAGATTCTCGGGACCAGCAACGAAGCTACGGCCCAGAGCTACGTCCAGCAGCAAGGTGGCGAGTATCGCTACTTCAAGAAAACCCTGCAGGGCAAGCCGCTCTACGTGATCACTTATGGCAGCTTCGCCAACCGCGCCGCTGCACTGAGTGCGATCAAGAACTTGCCAGAGAAGGTCCAGGCTGGTAAACCTTGGCCTCGTACCGTTGCCAGCGTCCAACAGGACCTCGCAAGCTCCCACTAAAGGCTCGCGGTGGCGCCATCCCTGCCACCCGCCTGACGTATCCATAGCTCACTGACAAGCCTGCCGCGTGCGCGCGGCGGGCTTTTCTGTCCGTAGCGTTCCAAGGCTCTGGGTCGGCTATGTGGGCATTGCGCCCGCCGGCAATTACCGGCAGACTCGCCAAGATTCCTAGCACACACCTCTATAAAAAACGTTCAGAAACACGACATTGATATTCACGGTTTCGTCGCAAATTTGTGAGAGACCGTGTCGCTGTGTACAATGACCTCCCTTTTGCCTCCGCAAAGCCTGCGAACGTCGGGCGTGGATGGTAACTGATTGAATTGAAAAGAAATTTGCCTCGGTGAGAGGCAGCCTGGTGAGAAAGTGTCTATGAAAACAGGTCTGTACCGTCCCGATGAATTCAAGGATAACTGTGGTTTTGGCCTGATCGCCCACATGACGGGCGAGCCCAGTCATCACCTGTTGCAGACAGCCATTGAAGCGCTGACCTGCATGACCCACCGTGGCGGTATCAACGCCGACGGCAAAACCGGCGACGGTTGTGGTCTGTTGATCCAGAAGCCTGATCTGTTCCTGCGCACCAAGGCCCAGGAGCACTTTGGCGTCGACTTGCCAAAGCAATATGCCGTTGGCATGGTGTTCCTCAACCAGGATGACGCCAAGGCCGAGGCCGCTCGCGAGAACATGAACCGCGAGATCCTCAAGGCCGGCCTGCAACTGATCGGCTGGCGCCAGGTACCGATCGATACCAGCGTCCTCGGCCGTCTGGCCCTCGAGCGCCTGCCGAAGATCGAGCAGGTGTTCATCGGTGGCGAAGGCCTGAGCGACCAGGAAATGGCCCTCAAGCTGTTCAGCGCCCGTCGTCGTTCCTCGGTGGCCAACGCCGCCGACAGCGACCACTACATCTGCAGTTTTTCGCACAAGACCATCATCTATAAAGGCCTGATGATGCCCGCGGACCTGGAAGCCTTCTTCCCGGACCTGGGTGACGAGCGCCTGCGCACCGCGATCTGCGTGTTCCACCAGCGTTTCTCCACCAACACCTTGCCGAAATGGCCGCTGGCTCAGCCGTTCCGTTTCCTCGCCCACAACGGCGAAATCAACACCATCACCGGCAACCGCAACTGGGCGCTGGCCCGTCGTACCAAGTTCGCCAACGAACTGATGCCCGACCTCGAAGAGCTCGGCCCGCTGGTCAACCGCGTCGGTTCCGACTCTTCGAGCATGGACAACATGCTGGAGTTGATGGTTACCGGTGGCATCGACCTGTTCCGTGGCGTGCGGATGATCATTCCGCCTGCGTGGCAGAACGTCGAGACCATGGACTCGGACCTGCGCGCCTTCTATGAATACAACTCCATGCACATGGAGCCGTGGGACGGCCCGGCCGGCGTGGTGATGACCGAAGGTCGTCACGCGGTCTGCCTGCTCGACCGCAACGGCCTGCGCCCGGCGCGCTGGGTCACCACCAAGAACGGCTACATCACCCTCGCGTCGGAAATCGGCGTGTGGAACTACAAGCCTGAAGACGTCATCGCCAAAGGCCGCGTCGGCCCTGGGCAGATCTTTGCGGTGGACACCGAAACCGGTCAGATCCTCGACACCGACGCCATCGACAACCGCCTCAAGTCGCGTCATCCGTACAAGCACTGGCTGCGCAAGAATGCCCTGCGCATCCAGTCGACCATGGAAGACAACGACCACGGTTCGGCCTTCTATAACAGCGACCAGCTCAAGCAGTACATGAAGATGTACCAGGTCACCTTCGAGGAGCGCGATCAGATCTTGCGCCCGCTGGGTGAGCAGGGCTACGAGGCTGTGGGCTCGATGGGTGACGACACGCCAATGGCCGTGCTGTCCCAGCGCGTTCGCACGCCTTATGATTATTTCCGCCAGCAGTTCGCGCAGGTTACCAACCCGCCGATCGACCCGCTGCGTGAAGCCATCGTCATGTCGCTGGAGATTTGCCTCGGTGCCGAGCGCAACATCTTCCAGGAATCGCCAGAGCACGCCTCGCGCGTGATCCTCAGCTCGCCGGTCATTTCCCCGGCCAAGTGGCGTTCGTTGATGAACCTCGATCGTCCTGGCTTCGCCCGGCAGATCATCGATCTCAACTACGACGAGTCCATGGGCCTCGAGGCGGCCATTCGTAACGTCGCCGATCAGGCTGAAGAAGCCGCGCGCTCCGGGATCACCCAGCTGGTGCTGACCGATCGCCACATCGGCCCGGGCAAGCTGCCGATCCATGCCGCCCTGGCCACTGGCGCCGTGCACCATCGCCTGACCGAAAAAGGCCTGCGCTGCGACAGCAATATCCTGGTCGAAACCGCCACCGCGCGTGATCCACACCACTTTGCCGTGCTGATCGGCTTCGGCGCGTCGGCGGTCTACCCGTTCCTGGCCTACGAAGTGCTGGGCGACCTGATCCGTACTGGCGAAGTGCTGGGCGACCTGTACGAAGTCTTCAAGAACTACCGCAAGGGCATCACCAAGGGCCTGCTCAAGATCCTCTCGAAGATGGGTATCTCGACCATCGCTTCGTACCGCGGTGCGCAGCTGTTCGAGGCCATCGGGTTGTCCGAGGAAGTCTGCGACCTGAGCTTCCGTGGCGTGCCGAGCCGCATCAAGGGCGCGCGCTTCATCGACCTCGAAGCCGAGCAGAAAGCCCTGGCCGCCGAAGCCTGGAGCGCGCGCAAGCCGATCCAGCAAGGTGGCCTGTTGAAGTTCGTGTACGGCGGTGAATACCACGCTTACAACCCGGACGTGGTCAGCACCCTGCAAGCGGCTGTGCAGCAGGGCGACTACGCCAAGTTCAAGGAGTACACGGCACTGGTGGACAACCGCCCGGTGTCGATGATCCGCGATTTGCTCAAAGTACGCGAACTCGATCAGCCGTTGGCCATGGACCAGATCGAACCGCTGGAGGCCATCCTCAAGCGCTTCGACTCGGCGGGCATCTCGTTGGGCGCGCTGTCGCCTGAGGCACACGAGGCCCTGGCTGAAGCCATGAACCGCATGGGGGCGCGGTCCAACTCCGGTGAGGGTGGTGAAGACCCAGCCCGTTACGGGACCATCCGCAGCTCCAAGATCAAGCAGGTAGCCACCGGCCGCTTTGGCGTGACTCCGGAATACCTGGTCAACGCCGAAGTGCTGCAGATCAAGGTCGCCCAGGGCGCCAAGCCGGGCGAGGGCGGGCAACTGCCAGGCGGCAAGGTCAACGGCCTGATCGCCAAGCTGCGCTACGCAGTCCCCGGCGTGACGCTGATTTCGCCACCGCCGCACCATGACATCTATTCGATCGAAGACTTGTCGCAGCTGATTTTCGACCTCAAGCAGGTCAACCCGGCAGCGCTGGTTTCGGTCAAGCTGGTCGCGGAAGCGGGCGTCGGCACCATTGCCGCCGGCGTGGCCAAGGCCTATGCCGACCTGATCACCATCTCCGGCTACGATGGCGGTACCGGTGCATCGCCACTCAGCTCGATCAAGTACGCTGGTTCGCCGTGGGAGCTCGGTCTGGCCGAAACTCACCAGACCCTGCGCGGCAACGACTTGCGTGGCAAGGTCCGGGTGCAGACCGACGGCGGCCTGAAGACTGGCCTCGACGTGATCAAGGCGGCCATCCTCGGCGCCGAAAGCTTCGGCTTCGGTACCGCGCCGATGATCGCCCTGGGTTGTAAATACCTGCGTATCTGCCACCTGAACAACTGCGCCACTGGCGTTGCGACCCAGAACGAGAAGCTGCGTAAAGACCACTACATCGGCACCGTCGACATGGTCATCAACTTCTTCAGCTACGTTGCTGAAGAAACCCGTGAGTGGCTGGCTCGCCTGGGCGTGCGCTCGCTCGAAGAGTTGATCGGTCGTACCGATCTGCTCGACATCCTGCCGGGCGAGTCGTCCAAGCAGCAGCACCTTGACCTGACGCCACTGCTGGGCAGCGATCTCATCACTGCCGACAAGCCGCAATTCAGCCAGGTCGAGCGCAACCCGCCGTTCGACAAGGGCCTGCTGGCCGAGAAGATGGTCGGCATGGCGATCAGTGCGATCACCAACTCCACCGGTGGCGAGTACGAACTGGACATCTGCAACTGCGACCGTTCTATCGGCGCGCGGATTTCTGGCGAGATCGCCAAGCTGCACGGCAACCAGGGCATGAACAAGGCGCCGATCACCTTCCGCTTCAAGGGCACGGCCGGGCAAAGTTTTGGCGTGTGGAACGCCGGCGGCCTGAACATGTACCTTGAAGGCGATGCGAACGACTACGTCGGTAAAGGCATGACCGCTGGCAAGCTGGTGATCGTGCCGCCCAAGGGCAGCCCGTTCAAGACCCAGGACAGCGCCATCATCGGCAACACCTGCCTGTACGGCGCCACGGGCGGCAAGCTGTTCGCCGCTGGCACCGCGGGTGAGCGCTTTGCGGTACGCAACTCCGGCGCGCACACCATCGTCGAAGGGACTGGCGACCACTGCTGCGAATACATGACTGGCGGCTTCGTCTGTGTGCTCGGCAAGACGGGTTACAATTTTGGCTCGGGCATGACCGGCGGTTTCGCCTACGTGCTCGACCAGGACAACACCTTCGTCGACAAGGTCAACCACGAGCTGGTGGAAATCCAGCGCATCAGCGGTGAAGCGATGGAAGCCTATCGCACTCACCTCGAGAAAGTGCTGGCTGAATACGTTGAAGAAACCGATAGCGAGTGGGGCCGCAACGTCTGGGAGAACCTCGACGATTACCTGCGTCGCTTCTGGCTGGTCAAGCCCAAGGCCGCCAATCTCAAATCCTTGCTGTCGAGTACCCGCGCGAATCCGCAGTGATGCCTGGCGGCAGCTTCAAGCGTCAAGCTTCGAGCTGCAAGCCACGGCGGTACGCGGTGTCGGGGATAAATTTGATCGCTTCAAGCTAGCAGCTTGAAGCTTGCAGCTCGCAGCTGCTTCTAGAGGTTTGAAACATGGCTGAACGTCTGAGTAATGACTTCCAGTTCATCGAGGTCGGGCGCAAAGATCCGAAGAAGAAACTGTTGCGTCAACGCAAGAAGGAGTTCGTGGAGATCTACGAACCCTTCAAACCCCAGCAGTCGGCCGACCAGGCCCATCGCTGCCTGGGCTGCGGTAACCCGTATTGCGAGTGGAAGTGCCCGGTGCACAACTTCATTCCCAACTGGCTCAAGCTGGTGGCCGAGGGCAACATCCTCGCCGCCGCCGAGCTGTCACACCAGACCAACACCCTGCCGGAAGTCTGCGGCCGGGTGTGCCCTCAGGATCGTCTGTGCGAGGGCGCGTGCACCCTCAACGACGGTTTTGGCGCGGTGACTATCGGTTCGGTCGAGAAGTACATCACCGACACGGCCTTCGCCATGGGCTGGCGTCCGGACATGTCCAAGGTCAAACCGACCGGCAAGCGCGTCGCCATCATCGGTGCCGGCCCCGCGGGGCTTGGTTGTGCCGACGTGCTGGTGCGCGGTGGCGTGACCCCGGTGGTGTTCGACAAGAACCCGGAAATCGGCGGCCTGCTGACCTTCGGTATCCCCGAGTTCAAGCTTGAAAAGAGCGTGCTGAGCCATCGGCGCGAAGTCTTCACCGGCATGGGCATCGAGTTCCGCCTGAACATGGAAGTGGGCAAGGACATCACCATCGAGCAACTGCTCGAAGAGTACGATGCCGTGTTCATGGGCATGGGCACCTACACCTACATGAAAGGTGGCTTCCCGGGCGAAGACCTGCCGGGCGTGCACGACGCGCTCGACTTTTTGATCGCCAACGTCAACCGCAACCTGGGCTTTGAAAAGTCGCCGGAAGATTTCGTCGACATGAAAGGCAAGAAGGTCGTGGTACTCGGCGGCGGTGATACGGCGATGGACTGCAACCGCACTTCCATCCGCCAAGGCGCCAAGGCGGTGACCTGCGCCTATCGTCGCGATGAAGCGAACATGCCCGGCTCGCGCAAAGAGGTAAAAAACGCCAAGGAAGAAGGCGTGAGATTCCTCTATAACCGCCAGCCGATCGCCATTGTCGGTGAAGACAAGGTCGAGGGCGTCAAGGTGGTCGAGACCCGTCTTGGCGAGCCGGATGCCCGTGGCCGTCGCAGCCCCGAACCAATCCCGGGCTCCGAAGAGATCATCCCGGCCGACGCCGTGGTCATCGCGTTCGGTTTCCGCCCGAGCCCTGCGTCGTGGTTCGAGCCGCAAAGCATCCAGACCGACAGCCAAGGCCGAGTAATCGCGCCCGAGCAGTCCAAGTTCAAGCACCAGACCAGCAACCCGAAGATCTTCGCGGGGGGCGACATGGTGCGTGGCTCCGATCTGGTAGTGACGGCGATCTTCGAAGGCCGCAATGCGGCGGAAGGGATCCTGGATTACCTCGAGGTCTGAAGCCCGCGTCGATCCTTTCGCGGGCAAGCCTTGCTCCCACAGGTGTACGCCTGTAGGAGCAAGGCTTGCCCGCGAAGAGGTCGGTACTGACTGCACATAATCGCCCCGATAGATAAAAGGCACGGCTCTCGCCGTGCCTTTTGCGTCCCGGTCTGAGAAAATGCCCGCACTTTTCTGCCGGATGTTGCCATGACTGCCCTGAAGAACGACCGTTTCCTGCGCGCGCTGCTCAAGCAGCCGGTCGATGTCACCCCTGTGTGGATGATGCGCCAGGCGGGCCGTTACCTGCCCGAGTACCGCGCCAGCCGGGCCAAGGCCGGTGATTTCATGAGCCTGTGCATGAATCCGGAATTCGCCTGCGAAGTCACGATGCAGCCGCTCGAGCGCTACCCGCTGGACGCTGCCATCCTGTTCTCCGACATCCTCACCATTCCCGACGCCATGGGCCAAGGCCTGTATTTCGAGACCGGCGAAGGCCCGCGCTTCAAGAAAGTGGTCAGCACCCTGGCCGATATCGAAGCACTGCCGATCCCTGATCCGCACAAGGACCTTGGCTACGTGATGGATGCCGTGAGCACCATCCGTCGCGAGCTCAACGGTCGCGTGCCGCTGATCGGCTTCTCCGGCAGCCCCTGGACCCTGGCCACCTATATGGTTGAAGGCGGTTCGTCCAAGGACTTTCGCAAGACCAAGGCCATGCTCTACGACAATCCCCAGGCCATGCACCTGCTGCTCGACAAGCTCGCGCAGTCGGTCACGGCCTATCTGAACGGCCAGATCCAGGCCGGCGCCCAGGCGGTGCAGATCTTCGACACCTGGGGCGGCAACCTCTCGGCCGCGGCGTACCAGGAGTTCTCCCTGGCCTACATGAAGAAGATTGTCAGCGGCCTGATCCGCGAGAACGACGGGCGCAAGGTGCCGGTGATTCTGTTCACCAAGAACGGCGGCCTGTGGCTGGAGAGCATTGCCGATGCTGGCGCGGACGCGCTGGGGCTGGACTGGACCTGCGATATCGGTGAAGCCCGCCGCCGCGTAGGTAGCAAGGTGGCCCTGCAAGGCAACATGGACCCTACCGTGTTGTACGCCAAGCCTGAAGCCATTCGTGCCGAAGTGGCGCGCATTCTGGGTAGCTATGGCCATGGCACGGGGCACGTGTTCAACCTGGGCCACGGCATTACGCCTGAGGTTGATCCCGAGCACGCCGGCGCGTTTATCCGCGCTGTGCATGAGTTCTCGGCGCAATACCACCAATGAAATATGGCGAGGGGGCTCGCCCCCGAAAACTTTCGATCTCACCCCGGATATGAGGGCGGCGGAAGTTTTCGGGGGGGCAAGCCTCCTCGCTACAGGGTGAGCTAACCCTTCACATTCCCCGCCAACGGCTGCAACTTCGCCAGTTTCGCCGCCACCGCTAAGGCAATCACCAGCAACGTGCCAATAAACGCGCCGATGCCGTTCCAGCCCGCGTAGTGCCAGGCCACGCCGCCCAAGGTGCCGGCCACGCTCGACCCCACGTAATAGCAGAACAGATACAGCGATGACGCCTGGCCCTTGGCCTTGATTGCCCGGCGGCCGATCCAGCTGCTGGCGACCGAGTGGGCACCGAAGAAGCCGAAGCAGAACATCAGCATACCGACGATGATCAGCGCGATCGGCGTGAACAAAGTCAGCAGCAGGCCAGCGAACATCAGTACCAATGACATCCAGAACACCTTGCGTCGGCCATGGCGGTCGGCCAGTGCGCCGATCTTCGCCGAGCTGTAGATGCCGGACAGGTACACCACCGAGAGCATACCGACTAGCGCTTGGCTCATCAGGAACGGCGCGGCCAGCAAGCGGTAGCCGATGTAGTTGAACATCGTTACGAAGGCACCCATCAACAGAAAGCCTTCGATGAACAACAGGGGCAGGCCTGCATCACGAAAATGCATGGTAAAACCATCGAGCAGGCTGCGCGGATTGAGCTTGCGCGAGCGGAAGTTGCGCGAGGGTGGAAGGAATTTGACGAACATGGCGGCAGCACCCAGCGCCACCACCCCCACCACCATCATCGCCGTATGCCAGCTCACATAATCGATCAAGACCCCGGTAATCAGCCGCCCGCTCATGCCGCCGATGGCGTTGCCGCCGATATAAAGCCCCATGGCCAGGCCAATGTGTTCCGGGTGGATCTCTTCGCTCAGGTAGGTCATGCCCACCGCCGCCAGCCCGCTCAGAGACAGGCCGATCAGCGCGCGCATTACCAGTACGCCCTCCCAGCTAGGCATGAAGGCGCTGGCAATAGTGCACAGAGCGGCGCTGAACAGCGCCGCGACCATCACCGGCTTGCGGCCGATGCTGTCGGAAATCGGCCCGGTGATCAGTAGTCCGATGGCCAGCATGCCGGTAGAAATGGACAGCACCAGGCTGCTTTGCGCGGCATTGATCGAATATTCGCGAGACAGGATCGGCATCATCGGCTGTACGCAATACAGCAGCGCAAAGGTCGCGAAGCCGCCGGCGAACAAAGCCAATACGGTGCGCAAGAACAGCGGCGTGCCTTTTTCGATATAGGCCTCGCTCAGTTGTTCGGTCAAATCTTCAAGTGAGGAGGGGGGGATTTCATGAAGGGATGCAGCGACAGCAGTTTTCACGTGTACCTCTGGGAGGGATAGCCAGGGCCGGCATTTGAAAAAAATCATATAGGCTGCTAATTATTCTTTCCAATATATTGTTCGACCTGTTTGATAGGTTTTACGACCTAATGGAGCTTTCATGGAATTACGCCACCTGCGCTACTTCATCGCTGTCGCCGAGGAGCTGCACTTTGGCCGCGCGGCGCTGGCGCTGGGGATCTCCCAACCGCCGCTGAGCCAACAGATTCAAGCGCTGGAGCAAGAATTGGGCGCCCGGTTGTTCGAGCGCACCAACCGTCGAGTCGAGCTGAGTGAAGCCGGTCGACTGTTTCTCGACGAGGCCCGACAGGTACTGGCACAGGTCGACAAGGCGGCGGATGTCGCCCGTCGCGCACAGTTGGGGCAATTGGGCGAGCTGAAAGTCGGCTTCACGACCTCGGCGCCGTTCAACTCCAGCATCCCCAAGGCGATCTATGCCTTTCGTCAGGCTTTCCCGGCGGTACATCTCAACCTGGAGGAAATGAGCAGCAAGGAAGTTGCCGATTCGCTGGTGGATGGTTCTATCGACATCGGCCTGATGCGGCCGCTGCCTTTGCCCGATTCGCTGGTCTCGGTGGAGCTGTTCCGCGAACCCCTGGTCGCCGTGCTCAACAGTGCCCATCCACTGGTGCCGGATAGCAGCTCCGGCCTGCACCTGGCGGACATGGCCAACGAACCGTTCGTGTTCTTCCCGCGGGGGTACGGCAGCGGGCTGTACTCGCAACTGCAAAACCTCGCCCGCGCCGCCGGATTCAGCCCGCACATCGCCCAGGAGGCGGGCGCTGCGATGACCATTATCGGCCTGGTCTCGGCGGGGCTGGGGGTGTCAGTGCTGCCCGCGTCCTTCCAATGGATGCGCATCGACGGCGTGGTCTACCGCCCATTGCTGGACCCCGGCGCGGAGTCGGCGGTGTGGCTGGTACAACGACGGGAAACACCTTCGGCGATGGTCAGCGGGTTTGTGGAGTTGTTGCGTGCGGCCGGGTGAGAAGCGGTGTATCCGTGGCGGCCTCTGGGAGAGATACGGCGATCAAAAGCCCGCCAAGGTAGCGAACATCCCCTCCACGCCACTACACTCGGACATTCCCTGAAACAAGGAGGTCTTTCCATGCGTCGCGTGGTGTTCAATCAAAAAGGTGGCGTCGGTAAATCCAGCATCGCCTGCAACCTGGCGGCGGTGAGTGCGAGCGAGGGATACCGTACGCTGTTGATCGACCTCGATGCCCAGGCCAATTCGACCCAGTACCTCACGGGCCTGACCGGGGCCGACATCCCGATGGGCATTGCCGAGTTCTTCAAGAACACCCTGTCCAGCGGCTTGCTGACCAAAAAGAACGCGGTCGACATCTACGAAACGCCCTACGACAACCTCCATGTCATCACCGCCACCGCGGAGCTTGCCGACCTGCAGCCCAAGCTGGAGGCCAAGCACAAGATCAACAAGCTGCGCAAACTGCTGGATGATCTGGACGAAGACTACGATCGCATCTACATCGATACGCCACCGGCTCTAAATTTCTACGCGGTATCGGCGCTGATCGCTGCAGATCGAGTGCTGATCCCTTTCGACTGTGATAGTTTTTCCCGTCAGGCGCTGTACGGCCTGCTGGAAGAAATCCAGGAGCTCAAGGACGACCACAACGAAGCCCTCAGCGTCGAGGGCATTGTGGTCAATCAGTACCAGGCCCGCGCCAGCCTGCCGCAGCAGATGCTCGACGCGCTGATCGCCGAGGGCCTGCCGGTGTTGCCGGTGTACCTCAGCAGCTCAGTGAAGATGCGTGAATCCCACGAAGCCAATATGCCGCTGATCCATCTGGACCCACGGCACAAGCTGACTCAGCAGTTCGTTGAATTGCACCATTTGCTGGACACCGACTGACCGGCCAACCTTGTGCTTTGGCCGGGTCACGCTTGAGCGCTATCGCGCAGCTATACCCTGGCTCTTCAGCCAGGCGTGCAATTGCGCCAACGGCAACGCTCCACTCTGGCGCGCCACTTCCCGGCCGTCCTTGAAGAGGATCAGGCTGGGAATCGAGCGTATGCCCAGTTGCGCCGACAGCTGCGGACTGGCTTCGCTGTCCAGCTTGGCCAGCCGGCACTTGCCCGCCAGTTGCCCCGCCGCCTGCTCGAACACCGGTGCGAACGACTTGCACGGCCCGCACCACTCGGCCCAGACATCCACCAGCAGCGGCAGATCGCCTTTGATCTGGCTGCTGTAGTCGCCTTGGGTCAGCTCGAAGGGCTGGTTCAGCAGCACTCCCTGTTTGCAGCGCCCGCACTTGGGCTGATCGCTCAGGCGCTCGGCGGGGATGCGGTTCAGGCCGTTGCAGTGGGGGCAGGGGATGATCAATGGTTCGGACATGGCGGGGTTACCGGGTGAGGGCAGATGTTGCTTATGTGGAGCCGCCAGGCTGGATTATCAAGGTAGGAAGAGATCTGAGAAGCGTCCTACTCCGTTATCGGAATTATCGCTATTTGCGATAATTTGGCGGACGCATACAGTCCCGTATGGCAAAATCACGACGGACACTGGAATGCATGTGATAACGGAAAAACGAATCTGGGAGGCCACAGAGCGCTGGCCCAGATCCGCTGGTGCGCTGGATGCATGGTATCGATTGATCAAGGTATTGAAACCGAGGGATTTTGCGGCGTTAAAGGCGGTGTTCCCTGCGCTCGACAAGGTGGGGGAGTTTCACGTCTTCGATGTCGGTGGCAACAAGATCCGTTTGATCGCTGTGGTTCACTATTCAACGCAGAGACTTTATATAAAGAGCATTCTCGATCACGCAGAGTACTCAAAAGGCAAATGGAAGGAGTCAGGCAAATGACATCGTTGATCTCTCAGGCAGCGGCGCATTGGCCGTTTATCGCGCCTCTGTTGACTCGTCCCGGCAGTGACGCCGAATACGATGCGCTGGTCGCTTCAGTCGATGAGTTGCTTGGCATCATCAAGGATGACGAGGGGCATCCTCTGGGCAGTCTGCTGATGCATTTGAGCGATTTGATCGACGCGTATGACCAGACGCATCGGCCGCGACCAAAGGCGTCCGGGGAGCAGGTCTTGCGTTATCTGCTGGACGAACACGGCCTCAAACAGTCGGATTTGCCCGAGCTGGGTACGCAATCGGTGGTGTCGGAGTTGCTGGCAGGCAAGCGCAAACTGAATCTGCGGCAGATCCGGTTTCTGGTGGGGCGGTTTGCGGTGCCGGCGGACGTGTTTATCTAGCGAGTCGCTGGGCTTGCGGATTCGCCGCTGGCAAGCGTTGCGGGTGCAGTGGATGCCGATAGCTGCTGCTGAGCCCTTCGCGAGCAGAGCTCGCTCCCACATTGACGGTGTAGGCCCTCGGGTCAGGCGGCGAGGGGGCTTTCAGTTGCACCTTCATCTCAGGACGAACAACTGATCTCCAGATGCTTGCCCCACTCCGGTGGACGTTCGGCGTACTGCTCCATGCCGGGCTGCTGTTCGAACGGGCGAGTCAGTACTGCATGCAGTTGGCGTACCTCGGAATAATCCCCGCGCTCGGCAGCGTCGATGGCTTTTTGCGCGAGGTAGTTGCGCAGCATGTACAACGGATTGACGGCATGCATGCGAGCTTGCCGTTCGCTGTCGCTGCCTTGATCTTCGCGGCCGATGCGGGCCAGGTAGTCGGCAGCCCAGCCATCGAAACCGAGCATGTCGACGAAGTCCTCACGCAACGTGGCTACCGCTAGCGCAGCAGGCTGATCACCCAGGCGGCGGAAGAACAGGTTGTAGTCCACGCCGCTGTTCTGCATCAGGTTGAGCAAGCGCTCCACCAGGGTCATGTCGCCGTCTTCGGCACTGGTCAGGCCTAGGCGACGGCGCATGCGGTCCAGGTACTGGGCCTGGTACAGCGGCAGGAACAACCCCAGTGCCTGGCGCAGCGGTTCGAGCGCGATCAGCGGCGTCAGGGCCTGGGCCAGGGCACTGAGGTTCCAGTGGGCGATGGGCACCTGATTGCTGAAGGAGTAGCGGCCTTCGTGATCGGAATGATTGCAGATGAAATTGGCGTCGAAATCATCGAGGAACGCAAAGGGCCCGAAATCGAAGGTGATACCCAGGATCGACATGTTGTCGGTGTTCATGACCCCGTGACAGAACCCATAGGCCTGCCACAACGCAATGAGCTCGGCGTTGCGCTCGACGATGGTGGTGAACATCGCCAGATACGGCTGGGGTTGCTCCAGGCATTCGGCAAAGTGCATGGCCAGTACGTGATCGGCGAGGATCTTCTGCTGTTCCGGCTGCTGGGTGTAATAAAAGTATTCGAAGTGCCCGAAGCGCACATGGCTGGGCGCCAGGCGCAGGACCATCGCGCCGCGCTCCTGGGTTTCGCGCCACACCGGGGTGTCGGAGCCGATCACGCACAGCGCGCGGCTACTGGGAATGCCCAAGGCGTGCAGGGCTTCGGAAGCGAGGAACTCGCGGATCGACGAGCGCAGCACCGCGCGGCCATCGCCCATGCGCGAGAAGGGTGTCTGCCCGGCGCCCTTGAGGTGCAGGTCCCAGTGCTCGCCGGCGGCGTTGTACACCTCGCCGAGCAGCAACCCGCGGCCGTCGCCCAGTTGCGGGTTGTAGTGGCCGAACTGATGCCCGGAGTAGATCATCGCCCGTGGCTCGGTCTCGGCCCACAGCTTGTGGCCGCTGAACACTTCGGCGAACAAAGGCGTCTGGGCTTCGCTGGGGTCAAGATCGAGCAGCGCCATGGCGGCATCGCTGGCCACTACCAGGCGCGGCGAGTCGAGCGGTGCTGGCAGCACATGGATCGAAAACACATCGCCCAGGCGAGCGAAGCGGTTGTCGAAGGTCAGTTCGTCGAGGGCTTTCACGGCCGTCTCCCAGTACGATGAGCCTGCATTGTAAACACTTCATCCCTGTAGCGAGGGGCATGCCCCCCGAAAGGTGAGTCAGCGATAGAAGGCTGGCTGGCTCGTTTTCGGGGGGCGAGCCTCCTCGCTACGGGGGGGCATCAGTCCAGTTTGGACGGCGGCGGGTTCGGGGCTTCGATCGATTGCGCCGGCGCAGGCGGTTCGGGCTCGTCGGTTTGCGGCTGCAACGTCCCGGCCGGGCCTCCTTCGCCGGGCTTTTGCGGCACCAGCTTGTATTCCTCGCCTTGGGTATTCTTCAGGTAGATCTCCATCTGCCGGAAGGAGATGTTGATCTTCTGCGCCTTGAACTCCTTGTTGATGAACCGATTGATCTCGTCGAGCACCGGGTTGCGGTCGCCGAGGTCGCGCACGTGCATGCGCAGTTCATGGTCCAGGGTACTTTCGCCGAAGTTGAGGAAGTACACGTGGGGCTGCGGGTCCTTGAGCACTCGCGGGTTGTCGGCGGCGGCCTTGAGCAGCAGGCTGCGCACCAGGTCGAGGTCGGAGCCGTAATCCACGCCCAGCTTGAGGGTCACGCGGGTGATGGTGTCGGTCAGCGACCAGTTGATCAACTGGCCGGTGATGAAGGTCTTGTTGGGGACGATGATGTCCTTTCGATCGAAGTCAGTGATGGTGGTGGCGCGGATGCGGATCTTGCTGACCGTGCCCGACAGGTTGCCGATCGTGATGGTGTCGCCGATGCGCACTGGGCGCTCGAACAGGATCATGATGCCGGAGATGAAGTTGGCGAAAATCTCCTGCATGCCGAATCCGAGGCCGACGGACAGGGCCGCGACCAGCCACTGCAGCTTGTCCCAACTGACCCCCAGGGTCGACAACGCCGATACGAAACCGACGCCGGCGATCACATAGGACAGCAGCGTGGTCGTCGCGTAGGCACTGCCCTGAGCCAGGTTCAAACGCGACAGGACCAGTACTTCCAGCAGGCCCGGCAAGTTGCCGGCGAGGATGAACGTGATGCCGATGATCACCGCCGCGCCGATCATGTCACCCAGGCTGATGGGCACCATGCTCATGGTGGCACCGGTGCCGCTGGTGTATTCGTACAGGGTGATGTTGTCCAGGTACGAGAACACGCTGATCAGGTCTGACCATACCCAGTACAGCGCCGCGATAAAGCCGCCGAGCAGTGCCAGGCGGATCAGGCGCAGGGACTGCTGGTTGACCTGTTCGATGTCCAGGGTCGGCTCTTCGCCCACGCCTTCGCCATCGCCGTTGTCCTTCGCGGCCTGACGCTTGGCCAGTGCACGGTTGTAGGCCAGGCGCCGCGCGGCCACGCTGAGGCCACGCACGAACGCGGCTTCGATCACCAGCCAGAGCATCAACAGGTACAAGGTGTTGATCAGCCGATCGGTGAGCTTGAGCGCGGTGTAGTAGTAGCCAAAGCACACTGCCAGAAACAGCGCGACCGGCAGGGCGGTGAACGCCAGGCCCACGGCGCGGCGGAACAGCGAGGCATTCTGATGGGTCGGGCTGCCCAGCAACAGGCGGCCCAGCAAGCTGGCCATCAGGGCGTAGCAGGCCAGCACCACGAGAATGCCGATCACGTCTTCGGCCAGCGCCGAGGGTTGCAACTCGGCCACGGCCACCACTGTCACCAGCGCCAAGACCACGAAACCCAGTTTGCGCACCCATTTTTGCAGGAACTCGACCTGGCGTTTCTCCCAGCGAAAATGCAGTTCGGCGACGCCCGCCGGGGCGAGGATCCGGTAGGCCGTATAGAACACCAGCCACGCTTGGGCGACCTGCAGGAGCGCCGAGCCGAGGCTGGCGTTCTGCCCGCGGGCGTCGATCTGCAAGGCCAGCCCACAGAGGGCGAAGGCCAAGGCCACCGGCAGCGCCAGGAGGATGTTGATCAACAGCGCCAGCGGCGTGTGCCATTGGTTGTCGCGCTTGAAGTGGCCGATATCGTGATGCAGTTGTGTCAGCTTGCGGTACAGGTAGCTGCGCCGCCATAGCAGGGCGCCGATCACCAGCAACAACGGCA
This sequence comes from Gammaproteobacteria bacterium, assembly GCA_903970465.1. Lineage (GTDB taxonomy): Bacteria > Pseudomonadota > Gammaproteobacteria > Pseudomonadales > Pseudomonadaceae > Aquipseudomonas. Next base: position 112,215 of record CAJCIO010000118.1, read on the forward strand.
GGAACAGCAGCGGTCGCTGAACCAGGCCCTCCTTGAGCTCGCTGACGCTGGAGGCCCAAGGCAGTGTGGCCACCTGCTTGATCAGGTGCTTGGGCATGCCGGCAAACCAGTCACCGTCCAACGGCTTGTTGCTGGGGATCCAGAACATCTGCTCGTCGAGGGTCTTGCGCAGACTCTGGGACGTGCTGATCAGCTGCTTCTGATTGAGCTGCAGGGTGATGGATTCGTTGAGCAGCGCGCTCAGCTCGCGGTTCAGGCGTTCGAGCAGGTCGCTGCGGGTCACGGCGAGATCGAGCAGGCCTTTACGCAATTGCGGGGTGACGTCTCCGGGCGGCTGCGCGGCGATCAGGTTCTCGACATACGCGGTCGGGCTGCTGAGGGCCTCGCGCTGCTGATTGACCTCGAATTGGTAGAGGCGGATGTCGGCGATCTGATCCGCCAAATTGCGGTTGACCTTGAGGTGCGGCAGCGCCTGTTTCTGCTTGTAGAGAATCTTGGAAAGCAACAGGCTGCCTTGCAGCACACTGATCTGCTCATCCAGGGCCTGGTCGGTCTGGGTGATGGTGTCGAGCTGCTGCTTGGTCTTGAGGTTTTCCTGGGTCACCTCATTGAGCTCGTCGGTACTTTTGAGCAAATAGTCGGAGAGCTTGACGTTTGTTGCGCTTTCGGTAGCCAGCACGCTACTGCCGCCGGCCTTTTGGGCTTCCAGCGATTGCTCGGTGACGGTCTTTTGCGACTGTGCCAGGCGCTTCTGGTTGATCAGCGTCTGCAGGTCCTGGATTTCCTGTTCGAGCAGGCCGGTCTTGGCCATCAGCAAGTCATGCTGACTGTTGCCCAGGTCCTGTAGCAGGGTGTTGCCGGCCAGTTCCTGGCGGCGCAACACGATCAGCGAGTTGATCGCGGCCAGCTCGGCGTTCAGTTCGTTGCGCTGGTCGGCATTGATAGACTTGCCGTTGTCACGGCCGCTCTTGAGGATGCCGTTGATTTGCTGGATGCGGTTTTGCTTGTCGCTGATCTCGGTTTGCGCGCGTTCGGGGCGAGTCTGGGCGGCGATGGTCATCGAGTTGGCATCGGACAGGGCCTTTTGCAAGCCGCCTTGTTCATTGCTGCGATCGGTGAGCAATTGCTCGAGTTGGGTGACGCTCTGGTTGGCATAGCGCTGCTCGACCGGCACCACCTTGGCCGCCTTGAGGCGCGCCAGTTCGCGCTGGTTGGCGATGGTGTCCTTGGGCGCATCGAGCAGTTGCTGCTTGAGGTCGACCAGTTGGCGCTGGTTGTCATCGTCATTGGTGAGGAACGTCAGGGTGCCTTGCAGTATCTCCTGCAGGGCTTTCTGATCGGCATCGGCCAGTTTGCGATCACCGATGCGGTCGAGGCTTTGCTGCACGGAGTCGCGGGAAGGCGCATCAGCGGCGTGGACGGCAGAGATCGTCAGGCACAGGCCCAACAGGGCTGTGGTGACCAGAGAGCGCAGGCTAGGCATAGGTAAAAAGTCGGGTAACTCGAAGATTAGATCGGCAGTTTAGAGGAACAACCCGGGGCCCGGGCGACTTCCTTCCGGGAATCTGACGCCGACTTTGCCAATCTTGTTCCCGTCCATGACCGCAACCGTCCAGATCGTGCTGTTCCATTCGACGTGGTCGCCCACCACGGGTGCACCGCCGACCTTCTGCGCAATGAAGCGGCTGAGCGGCATGTGCGGGTCGACACCGTCGAGTTGCAGGCCATAGAGTGCCGATACCGCCCCCAGCTCGGCGTCGCCTTCGAGCACGAAATCGCCGAAGAAGCGCAGATCGAGGCCGCGTTGCGGGGCCTGGCTGAACAGTTTGCCAAGTGCCGAGAGGTTGTGTTCGTGACCGATCACACAGAGCAGGTCGCCCACTTCCAACACCGTACTACCAGACGGATGGAGCAATTGCTGGCCACGGAACAACGCGGCGATGCGGGTGCCCTCGGGCATTTTCAGTTCCCGTAGCGCAGCGCCGATGCACCATTTTTCAGCGCCAAGGCGGTAGACGAACAGCTCCCACTCGCTGGTGACGTGGACTTCCAGCGCCGAACGGGAGATGGGCGCCGGGTCTGGCGGTACCGTGACTTTGAGCAGCTTTGCCACCCACGGCAGGCTGGTGCCCTGCACCAGCAGCGACACCAGCACGATGAAGAACGCCAGGTTGAAATACAGCTGCGCGTGGGGCAGGCCGGCCATCAGCGGGAACACCGCGAGAATGATCGGTACCGCGCCGCGCAGACCGACCCAGGCGATAAAACCCTTTTCGCGGCCGTGAAAGGCCTTGAATGGCAGCAGCCCGACGAACACCGACAGTGGTCGGGCGATGAGGATCATCCACAGCGCCAACGCCAGCGCCGGGATGGCGATGGGCAACAGGTCGTGGGGGGTGACCAGCAGGCCCAGCACCAGGAACATGCCGATCTGCGCCAGCCACGCCATGCCGTCGAGCATGTGCAGTATGCCGTGGCGGCTGCGGATCGGCCTGTTGCCCAGCACCAGCCCGCACAGGTAGACCGCCAGAAAACCGCTGCCGTGCAGGGCGTTGGTAAGGGCGAACACTACAAGGCCGCCGCTGATCACCAGGATCGGGTACAGGCCGTTGGCGAGGTTAATGCGATTGACCAGTTGCAGCATCAGCCAGCCGCCGCCCAGGCCGATGGCGCCACCGATGCCGAATTCGCGAATCAGATGGATCAACAGGCTCCAGTGCAGGCCGGTCTGGCCGCTGGCGAGCATGTCGATCAGGGTCACGGTGAGGAACACCGCCATGGGGTCGTTGCTGCCTGATTCGATCTCGAGGCTGGCGCTGACCCGCTCATTCAGGCCCTTGCCGCCCAGCAGCGAAAACACCGCCGCCGCGTCGGTGGAGCCGACGATAGCGCCGATCAGCAGGCCCTGGATGATGTTCAGGTCGAACAGCCAGGCCGCCATCATGCCTGTCAGCCCGGTCGTGATCAGCACGCCCACGGTGGCCAGTGACAAGGCTGGCCAGAGCGCCACGCGGAAACTCGCCACCCGCGTGCGCAAGCCGCCGTCGAGGAGAATCACCGCCAACGCCAGGTTGCCGACCAGATAGGCCGTGGGGTAGTTGTCGAAGATGATGCCGCCACCGTCGACCCCGGCCGTCATGCCGACCGCGAGGATGATGACCAGAATGGGGATGCCCAGCCGCGAAGACAACGAGCTCACCAGGATGCTCGCACCTACCAGCAACGCGCCGATCAAGAACAGGCTGTTGATGGTCGTCGCATTCAAGGGCAGTACTCCAGTCCAAGGCAAAGCGTGCGTCATGCAGGCTGCGTGCCAAGGATAATAACCTGTGTAATTGCATATATGTCAAAGGGCTACGGATAAAAACACCGCTGCCGCGCTACAGGTTCGCCCGCGAGTTCGGCGCGCACCTGCTGTTGACCTTCGCGGGGCACAAGCTGGATCCCGATAAAATCTTCCTGCATCGCCTCGACGTCAGCGCCAGTGGCGATACCTTCACGGGCGGGTGACACTGCGGGCCGCCCAAGAGACGCAGACATTTACCGAGTTGCTGCGCTCGCGGTTCAACCGCCACGAACAGCACCGGTTGCCGGCCTGGCGACGCGATGTCGACAGGCCGGTTTCATGCGTGATGTCAGCCGATGGTCATCAAGCTGGCGTTGCCGCCTGCGGCCGCGGTGTTGACACTCAACGCGCGCTCGATCACCAGGCGTTCCAGGGCGATATTGCTTTCACCCTGAGACAGTCCCTGGACGCCGACAATCGCCCCGGCGCGTTTGGCGATCTGCTGGCATACGCCGCGCAGTTGATCCGAATCACCGTGATGAATCACGGCATCGAACAGCACGTCATCCTTGTTCCACTCCGCCACCAGGCGAATCTGCGCCTGCACGTCTTTGGGCAGGCGATTGCGCACGGCCTTGCCCAGCTCGTTTTCCACCCACACCGCATGGCTGCCCACCGCCAGCGTCGCGGCCAGTTGCACCAGCAGGTCGGCCTCGGTTTCGGCCAGGCACAGCACGTGCTCGCGGGCCAGTATGGTGTAGCTGTTGCGCTCTCCGGTCGGGCCGGTCAGCAGGCGGGTGACGCCGCTTTGCGATTGCTCGGCGAACCGCTGGCAGGTATCCGCCAGCTCGGCGTGCTGATTGCTTGCGGCCCAGGCTTGCAGGGCACGCAACGGCTTGAGCTGAAGGTCGCGCAAACGCACATCAGGGGCGTTCGCGCCGTCCTGGCGTTGCAGCGACGCGCTGATGGCATCCGCCGGGCAGGTCGACAGCAGGCGGTACAGGTACAGCGGGCCACCGGCTTTCGGGCCGGTCCCGGACAGGCCTTCACCACCGAACGGTTGCACACCGACTACCGCACCGACGATGTTGCGGTTGACGTAAACGTTACCGGCGTTGACGTTGTCGAGCACCTTGGCGATGGTCTCGTCGATACGCGTGTGCACGCCCAAGGTCAAGCCGTAGCCCGACGCGTTGATCTGCTCGATCAGGCGGTCGATGTCCTTGCGCTGGTAGCGGACCACGTGCAGCACCGGGCCAAAGATCTCGCGTTGCAGCTCGTCGAAGCTCTCGAGCTCGATCAGCGTTGGCGTCACATAGGTACCGCGCTTGATTTCGGCGCTGTCGGCAATGGCCATCTGGAACACGGTGCGGCCTTTGTCGCGCATGGTCTGTACGTGTTTGTCGATGTTGGTCTTGGCTTCGGCGTCGATCACCGGGCCGATATCCACGCTCAAGCGCTCGGGGTTGCCCAGGCGGGCTTCAGCCATGGCGCCCTTGAGCATTTCGATGACGCGGTCGGCGGAGTCTTCCTGCAGGCACAGTACGCGCAGGGCGGAACAACGTTGACCGGCGCTGTCGAAGGCTGACGAGACGACGTCGATGACCACTTGCTCGGTGAGTGCCGAGGAGTCGACGATCATGGCGTTCTGGCCGCCGGTTTCGGCGATCAACGGGATCGGTCGGCCCTGGTTGTCCAGGCGCCCGGCAATGTTGCGTTGCAGCAGGCGCGCCACGTCGGTGGAGCCTGTGAACATCACACCTTTGACGCGCTCGTCGCCTACCAGGCGGGCACCGACGGTTTCGCCGCGGCCCGGCAGCAGTTGCAGTACGCCTTCGGGGATACCGGCTTCGAGCAGCAGGCGCACAGCCTGGGCGGCGACCAGTGGGGTCTGTTCGGCCGGCTTGGCCAGCACCGGGTTGCCGGCGGCCAATGCTGCAGCCACCTGACCGGTGAAGATTGCCAGCGGGAAGTTCCACGGGCTGATGCACACCACCGGACCGAGCGGGCGGTGGGCGTCGTTGCTCAGGTCGTGGCGAGCCTGCACCGCGTAGTAGCGCAGGAAGTCCACGGCCTCGCGCACTTCGGCGATGGCGTTGGCGAAGGTCTTGCCGGCTTCGCGGGCCAGCAGGCCCATCAGCGGCTGGATTTCGGCTTCCATCAGGTCGGCGGCCCGCTCCAGTACGGCGGCGCGCTCTTCTGGCGGCGTGGCCTGCCAGATCGGTCCGTTGCCAAGGGCGCAGAGCAGGGCGTTGTCGACGTCTTCGATCGTCGCTTCCTGAACGTGACCGACCACGTCGCGGTGATCGGCCGGGTTCAGCAACGGCTGTGGTGTGCCGGCGCTCACCGGGCAGCCGAGCATCGGCGCCGCTTGCCAGTCGTTATGGGCGGTGGCCAGCAAGGCGCTGGACAACGACGCCAGGCGATGTTCGTTGGCCAGGTCGATACCGGCGGAGTTGCTGCGCTCGCCGCCATACAGATCGACCGGTAACGGGATGCGCGGGTGGGGCAGGCCGAAACCGCCTTCCTGGGCCGCAATGCGCTCGATGCTGCTCACTGGATCGGCGACCAGTTCGTGGATCGAGATGGAGTGGTCGGCGATGCGATTGACGAACGAGGTGTTGGCGCCGTTTTCCAGCAGGCGGCGGACCAGGTACGCCAACAGCGTCTCGTGGGTACCGACTGGGGCATACACGCGGCACGGGCGGTTCAGCTTGCCGTCGGCGACCTTGCCCACTACTTGCTCGTACAGCGGTTCGCCCATGCCGTGCAGGCACTGGAACTCGTACTGGCCGGGGTAATAGTTCTGCCCGGCGATGTGGTAGATGGCCGCCAGGGTGTGGGCGTTGTGGGTGGCGAACTGCGGGTAGATGACTTCTGGCACCGACAGCAGTTTTTTCGCGCAGGCGATGTAGGAAACGTCCGTGTACACCTTGCGGGTATAGACCGGATAGCCTTCCAGGCCTTCGACCTGGGCGCGTTTGATCTCGCTGTCCCAGTAGGCGCCCTTGACCAGGCGGATCATCAGGCGATGACGGCTGCGGCGGGCCAGATCGATAACGTAGTCGATCACGTACGGACAGCGCTTCTGATAGGCCTGGATGACGAAGCCGATGCCGTTCCAGCCAGTCAGTTGGGGCTCGAAGCACAGGCGCTCGAGCAAGTCGAGGGACAGTTCCAGGCGGTCTGCTTCTTCGGCGTCGATGTTGAGGCCGATATCGTAATGCTTGGCCAGCAGGGTCAGCGACAGCAGGCGCGGGTACAGCTCGTCCATCACGCGCTCGTACTGGGCGCGGCTGTAGCGCGGGTGCAGGGCCGAGAGCTTGATGGAAATGCCCGGGCCTTCGTAGATGCCGCGGCCGTGGGAGGCCTTGCCGATCGAGTGGATAGCCTGCTCGTAGGACGCCAGGTATTTTTGCGCGTCGTGCTCGGTGAGGGCGGCTTCACCCAGCATGTCGTAGGAATAGCGGAAGCCCTTGGCTTCAAAGCGGGTGGCGTTGGCCAGCGCTTCGGCGATGGTTTCGCCGGTGACGAACTGCTCGCCCATCAGGCGCATGGCCATGTCCACGCCCTTGCGAATCATCGGCTCGCCGCTCTTGCCGATGATGCGGCTCAGCGAAGACGTCAGGCCGGATTCGTTGTGGGTGGCCACCAGCTTGCCGGTCAACAGCAGGCCCCAGGTGGCAGCGTTGACGAACAGCGACGGGCTATTGCCCAGGTGCGGCTGCCAGTTGCCGTTGCTGATCTTGTCGCGGATCAGGGCATCGCGGGTGCCTTTGTCGGGAATCCGCAGCAGCGCTTCGGCCAGGCACATCAGGGCCACGCCCTCTTGGGATGACAGCGAGAACTCCTGCAGCAAGCCTTGGACGATACCGGCGCGGCCACTGGCGCTTTTTTGGTTGCGCAGTTTTTCGGCGATGCCGGCAGCGACCTTGTGCGTGGCCTCGGCCATGGCCGCAGGCAGGCGCGCCTGCTCCAGCAGCATCGGTACGACTTCCTGTTCGGGGCGACGGTAGGCGCCGGTGATGGCGGCTCGCAGTACCGACTGCGGGAGGATACTTTCGGCGAATTCGAGGAAGCACTGATGGCTGTGGTCGGCTTGCACTTCGCCGGCGTCGTCACCGCTGGTGCCACCCAGGCCGCTGAGCTCGTTGAGGGTTGCGCCGGCTTCGAGCTTCTCGAGGTAATTGAAGATCGCCTGTTTGATCAACCAATGCGGAGTGCGGTCGATCGACTGGGCTGCTGCCTTCAATCGCTCACGAGTCGGGTCGTCGAGTTTGACCCCAAGGGTGGTCGTCGCCATTACAAATCCTCATCAAGGCCGCTGGACCCGCGGCATCAGGTGGGGTGCAGATTAGCTCGGCGCGCGGCGAGGTGCAACCGGGTGCAACCCACTTTTTGAAAGGATTGGTAACACTGTTCTGGGCGTTGGGCAGCGGTGTAGTGGGTATGCTTCGCGATGGTGCATTCGCGCCCATGAAATTAGCGGCTTGCTCCGTTTCGGGGCATTTTTTCATTCGGCTTTACGGGTGCAACTCCGGGTTGCACTGATAGGGCGGATCCATAACAAGAAGGCGTTTATCCATGACCCTTGGTAACCCTACCCTGATCACTTTTGTGATCTACATCGCCGCCATGGTGCTGATCGGCCTGATCGCCTGGCACCGGACCCACAACCTCGCCGATTACATTCTGGGCGGTCGGCGCCTGGGCAGTTTTGTCACGGCGCTGTCGGCAGGGGCTTCGGACATGAGCGGCTGGCTGCTCATGGGTTTGCCGGGGGCCGTCTATCTTTCCGGGTTGTCCGAAGGCTGGATTGCCGTGGGGCTGATCACCGGCGCCTACCTCAACTGGCTGTTCGTCGCCGGGCGCTTGCGGGTGCAGACCGAGCACAACGGCGATGCGCTGACCTTGCCCGATTACTTCGCCAGCCGTTTCGATGATCGTAGCGGCCTGCTGCGAGTCATTGCGGCACTGGTGATCCTGCTGTTCTTCACTATCTATTGTGCGTCGGGGATCGTCGCCGGGGCGCGTCTGTTCGAAAGCACCTTTGGCCTGACCTACGAGCAGGCGCTCTGGGCCGGAGCGGCGGCGACTATCGCCTATACCTTGATCGGCGGTTTTCTGGCCGTCAGCTGGACCGACACCGTGCAGGCAACTTTGATGATCTTCGCGTTGATCCTCACGCCAGTGATGGTGATGTTGGCGAGCGGCGGTGCCGATAGCGCGATGCTGGCCATCGAGGCGCAGGCACCGGAGCATTTCGATGTGCTGCGCGGCACCACCTTCATCGGCATCGTGTCGCTGCTCGGGTGGGGGTTGGGCTACTTCGGTCAGCCGCATATCCTGGCGCGGTTCATGGCGGCCGACTCGGTCAGGTCCATCGACAAGGCCCGGCGTATCTCCATGGCGTGGATGATTCTGTGCCTCGGGGGCGCCTTGGGCGTAGGCTTCTTCGGCGTTGCGTATTTCTCCACCCATCCGGAGGTGGCCGGAGCGGTAGCAGAAAACCCCGAGCGGGTATTCATCGAGCTGGCGCGCCTGTTGTTCAATCCGTGGATTGCCGGCGTGTTGCTCTCGGCGATTCTGGCCGCAGTCATGAGCACCCTCAGTTGCCAATTGCTGGTCTGCTCGAGCGCGCTGACCGAGGATTTCTACAAGACCTTCCTGCGTCAGCATGCCTCGCAGCGTGAATTGGTGTGGGTGGGGCGCGCAATGGTGCTCTTGGTGGCGCTGGTGGCCATCTGGCTGGCCAGTAACCCGCAGAACCGTGTACTGGGCCTGGTCAGCTATGCCTGGGCAGGTTTCGGCGCAGCGTTCGGACCGGTCGTGCTGATCTCGGTATTGTGGAAAGGCATGACCCGCGATGGCGCACTGGCGGGCATCGTGGTGGGGGCGGTGACGGTTATTGTCTGGAAGCAATTCGCGCTTCTGGGCATGTACGAAATCATCCCTGGCTTCGTGTTCGCCAGCCTGGCCATCTGGTTGGTCAGCTCGGTGGGTGCGCCGACCGCAGCCATGCTCGAACGCTTCGATGGGGCTGAGCGCGCTTATCGGCGCGAGCGCTGAGGCGACCGTCCGGCCTCGCCGATTTTGGCGGTGGGGCCGGCACAGGGTAAACTCCTGCGCATTGCAGGAGTTGCCATGAATTATCGTCACGCTTTCCACGCCGGCAACCACGCCGACGTCTTCAAACACCTTGTCCTTACTCGTCTGATTGCCTTGCTGTCGCGCAAGGAGCAGCCCTTTGCATCCATCGATACCCACGCAGGCCTTGGGCTCTACGATTTGCGTGGTGATCAGGCAACGCGCACCGGCGAATGGCTGCAGGGCGTCGCCCGCCTCTGGGAGGCGCAGGATGTGCCGCCTTTGGCAGCGGACTATCTGCGCGTGCTGCACGACATGAACCCCGATGGCGAATTGCGCTATTACCCGGGGTCACCTGAGCTGGCGCGGCGCCTGACCCGCGCGCAAGATCGCGTACTGCTGAACGAAAAGCATCCCCAGGATGGCCAACTGCTCAGGGAGAACATGAAGGGCGATCGCCGCGTGGCGGTGCACTTGGGTGAGGGCTGGCATGTGCCTCGGGCACTGCTGCCGGTGCCGGAGAAGCGCGCCTTGATGCTGATCGATCCGCCGTTCGAGCAGTTGGACGAGATGCAGCGCTGCGCCAAGGCCCTCAAGGAGGCCATCGGCCGCATGCGCCAGACAGTCGCCGCCATCTGGTACCCGGTCAAAGATCAACGGGCGCTCAAGCGTTTCTATCAGGATCTGGCCGGCAGCGGCGCACCCAAGTTGCTGCGGGTGGAGTTGCTGGTACACCCGATCGAAACCGAGCAGAGCCTTAACGGTTCAGGGCTGGCGATTGCCAATCCACCGTGGGGGCTGGAGGAGGAGCTTAATGAATTGCTACCGTGGCTGGCGCAGTTGCTCGGGCAGACCCAGGGTGGCTGGAAGATGGATTGGTTGATTGCTGAGTGATGGCCCATTCGCGGGCAAACCTTGCTCCCACAGTGTGCGCAGTTAGAGCGGCGTACACCTGTGGGAGCAAGGCTTGCCCGCGAAGCTTTCAAGCCGCAGGCGGCATGCACACCCCGGTGCCGCCCAGTCCGCAATACCCGCCCGGATTCTTGGCCAGATACTGCTGGTGATACGCCTCTGCATAATAGAAGTCCGGAGCCATGGCGATCTCGGTCGTGATGGTGCCCATCCCTGCCTCGCTCAGTTGGCCTTGGAACACCTCCTCGCTGGCCTTGGCCGCCTGCAATTGCGCTTCGCTGGTGCAGTAGATGGCCGAGCGATATTGCGTGCCCAGATCGTTACCCTGGCGCATCCCCTGCGTTGGGTTGTGCGCTTCCCAGAACACTTTCAATAGCGTCTCGTAGCTCACCTTGGCAGGGTCGAACACCACGAGCACCACTTCGCTGTGGCCAGTCAGTCCCGAGCAGGTTTCTTCGTAGGTCGGGTTGGGTGTGTAGCCTCCTGCGTAGCCCGCGGCGGTGGTCCACACGCCTGGCTCGCTCCAGAGGCGGCGTTCGGCGCCCCAGAAGCAGCCCAGGCCAAAAATGGCGGTTTGAAACCCGGCGGGGAATTCAGTCAGGGAATGGCCATTCACGAAGTGTTCGGCAGGCACCGCCATTGGCGATTCGCGCCCTGGCAGGGCTTGTTGCTGGGTAGGCAATTCGTTTTTGTTGACCAGGATTTCCGAGCGCAAGACCATGGGTCTTCTCCTCTGCAGGGAATGGGAAGTGGCAACAAGGATAGACCGACAGTTTGCCGAAGCGTTGCGTGGGGGTCAGGCCGCTGGTCCGCGAGGATAGCGCTTGAGGGCTTCGACCAGTTGGCTGCCGGGGATTGGCCGGTCGAACAGGTAGCCCTGGCCGACGTCGCAGCGGTGGCGGCGCAGGAACGCTAGCTGTTCGGCGGTCTCGATACCTTCGGCGACTACCTTGAGCTTAAGGTTGTGGGCCATGGCGATCACCGCCGAGGTGATTTCCATGTCGTCCTGATTGTCCGGGATTTCATGGATGAAGCTGCGATCGATCTTGATGATGTCGATCGGGAATTTCTTCAGGTAGCTGAGCGACGAATAGCCGGTCCCGAAGTCGTCCATGGCCAAGGTCAGGCCCAGGCTTTTCAGCTCGGCGAGCTGCAGGCGTGTCTCTTCGGTGGCTTCCAGCAACAGGCCCTCGGTCAACTCGAGTTCCAGCAGGTGCGGGGGCAGGGCCTCTTCTTCGAGAATAAGGCGGATCGACGACACCAGGTCGGGATCGGAGAACTGCTTGGGTGACAGGTTGATCGCCACCTGCAATGAGCCGATACCGTTGGCGGTCAGTTCCTTGCTCATGCGGCAGGCCTGGCGCGCGACCCATTTGCCGATCGGGATGATCAGGCCGGTTTCTTCTGCCACGCTGATGAACTGATCCGGGCGGATCATGCCGCGCTCCGGATGGTTCCAGCGCAACAGCGCCTCCAGCCCGAGCAGGCGGCCGCTGCGCAGGCACAGCTTGGGCTGGTAGAACACCTCGAGCTCGTTCTGGGTCAGGGCGCGGCGCAGGTTGTTCTCGACGAACAGCTTGTAGCTGGCCTCGGCGTTCAGCGCTTCGGTGAATACCTGCACCTGGTGCTTGCCGTTGGCCTTGGCCTTGTGCAGGGCCAGGCCGGCGTTGCGCATCAGGGTCTGCGGGTCGCGGCCGTGCAGCGGCGCGCTGGCCAGGCCCACGGAGCCGGTGACGCTGATCAACTGGTTGTCGACGAACATCGGCTTGTCGAGGGTGGTCAGCAGCTGGCTGGCGATCTGTTGCCCGGTTTCCAGGTCGGTATCGTCCAGCAGCACGGCGAATTCGTTACTGGCAAAGCGCGCCAGGCTGCCGCTCGGGCTCAGGCTGTTGCGCAGGCGTCGGGCCAGGCTGATCAGCAGCTTGTCGCCGGTCTGGTGGCCGAGGCTGTCGTTGATCCGCTTGAAGTTGTCGATGTCCACCAGCAGCAGGCTGATGGGCGAATCGCTGTCGCGGGCGAAACGCTCGTCGAGGTTGCGGATGAAGGCCGGACGGTTACCCAGGTTGGTCAGGTTGTCGGTGTAGGCCAGGCGCTCGATGCGCTGCTGCGCCAGCTTGGTCTGGGTGATGTCTTCGTAGATGCCGATGTAGTGGGTCAGTTCGCGGTTGTCGCCATAGACCTTGGAAATCGACAACTGGCCCCAGTAGGGTTCCAGGTTCTTGCGCCGGCTCTTGAACTCGCCTTGCCAACTGTTGCTCTTGGCCAGGCTCGAGGGCGCGTCGAACAGCAGCTCGCTGAGGTTCTCCAGGGCTGGCAGCTCGGAGAGCTTCTGGCCGTGGACTTCATCGGTACTGTACTGGGTGATGGCGGTGAAGCTGGGGTTGACGTATTCCACCACGCCGTCGCTGCTGACCAGCAGGAAGGCATTCGCGCTCTGTTCCACGGCTCGCTGGAACAGGTGCAGGGCGCTGG